>JABDBE010000006.1 GCA_013288805.1 Acidobacteriota bacterium
GAGTTCGACCAGCACCGCAACCTGTTTGTCATTTTCAACCGCTTCGAGCAAGGCCTCAACCACCGGGGCATTTCGGCCCACGCGGTAGAGGGTGGCCTTGATCGCCAGCACGGCCGGGTCTTTCGCAGCTTGCCGCAACAAGGAGACGACGGGCTGAAAGGAATCGAAGGGATGGTGCAGAAGAATATCTTGCCGGCGAATGGCGGCAAATATATCGTCTCTTTCCTCTTCGGACTCGATGGCAGCAGGAACCGTTGCTACGAACGGGGGATCTTTTAGTTCGGGACGATCCGCTGCCGGTAGGCATCGAAGCCGTGTCAGCGCCAGAGGTCCGGTTATCTGGTAGACATCGTCGCCATTGACTTCAAGATTCTCCATCAGGATTTTAAGCACTGCCGGCGGCATGGCTTGATTCACTTCGAGGCGGATGACGTCGGCGAAACGCCGCTGCCAGACGCCTTCTTCCACCGACTCCAACAAATCGCCCGCTTCCAGTTCCTGGATCGCGGTGTCTGCATCGCGGGTCACATGGAAGGGATGCGCTTCGAGAATTCTCATGCCTGGGAACAACAGCTTCAGGTTGGCAATGATCAATTGCTCCAGCCAGATAAAGCACTGCCGGGGATTCTTCGGGTTTGCGCCTTTCTCGCGCGGCAGCAGTTTGACGGCGACCAATTGAGGAATGGAATTCGGTATTTTGACTCGGGCAAAATGTTCAACGCCGTCTTTGTCGCGGATCAGCACAGCCAAGTTCAGGCTCAGGTTCGATATATGAGGAAAAGGCCGGCCGGGATCAAACGCCAAGGGCGTCAGCGTGGGGAAAATGGTTTCATGGAAATATCTGTTTAAGGCCGACCGCTGCGCAGGCGTCAGTTGCGAATAGTCGGCGACCTCGATGCCGGCTTTGCGGAGGGACGGCATGACCTGCGTCTGCCAGCACTCGTGAGCCGCATGGAATAAGGTGGCGATACGCTCGCGGATAGCGACGAGCTGTGCCGCGGGGGTCATGCCATCTGGACCGCACTCGAGCACACCTTTCTCGACTTGTCGCTTGAGCCCCGCGACTCGGACCATGAAGAACTCGTCGAGGTTGGAGCCGACGATGGACAGGAACTTAACCCGTTCCAGCAAGGGAACGGTATCGTCTTGCGCTTCCTCGAGCACTCGCCGCTGGAAATCCAGAAGACTGATCTCACGATTCACGTAGAGCTCGGGATCGTCCAGAGCAGAAACGGCTGGCGCGACGGCTGCGGCAATGTTGGCGTGGCCTCGCCCGTTGCGACGGTCGTGATTCTTCGCAGTCGCCTTGACGGCGATGGCTTTTAGGTTGCGCGTGGAAATTGTCTTTGCCATTGGGTTTTGGGGGGCACAAACCGCAAGCCAATTGTAATTTGAAGACTGTAGTTTCGTCTGTGATCCCTACCGACGGAAGGCAGTTTTAACCGTGCTGTAACAATTGTGGCCGAGCGGAGAGCTCAGGGCATGAGTAGAAAGTCGGCAAATACAAATCCGTCGTGTTCGATTACTTCGCCGGATCGAACTTCGATAGGGCGATTGAACACCGGGGAATCGTAGACGAAAGTGTGAAATTCTCCGTTCTCTCCGCATGGGTCGATTCCAGCAGGCAAGGCTTGCAGTAAACGCAAGTCATAGTCCTGACCAGCTAACGATCTCGCGAGCTTCGAAGGGTCGACGCACGTGATCTTTGCCTTCACGCCGGCCGCGATTATTTCGCGAGACAGTTGGTCTGTAGGAATTTGCCAGACCGGAAATAACGGCTCGAGCCCGGTCCCCTGCAATTGCCGAATCCGGTAATCTCGAGCATCCTGAAGAAACAAGTCCCCGAATGCGACGGCTGTAATTCCCTCAGCAGTTGCACGCTGGCAAACGGCGCGCATCCGATCTTCGTATTCCGAGTTAGAACACGGCCAGGACAGTTCGACTGCCCAGAGTGGTAGTCCGGTGCGCTCGCCTTGCGCTTCGACCAACGACCTTCGAATCGCATGCATGGCTACGCGGTCAGCTTCGGAGTTGAAGGTGGTGATCAATGCGACTACCTGGATGTCCGAGCATTGCCGGAGGAGATGCAGCGTCCAGGCACTGTCTTTGCCGCTGCTCCAGGATAAGGCAGCCTTTTTGACTGCGGGCTTGCGTTTTTGTGCCGCGCCTACCATGCGTGCTTCATGGCTTTGCTGAATGGTTCGGCGGGAAGCGTGTTGAGCACGTCGTCTTTGGTCAACCATGCGCGGCGAGCTTGCAAGATTCCGTAGCGGATCTTATCGAGATGCGACGTGTGATGGGAGTCGGTGTTAATCACGATCTTCGCTCCATATTGTTTGGCTAACCGGAGATGCCGGTCGCACAGGTCGAGCCTATCCGGATATGCGTTTAGCTCCATCGCAACCTTTCGTTGAGCTGCGGCCTTAAGGACTGCGTCGACGTCGAACTGATACGCATCGCGGCGGAGCAGCAATCGCCCGGTCGGGTGTCCAAGGAATGAGGTGTTGGGATTTTCCACTGCTTTGAGCATGCGGTCGGTCATCTCCGCGGAACTTTGGCTGAAATGAGAATGGACGCTGGCGATGACCAGATCCATTTGCTCGAGCACGGAGTCGGAGAGATCCAGGGTGCCATCGGCCAGAATATCGACCTCGATTCCGGCGAAGATGCGAATGCCGTCAATCTTCTCGTTAGCGGCGCGGATGCGCTTGATGTGCTCCACGGCGCGCTGATCATCGAGCCCGTTGGCAAATGCCAAATTCTTCGAATGATCTGTAATGGCCATGTATTTATATCCGTGGGCGCGGGCGGCCTCGGCCATTTCTTCGATCGTGTTGCGGCCATCGGTTTCGACGGTGTGCATGTGAACGTCGCCCTGTAAATCAACCTGCGTAATTAGAAGCGGCAGGGTGTGTTTTTCGGCGGCGTCAATTTCTCCTTGGTTCTCGCGCAGTTCGGGAGGAATGTAATCCAGCTTCAGCTTGGCGTAGATTTCTTCTTCGCTTTTACCGGCGACGGGCTTTTCGTTGTCCAGTTGAGCCAAGCTGTATTCGCTTAAGGTGTAGCCCATCTTTAATGCGCGCTGGCGCAGGGCGACGTTATGGGCCTTGCTGCCAGTGAAGTACTGCATGGCGGCGCCGAAGGAATCCGGAGAGAGCAGGCGAACGTCCACCTGCATTCCACCGCGCGTGCGAAAGCTTACTTTGTTTTCGCCACGTGCAATGATGTCCATCAGTCCCGGCAGCTTGATGATGTGGTCAATAAGTTCTTGACGTTCTTCATCGTCACAGCAAGCTTTTCCAGTTACCAGAATGTCGAGATCGCCGACGGTTTCGCGCCCTCGACGCAAGGAACCGGCGGGCGTAATGTTTTCGATCCCGGGATAAGCGCGCAGATGTTCGATGATTTTCCCGGCTTGAGCTTCGGCCGTGTCTAGAAGGAAGCGCCCAGCAATGCGCCGGTAATCCTGAATCGATTTGAGCAGCTTCTGCTCTTGCTTTTCGCCCATGCGGGGCAGAGTACGAATCTTGCCATCCTGGGCTAATTTCTCCACGCCCTCGGGATCACAGACGTGATACGCGCTCCAAATGAGAGCGATGGTCTTGGGACCGAGGCCTTGAATCTTGAGCAGGTCGAGCATCGAGGGGTGGTATTTCTTGAGCATCTCGGCGTGCAGCGAGAGCCGTCCCTCCTTGAACATTTCTTGCAGGTTCAACAGCATTCCCTTGCCGATGCCGGGGATGGCAAGAACCCTCTTAGGTTCGTCGATCAGGTCTGCGATCTGCTGCGGGAAGGCTTCGATGGCCTCGGCCGCATTGCGATACGAACGTATGCGGAAGGAATCCTGCCCGTCGATTTCGAGCAGGTCGGCGGTTTCGTAGAGGATGCCGGCGATGGCTTTGTTGTCCATGAGAAATTAAGATTACAACCTATTACTAGGGCGTTGACAGTTTTCCCGAAAGATGCGATTGTATTGGGATTCCAAGAGCGTAACTGCATTCGTGTTTAACATGGAAAATCCCGCTCGAGCATTGTTGTCGTCGTGGAAACCTGTTCTTCGGTTGCGGGCGGAGCTATTTCGGATACTCATTCTGCTGGTGATTTTTATTATTACGGGTGTAGCTGTAACACCCCGAGCCAGCGGATGATGTAGCCCAGAAGAGATCGAACCAGAGGCCATCATCCAGAAAAGATGATGGCCTTAAGTTTTTTGCGGGCTTTTTGATCGGACGGAATATGGAGCGGGGAATGAACGAAACCAAACTCAACAGTGCAGCCCTGACTCAAGGGCCTAGCCGCGCAGGCGCTCGCGCCATGTTGAAGGCGGTGGGTTTCACGGATCAAGATCTGAAACGGCCTCTGATCGGAGTAGCTAACACCTGGATCGAAATTGGCCCATGCAACTATCACCTGCGCGAGCTCGCAGCCTCAGTGAAGCAAGGCATTCGGTCCGCTGGCGGAACACCGATGGAGTTCAACACGGTTTCCATCTCCGACGGAATCACGATGGGCACCGAGGGCATGAAAATGTCGCTGGTCAGCCGTGAAGTGATTGCCGACTCGATTGAGTTAGTTGCGCGCGGCAATCAGTTTGACGGGATTGTTGCGCTGGTGGGGTGCGACAAAACGATCCCCGGAGCAATTATGGCGCTGGCGCGGTTGAATATTCCAGGCCTTGTGTTGTACGGCGGATCGATTGCCCCGGGCAGTTACCACGGGCATGACGTCACGATTCAAGATGTGTACGAGGCCGTCGGAGCGCATGCGCAGAAGCGGATCAGCGACGCGGATTTGCTGGCGATGGAGAACAGCGCATGTCCGGGAGCGGGCGCATGCGGTGGGCAGTTCACCGCCAACACCATGGCGATGGTCTGCGAGTTTCTCGGGCTTTCTCCGATGGGCAGCGCCAGCGTTCCAGCGCTGGATGCGAGGAAGCCAGGAGTCGCCGAGGCTGCGGGCGTGAAAGTGATGGAGTTGTTGAAGAGTGGTCTTCGGCCTAGGCAGATTCTCACGCGCGAGGCGTTTGAAAACGCGATTGCGAGCGTAGCTGCGACAGGCGGGTCGACGAATTCTGTTTTGCATCTGCTGGCGATCGCGTATGAGGCGGGGGTGGGCCTCTCTTTAGATGATTTTGATCGGATCTCGGAGCGTGTGCCCTTGTTGGCCGATCTCAAACCTGGCGGACGGTTCGTCGCTACTGATCTTTATCGTGCGGGCGGTACCGGGCTAGTCGCGAAGCGGCTCTATGAAGCCGGACTACTTCATGGAAGCGCTCTCACCGTCAGCGGTAAAAACATCGGCGATGAGGCAAAAGCCGCGAACGAAACAGCGGCGCAGGAAGTCGTACTTCCGCTCGACCGGCCTCTCAAGTCGACTGGCGGCCTCGTAATCTTGAAAGGGAATCTCGCTCCCGAAGGATGCGTGGTCAAAATTGCGGGACACGAGCATCTTCAGCATCGCGGACCGGCACGAGTCTTCGACAGTGAGGAAGCGGCATTCGCAGCCGTCCAGCAGGGCCAGATTCGAACTGGAGATGTGCTCGTGATCCGATACGAAGGTCCGCGCGGCGGACCTGGGATGCGCGAGATGCTCGGCGTGACGGCGGCGCTGGTGGGTGCAGGCCTTGGCGATTCGGTGGCATTGCTGACGGACGGTCGTTTCTCTGGGGCCACGCGTGGCTTGATGGCAGGTCACGTTGCGCCGGAAGCAGCCTCCGGCGGTCCTATTGCCGCGGTTCACGATGGTGATGTCATTGTCTTCGACGTGGGGCGGCGTGAACTGCGCGTGGAGCTTTCTGACGAAGAAATCCAGAAACGGTTGGCGTCATGGAAGCCGCCGGAAGCGCGTTATCGGACTGGCGTCATGGCGAAATACGCGCGCCACGTCTCTTCGGCGGCGGTGGGTGCGGTTACGAATTAGTGCGCGAGGACTCATGAAGAAAACCGGTGGAGAGATTATCTGGGAATGCCTTAAGCGGGAAGGTGTGAAGCACATCTTCGGATATCCCGGCGGAGCGATTCTGCCCGCTTACGACGCGCTTTGTAAGTATCCGGAAATTCATCACGTGCTGGTGCGCCACGAACAAGGCGCGGCGCACATGGCGGACGGTTATGCTCGCGCCGGCGGCGGGGTCGGAGTCGCCATCGCCACCTCTGGGCCGGGCGCGACCAACCTCGTCACTGGCATTGCCACAGCGATGATGGATTCGTCACCGATCGTGTGCATCACGGGGCAGGTCGGCAGCAAGCTGATCGGTTACGACGCCTTTCAGGAGACCGACATCACTGGCATCACGTTGCCGATCACGAAGCATAACTATCTCATCACGCGAGCCGAAGATCTCGGCCCCGCGATGCGCGAAGCTTTCTGGTTGGCGAAGTCGGGCCGACCCGGGCCGGTTCTCATCGATGTCACCAAAGATGCCCAACAGGCAAGTTGCGAATTCGATTGGGATGAGGCTGAGCCCGGACACCGCAATTGCTGTCTCGCAGCCAGTTCGGCCGCGCCGCAATATAGCGACGCGCTCGAGTTGATCAATCATGCCAAGCGGCCTGTGATCCTGGCGGGACACGGCATTTTGCTCTCCGGGGCGATGCACGAGGTGCGCGCCTTCGCGGAACGGGCGCAGGTTCCGGTCGCGATGACGCTGCTTGGCATTGGATCTTTCCCGGCGTCGCATCCGCTGAACCTTGGGATGATGGGCATGCACGGCGAGGCCTGGGTCAACACGGCAATTCAGGAAGCGGATCTACTGCTCGCATTGGGCATGCGGTTCGACGATCGCGTCACCGGCAATCTCAAAACGTACGCACCGATGGCGAAGAAGATCCACATCGAAATCGATCAAGCCGAGGTTAATAAGAACGTCAAGATTGACGTGGCACTCATCGGAGATTTGCGCCAGGTGCTCGGCGACCTGCTACCTCGAGTTCATGCAGGGAATCGTGAGCCGTGGTTGTCGCGAATTCAGGAACTGAAAGGCGACTCGGCAGTACGCGACATTCAGAACTTGCCGGACGACGGCCATCTCTACGCCGCGCACGTGGTGAATGACCTATGGCGCGAGACGGGTGGAAATGCCGTCGTAGTCACGGATGTCGGCCAACACCAAATGTGGGAAGCGCAATATTACAAACACGACCAGCCACGAACCTTGATCACTTCTGGCGGTTTAGGCACGATGGGCTTCGCCTTGCCCGCCGCGATCGGAGCCAAGTTCGCTCGGCCTGACGCGGAAGTGTGGGTCGTGGCTGGCGACGGTGGCTTTCAAATGACCATGGCCGAACTCGCCACCATCGTGCAGGAACGCCTCGATATCAAAGTTGCGATTATCAACAACGGTTATTTGGGCATGGTACGGCAATGGCAGGAATTTTTCTACGAACGACGATACAAAGCGACGCCGCTTTATAGCCCGGATTTCGTGAAGCTCGCTGCGGCGTTTGACTTGCCCGGAGCGGCCGTACGGCAGCGCGCCGAAGTAGTTCCAACGATCCGCAAGGCGCGTGAACATCGCGGTACGTACGTGATCAACTTTTGCGTGGAGCAGGAGGACTCGGTCTTCCCGATGGTGCCCGCAGGCGCCGATCTTCACGCCATGATTCGTCGTCCCAGTCCATTGGTTGAAACTGCGCAGGACTTGTGAGGAAACATGCTGATGACACTGGTTGTCCAGGTCGAGAACAAGCCCGGAGTGCTGAACCGGGTGGCATCGCTTTTTCGGCGGCGCGGTTTCAACATCGAGTCGCTCACGGTCGGTCACACGGAGAAGCCCGGTGTCTCGCGCATGACCATAGTAGTCGATACCGACGAAGCCGGCGCTCTTCGGATTGAAGCCAATCTGTACAAGCTCGTACACGTGCAACGCGTCGAAAACGTCACATCGACTCCGTCGGTGTTTCGCGATCTGGCCATGATCAAAGTGGCAGCGACCCCGGAAACACGCGCCGAGATCATGCAACTGACGCATGTCTTTCGCGCCCGCATCGTGGACGTAAATAGCGAGTCGTTGGTGATTGAAACTACCGGTGCCGAGGACAAGATCGACGGCCTGGTCGAGATATTGCGGGGCTACGGCATTCTTGAAATGGCGCGAACTGGCCGCGTCGCCATGACACGTGGCCCCAGACCTGAAGCTTCCGCAAACGCATCAGGTCAAGACGATTCGTTGGAGGACGAATCGGTGTCGTATTCGGTTTAGTAATCATTTGTGGAGGTAAGTATGGAAAACCTGAAAGAGAAGTTGGAAAAAACCCTGGAAGAACATCAACGAGAGAGTGGTCTGCACATGATTGGAGGCCGCGAGCGGCTCGTAGCAAGGCTTTTGAAAGTGCTCGATCCGCCGGCTCACGGCGCGGGAAATGCCGATCACGTTCCGTCGGACGAAGAGGGACGATGCTGTCAATAACGAATCAAGTTTCCCCATCAGGGCTCGAAAAACAAAGGTCAAAGGAGAATAACGATGGCAAAAATGTATTACGACAACGATGCCGACCTGGCGCTCATTCGGGGCAAGAAAGTCGCGGTGATCGGATACGGTTCACAGGGTCACGCACATGCTCTCAATCTTCACGACAGCGGAGTCGAAGTCGTGGTGGCGCTTTCCGAGACAAGCAAATCACGCGCCCGGGCTGAGGCTGAAGGACTTCGCGTGGTCTCCCCTACTCAAGCTGCGGTCTGGGGAGATGTCATCGTTTTTCTTGCGCCCGACACAACGCAGCCGGCCATTTACCGGGATGCCGTTGCACCCAACCTGACTGCGGGGAAAACGCTTTTCTTCGCCCACGGTTTTAACATCCACTTCGCGACCATCCAACCGCCTATTGACGTGGATGTAATCATGATTGCCCCGAAAGCTCCGGGCCATCGTGTGCGCGAAGTCTTTATCGACGGCGGTGGAACCCCTGGCTTGCTGGCTGTCTATCAAGATGCGAGCGGCTCGGCGAAGGCTTTAGCTCTTTCCTACGCAAAAGCGCTGGGATGCACACGAGCCGGGGTCATCGAGACTACATTCAGCGAGGAAACCGAAACCGATCTCTTCGGTGAGCAGGCCGTGCTCTGCGGCGGCGTGAGCGCGCTGGTCAAGGCTGGCTTTGAAACTCTCGTCGAAGCGGGTTACCAACCTGAGATCGCTTACTTCGAGTGCATGCACGAACTCAAGCTGATTGTGGATCTGATGTATCGCGGCGGTTTGAACTACATGCGGTACTCCATCAGCGACACTGCCGAGCACGGCGATTACACTGGCGGCCCGCAGCTGATCACTGACGAAACGCGAAAGACCATGCGACGCATGCTGGGCGAGATTCAGCGCGGTGAATACGCCCGCGAGTGGATCGCGGAAGACGAAGCGGGACGTCCGTGGTTCAACGCCACCCGCAAGAGTGAGCAAACTCATCCCATCGAGCAAGTAGGAGGACGCTTGCGCGAGCTCATGACGTTCTTGGACCCGGTGCGGATTACGCCGGACGGGAGTCCGGAGAAAACCTCTCAGCCAACGGCCGAGTTCGTCTCGAGCGGCGCGGATTGAGAAGGAGAGGTAGAACCCATGCATGTATACGACTGGAATTTAATGCAACCAGAGGCGGTGACAGAACTGTACCGGCGCACCGTTGCGCAAGGAGAGAAGATGAGCATCGCCCGGCTCGAGGTCACCAAGGGTTCATCCACCCGGTCCCATCGTCACGAGAATGAAGAAGTCATCATTCTGTTGAAAGGGTGTTGGCGATTTCACTTTGTTACCGGGGACGTCATGCTGCGGCCCAATCAAATGTTGACCATTACTCCGGGAGCGGAACATTCGTCCGAGGTGTTGGAAGATGTCGTCGCGATCGATGTATGCAGCCCTGCGCGAGAAGATTGGCTCACAGGTGCTGATCACACGCTGCACAACGATCCTGACCAGTGCTTGTGGGGCGTTTAGTCGGCTGAGTAAGTGCCGTCGAAAGAGAAACGGAAGCCACATGATAATCAACATGCGGGAGCGCGCGACGGAAGCTGAGCTCCAACACGTGATCGATCGCGTGAAGGAGGCGGGATATCAGGCGCACCTCACGCGAGGCGAAGAGCGCGCCATCGTCGCCGCAGTGGGCAGTGGCGGACGCCGGCACGAGTTGGAGGCGCTCGCGGCAGCTCCTGGAGTCGACGGCGTGGTGGCGATCGCGCAGCCCTTCAAGCTGGTAAGCCGCCAGGTGAAGCCTCATCGTACTGTTGTCAACGTCGGTGGAGTGCAGATCGGAGACGGAAGCTTCGTCGTGATTGCGGGTCCGTGCTCAGTCGAATCGCGAGAGCAACTCTTTTCGACGGCGCGCGCCGTGAAGGCTGGGGGAGCTCGATTGCTCCGCGGGGGTGCTTACAAGCCGCGCACTTCTCCTTATGAATTTCAGGGCTTGGGTGTGGAAGCGTTGTGGCTGCTTGCGGAAGCGCGCCAAGAGACTGGTCTTCCGGTCGTCACTGAGGTCATGAGCACCGAAGATGTGGACGTGATTTGCGAACATGCCGACC
Source organism: Acidobacteriota bacterium (assembly GCA_013288805.1). Classification (GTDB taxonomy): domain Bacteria; phylum Acidobacteriota; class Terriglobia; order Terriglobales; family Acidobacteriaceae; genus JABDBE01. The sequence continues at coordinate 10,504 of JABDBE010000006.1, forward strand.
TCTTGCAAGTCGGCGCGCGCAACATGCAGAATTTCGCATTGCTGCGCCGCCTGGCGAAAGTAGACAAGCCGGTGCTTTTGAAGCGCGGCCCTTCGGCCAGTGTGAAGGAGTGGCTCCTGGCGGCAGAGTACCTCGTGGCGGGCGGGAACCCCAATGTTGTTCTGTGCGAGCGCGGCATCAAGACTTTTGAAACGGAAACTCGGAACACGCTGGATCTGGCATCGATCGCGCTGGCCCGGGAATTAACTCATCTTCCGGTGATTGCTGACCCTTCGCATGGAACCGGCCGCCCCAGCCTGATTGCTCCCATGTCTCGCGCGGCGGCGGCTCTCGGAGCCGATGGGTTGATGGTCGAAGTTCATCCTTGCCCCGAGCGAGCTTTGTCGGACGGCCCTCAATCGCTAGACCTTCCAGGCTTTTCGCAACTTATGCGCAGGCTGTCAGAGCCTTTGCGAGCAGTTGAGACCTAACCTAGCATAGCCCGTCACTGCGCTGCCAAATTCCGCCTCCCGGCACGCCGCAAGCGCCATTTGCTGGCCAATCCTGCGGCTGGGATACGGCTTCCGATATACTAAGTGTGTATGCCAGTCTTGAAGAACATTGCGGCCATCGCCAAGGGCATGAGCATCACGTTCATGGAGATGTTCCAACCCACGCAAGTAGAGAACTATCCTGACGGGCCGGGACCGCTTCGCGGCGCCAAGTTTCAAGAGCGTTTTCGCGGCGTTCACGTCCTGCAGCGTGACGAGAATGGATTGGAGAAATGCGTTGCCTGTTTCCTGTGCGCGGCGTCTTGCCCCTCGAATTGCATTTACATCGAGGCGGCGGAGAACACAGCCGAGCAGCGGGTGAGCGGAGCGGAGCGCTACGCCAAGGTTTATAACATCGACTACAATCGATGTATCTTCTGCGGATATTGCGTCGAGGCGTGCCCCACGGATGCGATCACTCACGGGCATGGTTTCGAACTCGCCAGCTTTAACGCCAGCAATTTGGTTTACCGCAAAGAACAGATGCTGGCCCCCCGGCCAGCACACATGGGGGCCAACGCGGTATTCAATCAAGCTGAGGTGGCGGATGGCGCACCGGCATTGCCGGTTCCAGGGGTTTAGGGTTTTCAGTTTCGGTGCGAAAGCAAGATACGCCGATCCCCCACCGAGGACCCGGCCCACTTAATCGTCGAATGTTTGCTGACCTACAGGGCAGCGAGAAGCGTACCTCAAAAGCGTTGCACATGGCGAAGGGCTACGGCACGGCGGTGATCGCGCTCACCGCCGATGAAGATGGCATGGCCCTGACTGCCGAGAAAAACGCAATCGCCAAATGTCTTTATGATCTCGCGACGACGAAGTCCGGCGTTCGCCACGTGGACATTATTTTCAACGCGCTAACCCTGCTGATTTCGACTGGGTAAGAGGAATACCGCTCGGCAAGGATCGGAGTTTGCACCGTTTCAAGAAACGACACCAGGTCACGGCAGGTTAGGGAAACACGGTTGAAAGGCATACTCCTCCGCATTGCTGGCGCTGCCGTTTTACTGGCGTCGTTCACATACGCCGGCGACTATCTTGTTGTCCGCTTTAAGATTCCCCAAGGCCGCGATCCGTTTTCTACGGTGACCATCCAGCCCTATTATGCGATTCAGCAAAAGAATGGCAGGACAGAATACGACTATCCCCCGCCAGAAAACCAGGTATGCGTTCGTTCGCTGTTTCCTCACTTCGGCTACGCCCCGTGCTGGTACGTGAAGCGGCACACGGACGTGCGGATTGACATCTAACTGTTCGGTTTTCTCTTCTTTCGTTTTCCGGTGTTAACATAGCTAGCCTGTTTTGAGGAATTGCAGCTACTGGAATCGCCGATGACCAGAGCATCCCGTGCAGTCGCCTCTCCCCGCGTGGTGAGCATCGAGGATTTTCGTCCCATTGCGCGCTGCCGGCTGCCCAAGCCAGTTTTCGACTATCTGGACGGAGGCGCCGAGGGCGAGGTTACGCTCCGCGAGAACTGCCGTGCTTTCGAGGACATTACCTTCCGCCCACGTCATGCCGTTGTCCCCGAAAGTTGTGAGCTGTGTACGCAGGTTCTGGGCTTCAATCTTTCGCTACCGTTTTTGCTCGCTCCTGTCGGTTACAGCCGTCTGATGCATCCAGGTGGGGAAGTCGCAGCCGCGCGGGCGGCCGGCGCGGCGGGCACTGCTTACATTCTGTCCACCATTTCCGGGCACAAGCTCGAGGATGTCAAAGCGGCATCCAGCGGTCCGGTGTTCTATCAGCTATATCTGATGGGTGGTCGCAGCGCAGCCGAGGCTGTGATCGAAAGGGCGCAGGCCGCCGGATTCTCCGCTTTGGTGCTCACCATTGATACGCCGGTGTCCGGTATGCGGGAGCGGGATTTCCGCAATGGCACGAAGGAGTTAATCAGTGGCGGCCTGTTGGCGAAAATCCCTTTTCTCCCACACTTACTGATGCACCCAGGATGGCTGTTCAGCTTTCTGCGCGATGGCGGCTTGCCCGGACTTCCGAATGTCGTCATTCCCGGGCAGGGACCGATGACACTAGTCGACATCAACGCGGCCTTGGCCCGTGCGGCAGTTACCTGGAATGACTTGCGTTGGATTCGTGAGCACTGGCGCGGACCGATCGTGGTTAAAGGTGTCCTGACCGGAGACGATGCTCGTCGCGCTGCCGATGAGGGCGCAGCGGCCGTGGTGGTTTCGAATCACGGTGGACGGCAACTTGATTGTGTTCCAGCTTCGCTGAGAGCCTTGCCCGAAGTTGTAAAAGCCGTGAACGGACAAGTCGAAGTGCTCATGGACGGAGGTATTCGTCGAGGCACCGATGTGATCAAAGCCATCTGCCTGGGCGCGCGCGTTGTTTTGTGCGGTCGGGCGTATGCCTACGGCCTCGCGGCGGCTGGTGAAGCTGGCGTGACGCGTGCGATTGAGATTTTACGAACTGACGTGGATCGTACGCTACGCCTGCTCGGCTGCCCGTCCATCGCAGCTCTGGATCGTTCGTACGTGAATATTCCAAAGAGCTGGGAGTGGAGTTGATGCCTGCGGCAAGCACTTTGTAAAGCGTTTCTGGATAGATAATTTCGCAGTCTAATCAAGCGGCGCGCTGTCTTCGCGAAGGGAGCAGGTCATGCATTGGACCCAAGCCTACGATCCGTTTGGTCAGTGGTGGCTCTCCACGCTGGTGGCCGGGCTTCCGATCGTCGTGCTCTTTAGTCTCTTGGCCGGATTCAAGGTGAAGCCACACTGGTGCGCCATCGCAGGCGCTCTGACGGCGATGGCAGTTGCAATTCTGTTTTTCAAGATGCCACTGGCCCTGGCCGCAATGAGCTTCGGATATGGCGTGGCCTTCGGTCTGCTTAAGATCGCATGGATCGTTCTTGCCGCTGTCTATCTGTATGACATCTCGGTCGAGACCGGGCAGTTCGAAATCATGAAGGAATCGATTGCTGGAATCACTGCCGACCGCCGGTTGCAAGTTCTGTTGGTCGCGTTTTGTTTCGGAGCTTTCATCGAAGGCACGGCCGGTTTCGGCGCGCCCGTGGCTATAGCCGGGGCGTTTATGATCGGGCTCGGGTTCAGGCCTTTTCACGCGGCTGCGTTGAATTTAATTGCCAATACCGCGCCGGTAGCGTGGGGCGGCATCGGCACGCCAATTCACACCCTTGCGGCCGTCACCGCTCTACCTGAATCTGATCTCAACGCCATGATTGGCCGCATCCTTCCTTTTACAGCAGTCATTGTTCCATTCTGGCTGGTGCGTACCATGGTGGGTTGGCAGGAAACTTTCGAGGTGCTTCCTGCCATTCTGGTGGTCGGATTCTCGTTTGCTCTCACCCAGTTCTTTTGGTCGAACTATGTCGATAGCAACCTAGTCGACATCATGGGCGGCGTGGTCTCGATCATTGCTGTTGTACTCTTCCTTCGCTTTTGGAAACCGAAAAAGATCTGGCGCTTCGATTACGACCAAGACGCAATCGCTCTGCCGCCACCCGCCTCCGAGATCGCGGACCAGGTTGGCGGGGAGTGGACGGCAGAGAAGTTTGACGGATATGTGAAAGTGCATCCTTACAGCCTGGGGCAAGTCTTGAGAGCGTGGATGCCTTTTGCCATCCTGTCCGTCTTTGTGCTGCTGTGGGGGCTTCCATCGATTAAGCTCGCGATGAACCGAGCCACTACGCCCGCTTTTCGGGTTGTGCTGCCAGATGGCAAACCTCGACCAGGTCCGGCTGGTTGGGATGTGCCTTATCTACACAACGCGGTATATCGCGCCGCGCCGGTCGTGACCAAGCCCACTGCCGAGCCAGCGAGATACGATTTCAACTGGCTGTCGGCAACTGGGACCGGCTGTTTCTTCGCCGCGATCGTCTCCGGACTTCTGTTGGGCCTGCGGCCGCTTCAACTCCTGAAAGTTTTCTGGCGCACCTTGGTGCGAATGAGGCTGGCGATGATCGCGATCTCATTCATGCTGGGTCTGGGCTACGTGACCCGGTATTCGGGCCTGGACGCGGTGCTGGGTCTTGCCTTCACCCGCACAGGGTGGCTCTATCCATTTTTCGGCACATTTCTGGGCTGGCTGGGAGTTGCGCTCACCGGCAGCGATACGGCTTCCAACGCGCTCTTTGGAAGTTTGCAGCGAATCACGTCTCAGCAGCTCGGCATCGACCCGGTTCTTATGTGCGCGGCCAATAGCGCCGGCGGAGTCATGGGGAAAATGGTCGATGCACAATCCATTACGATTGCCACGGCTGCCACCGAACAAGTCGGTAACGAAGGAATCATTTTTCGTTTTGTGGTTTGGCATTCGGTAGCTCTAGGGGCCATCGTTGGAATTATCGTCATGCTCTATGCCTACATCTTCCGCTGGGCTGTGCCGCATGGCCTGACGTTCGTGAAATAGGACCAGGCTAGAACGGCTCTGCCAGACGGTCCAACCGCCTGGTCGGATTTCCGCTCTCCCTGTGCGCGATTCGGGTATATAATTCTGTCCGCCCGGGTGCTCCCCCGGTCATCTCCTGTGACTACGCCTGCCACCGGGAGAAAATTGTCCGTTGCTCAGACGGACTTCTGGAAAGCGTATCCGAAGTCGACAAACTCACGAGGTGTCCAATGGAACGCAAAGCGTTATTGCTTTTCTTCTCGGCCACACTTTTGTGGTCTGCTGCCACGACCGTAGCTTATGCGCAGGATCCTGCTGCGCAAGATCACGCGAGACTCAGAGCCTACACCACTGTTATGCCTCATTCGGGTAGGGCGTTGAGCCAGCGCAGCCCAAACAGCTCCATGCTCCCTTTGTGGACCTTCAATGTTTCCTCAACCCGAGACCACAATAACTACTCTGGCGTGATGGTAGGACGCAATCCCTTTGGCGAAGAACGAAATCAGCATGTCAACGTGCCGACCCAGATTGTTCCCGTGGTAATTACGACCAACTTGATTGGAACTCACGTTAATTTCAAGACCGGTAAAGTTACCACCAAGCCCGGCGTGACCACCCTCAACCCCACAGTGGCAAACACGGCGTGCCTGACTGCGCCGAACGATGTTCCGCTGACTCTGTATCGGCAGTCACCCATCATTCAGTCGGCGAGCTTTACATTTGGCGGCACCCACGTGGGAACCACGCAATACGTGGATGCCTTCCAGCGGGCCAATTTCTGGCTCTACGGCACCCAGAAGAATGATTACCATGTAATGCTCCACCCGGTCACGACTACCCACACGGTCTATATCAACGTGCCGGCAGCCGACGGCCTGGCCTTGGCTACCAACTCCCTTGGCAATCCGCCCTTCTGCGCACCGCTGGGGATTATCGACATCAACTGGTTCGACGCGTATTTGGACAGTACGATCATCCCTGCGCTCTATTCGCAAGGAGTAAATCCCGGCTCGCTGCCCATTTTCCTCCTCGCGAACGTTGTGATGGCTTCTCCGGTCACCAACATCAACACCTGCTGCATTCTGGGCTACCACGGCACCACCAGCTTACCCATTCAGACTTATTCGCCGATGGATTTCGACACAACTGGCGTGTTTGGAGCCACGATCTTTGATACCTCGGTCTCTGCGCACGAGGTAGCGGAGTGGATGAACGATCCTTTCGGAAACAATCCCGTGCCCGCTTGGGGGCATATCGGACAACAAACGGGTTGCCAGAACAACCTTGAGGTGGGCGATCCGTTAACAGGGACCGACATCCCGACAGTGACCATGCCCAACGGCTACGCATACCATCTGCAGGAGTTGGCGTTCTTCTCCTGGTTCTTCGGCGCACCCTCTATCGCCGTCAACGGTTGGTTTTCTGATAACAACACTTTCACGACCGATGCAGGGCCGCCGTGTATGTAAGACCGGATCCAACGCAAAGGGTGGGCCCCCGCGGCCCATCCTTTGCCCGCACTCCAGATCCTCATCTCCTATTTAGCTCGGGCCGATGTGGCCGAGAGCTTCCCTGATAAAATGAAAATAGATCGAATCGACCAGTGGCGCGGAGAGATGGCCGAGTGGCTGAAGGCGCGCGCCTCGAAAGCGTGTATACCTTTACGGGTATCGGGGGTTCGAATCCCTCTCTCTCCGCCAGTTAAGTCCGGCTGATGTCAATAACTTACAGTTTTCGGTAGACCCCGCCGTCCAGAATTTGCATTTCTCATAGATGAGCGCCTGATTCTATTGACACCTGAACAATCGCTGATTCGCACTCGATTGTGAACCACGTATGTCTGCAGCTCGTCGTTGTAGAGTCACCCCTGATTTCTTCTGTTTTGTAATTCTGGCCGGAACCCGTGCGCTCAATCCAGTGGATGGCAAGACGGATGCATCTCGGCACCGCTGAGGAAAACTGTGCGGTACGCCCAGCTCGGATGCACCGCTGGCCATGCTAGGGAGCAGGCCAAGCGAATGTAGGAGTCGCGGTAAGTTTCGTTTTACATCGCATGTGCACGCCATATCCCGAGAAATTCCAGCAAGGCCAACCCGTTTTTAATTCACTTCAACTGAGGAGGATGCTCATGAACCGACGGCAGGTCTTAAAGATAGCGTGTCTAATACCTCTGGCTTGTAGTTTTGCGAGTGCTCAGAAAATTATCACCTTCGACGCCCCCGGCTCAGGCACAGCTGCGGGTCAAGGCACGCTTGCAGAGGGCATCAACCTGGAGAGGACGACCTACGGCTACTACATCGATTCAAGCGGTGTGGCCCACGGATTTTTGCGCAGCAGGAACAACGGCTTTACTACCTTCAGCGCTCCGGGCGCGGGCACAGCGTCGGGACAGGGCACTTTCGCTTTCAGCCTCGACCCAGCAGGCGCGATCGTGGGGTATTTCATCGACGGGAGCGGAGTGATGCACGGTTACGTGCGCGCGAGCAACGGCCAGTTCACAACCTTCAACGCGCCCGGCGCTGGCAGAGGTTCCGGGCAGGGTACGCTGGCCCTCAACATCAACCCGGCAGGAACAATCGCGGGCTATGGCTACGATTCAAATGGTGTAGCTCACGCGTACCTGCGGACGAGGGCGGGCGCCTTCACGACTTTCGATGTACCGGGCGCAGGCACCGGCGCTGGCCAGGGCACCGGTACGTCGTCAGGGATTGGACTCAATCCCGAGGGAGCGCTGACAGGAGCTTACATTGACTCGAACAATGCGCTGCACGGATACGTGCGCGCTCCTGAGGGCACCATCGCCGATATCGAGGCCCCAGGTGCAGGGACAGGCGCAGGCCAGGGCACCGACACCGATGGTCTCAACCCGGCGGGAACGATTCCAGGAGTGTTCGTTGACTCAAATAATGTGCTTCACGGATTCGTGCGAGCTTCGGGCGGCACAATCACTACATTCGATGTTCCCGGCGCAGGCACAGGCCCTGGCCAGGGTACCCTGCCGGAAGGACTTAATTTTGAGGGAGCGATCACGGGAAGTTACATTGACAGCAGCAGTGTAAGCCACGGCTTTTTGCTTGGTCGCCACGGGGCCATCATTACCTTCGACGCTCCCGGCGCAGGCACAGGTGCGGGTCAGGGGACGCTCCCGGTGCTCAATAACGCAGAGGGTTCGATCACGGGATACGAAATTGACGCGAACGGTGCTTTTCACGGCTTCGTGCGGAATCCGTAGCTCGCCCGCGAAATCTTGGAGTCCGGCCTGGGCGGACCCCGTAGGAATCACTGTTCAATCGGCAAGGAAGGTTCCAGTTCCCATCCAGAACCGCGCCAGCGCTCTGAGATTCTTCTTGTAGGTTCGCGTGACGGTGTATTCTTTCCCGCCTCTCACGCGAAGTTCGTACTCCCCGGTGGCGCACGGACGGATCTCTTGTACGAAAGAGGCATTCACCAACACCGACCGATGAATTCGAACGAATCCATATGGTTTGAGATCCTCCGCAATCGTCGAAATCGATTCTCGCAACAAATACGAACCCGCCTCCTGTTGGAGCAAAACATAATTACCCTCTGCCTGCACCGCAACTAAATCACGAGGATCGATGAAGAGGATTCTCCCGTTGCTCTTTATTGCAATCTTGGGAGATTTTTGCTGCAGCATCGGCAGATGGGGCATCAACTCGACAAATCTTGCCGCCCGTTCGCTCGCCGTCCTTCGAAAGGCAAACTCCAGAGCCTGGTTCACGCGTTCACTTGAAAAAGGTTTCAACACATAGTCGACGGCATGCTTTTCGAAGGCAGCCACTGCATGCTGGGCGTGCGCAGTTACTAGGACGACGGAGGGCAACGGTCGCCCATATTGCTGTAGACGGCCCAATAATTCGAGACCCGATAGCTCGGGCATACTGATGTCGAGCAGCATTACGTCGTAGCTGTGTTTGGATAGGCGCTCCTGAGCTTCGATGGCGTCGCTAGCCGAATCAAAACGCTCGACATCGGACCGGGCAGCCAAAATCTGCGCCAAGGCCGTGCGCGCTAAGGGTTCGTCATCGACGATGAGAACGCGCATAACCGGTCCTCCTCCTCAAGGACATTCTGGACGTGGCGCCCGGGCACGCTGGCAGGCTGGGAATTCAAGGCCGGCAAGACCAAACTCGCTGAGGCAGTGCGGTCCTCTGCGACCGTAAGACGCAGGCTCGCATCACCGGCATACAGATACTTCAAACGGGCTTCAACGTTTCTCAACCCCACGCCGGTTCCGTTGGACGTCTCGCCACCAACACTATTGCGCACCCGGATGTTGAGTATCCCATTGCTTGCACTTGTCGTCACCTCGACCCATCCGCCCTCGCGTGATGAGGAAACGCCGTGCCGAATTGCATTCTCTACCAATGGCTGAAGGATCATCTGCGGCACCAGCAATCGGCAGGTCTCGGGGGCGATCTGCCAATCAATCTTGAGCCGGCTCCCGAAGCGCATCTTTTCAAGATCGAGATATTCCCTCACAAACCTTAGTTCACCCTCGAGCGGAATTAGATCCGAGCCGTCGCGGTCCAGTGCTGTCCGCAAGAGATTCGACAGCTTTACGATCATGGCCTTGGCGCTCTTGGGGTCAGTTTCAGCCAGGGTTGCGATCCCATGCAGGGTATTAAAAAGAAAGTGCGGATGAAGTTGCATCTTGAGCGCCTGCAGTTCGCTGGCAGCCAGCGCCTGCTGATACTCATATCTTTCAGCCTCCTGCCTTCGCACACGCTTGAAGTATTCGTAAGCGTGGGCGGCCACGACGATGGCGAGGAAGAAGAATGTTTCGTCCGCAAATCCTGATCGAGTAATCTCCAGCCATGAATGGATGGACCACGAAACGTATTTCTGTAGCGCATCATCGTAGGGCGGGGTTAGCAGCAGGACCATCCCCGAGTAAAACAGTACGAAGGGCACCGCCCCGAGGAGCCACAGTAGCACGTACCGAAAACGATTTCTCGAAAAGCTAATGTACTTCGCAACCACGTAGAAAATAGGCGGCGTCCACAAGGCGAAAGGAAAAGCGTGAGCTCCAGCCTGAATCAGCATCTCGATCAACGAGGACCAAAGATTTTGTCGGTTGAGAGGCCTATATTGCAGGCCCATGAGCAGCGCAATCCCGTACCAAAAGGCAATCGACATCAGGTAGGCCCGGGCGGTTCCGCGGAGGCGGAGCGGCTTCATAGCGCCATTCTAACCCTGGATAGGGCCGCCGCAAAACTCATGGCAATCTCGATCACAAACGAGCCTTTCAGGCCGAGGTTTCAAAGTGTCTTTTGCGATCCAGTTCGAGCGTCTTCCCCGCGGCGGCTTCGAAAGAACGCCTGCAACAGCTCGGCGCATCGTCCCGCTAACACGCCTCCACGGACTTCCGTTCGATGATTCAACTGCGGATGGTTTAGCACCGCCATGACCGAATGGACTGCTCCAGCTTTCGGATCATCCGCCCCGTATACCAATCGTTTGACGCGAGCATAAACCAAGGCGCCGGCGCACATGGGACACGGCTCAATCGTAGCGAACAGCTCGCAGTCTCCCATACGATGGTTGCCGAGGTTTGCCCCAGCTTCGCGCAGAGCGATGATTTCGGCGTGGGCGGTGGGATCGGAGTCAGTGAGGTTGCGATTCCATCCGCGACCGATTATCTCGCCGCCACACACGACGATCGCGCCTACCGGAACCTCTCCTGCGTCGAGCGCCCGTCGCGCAGCTCGTAGAGCCTCTTCCATCCAAAGCTCGTCAGATGCGGCTGATTGTCGCTCGTCGCTGGTCATCGGTTGTTGGCCAGACCATTGTAAACGCGCCACACGAGCCTGAGGGCCCACGCCTGTGTCGATGATGGGGATTCCACCGGGAGTTTCTGGGATTTCGGGTTGATGGTATGCTTACTTCGTCATGGAGATTCCGAAGCTGCTGCGCAAAGTTTTCCTGCTGGACTTACTTCAGGGCCTGAGTGTTACGTTTCGCTATCAGGACCCGAGGGAGATTTATACCGAACAGTATCCCCTGCAGCGGCCGCAGGTAGCCGAGCGCTATCGCGGCGCGCCGCGGCTGAACGTGAATCCCGACACCAACGAGACCATGTGCATTGCCTGCGATTTGTGCGCGCTGGCATGCCCGGAGAATCTGATCGTAGTCACCAGCGCGCGCAACGAACAGACCCGCCGCAAAGAACTCACGAACTTCACTTACGACCTCAGCCGCTGTATGTTTTGCGGACTCTGCGAAGACGCCTGCCCGGTAGACGCACTGGAACTAACCCAGGACTTCGAGCTCGCCAGCTATACCCGCGAAGGCGCCATCTGGAACCGCGAGATGCTCGAGAAGGGCCCCCAACCGACGCAGTATAAGAAATGAGAAAGCAGCAATCAGCACTTAGCGAGTGCGCTCCTCTGCTTAATTGTTCCCACAAACCCACCTGACTGAATGCTGACGGCTGAGTGCTAATTGCTAAGCCCTGGACTGCTGCTGCGTCATGCAGTGCATCGCGCCAAATCCCCAGATCAGATCGCCCGAGTAAATTCCGACGACTTCGCGGTCAGGAAATACATCAGCCAGCGTGTCGAGGGCAATGCGGTCGTTGGCATCGTTGAAGACCGGGACTAGCACCACACCGTTGGCAATATAAAAATTGGCGTAACTGGCAGGCAGGCGGCGTCCTTCAAAAACAACCGGAGCGGGCATGGGAAGTTCGATAAGTGCGAGAGACTTTCCATCTTGATCGGCGGCGGCCCGCAGACGGCGGATGTTCTCTCGCAACGGCTCATAGTTGGGATCGTCGGGGTTAGCCTCAACGGCGGTCACCACCGTGTCGGGAGCGACGAAACGAGTGATGTCGTCCACGTGGCCGTGAGTGTCGTCGCCACTTATGCCGGAGCCCAGCCAGATCACGTTCTTGATTCCAAGATAATCCGCAAAGACCTTTTCGTAATCTCCGCGTTTCATCGTTGGATTGCGTTGCTGGACTTTGCTAAGCAGGCACTCCTCCGTAGTGAGCAAAGTGCCTTGACCATTGACGTCAATGGATCCGCCTTCGAGGACCACGCGCTGCTTGCCGAAGGTTGGGCGGAGTTCGCGGGCACTAGCAGCCTTTGCCATGAGGCTGCCGACTTTTTCGTCGCTCTGGTAGTTCGGATACTTGGCCCATGCATTGAAACGCCACTTGACCGCGGCAAGCTCGCATGGGGACAGCCGCGTCGTTACAAATGTGCAGCCGGAATCGCGCGTCCAGACCCGGTTCGTAGGCCAACGGTGGAGGCGAACGTTATCGCAGAGCGCATTAGCGCGGTCGAGGACTTTACGAGCGCGTTTTTCCGACGCCACATCGTTGACGATTACCTCGACACGTTCGTGCCGAGCCAACTGGCGGATGATTTCCGCGTAGACCCACGGAATCGGTTCAAACTTTCCCGGCCAGTCGTCGCGGTAGTGAGGCCAAGCCAGCCAGGTAGCCTCATGCGGCTCCCATTCAGCAGGCATGCGCAGGTCATTGGCTGCAGGCTTCGTTCCGGAAATAGAAGATCTAGCTGGCATGCGCCTCAGTGGTTAAGCCCGATGATTCAGCCGCAAAGCGGCGAAAGAAAACAGCCCACGGCGTAACAAGCTGTGGAAAAACTTTCGATTCGTATCAGGGTATGCCTTCAGGCATACCGCAACTCGATGAAAAGATGGCCCGGCTTCAGCCGCTGGAACTCGATGGTACAACCGTAAATGGCATTTTTCCGCAACCTCGTAAGCCGTGGGCGAAAGGCGGAAAATCCACAAGCCCCAGAGGGGCGAAAGAGTAGTTCCCGCACCGAATCAATCGATCATCCGGCTCGTAATCGGGGCATAGCTGTCAATCCTGCGGTCGCGCAGGAACGGCCAATTCCGGCGGACGTCTTCCAGCGCCTTCAAATCAACTTCGCCCACGAGAATCTCCTCTTTATCATGCGAAGCCTCGGCAATCACGCGGCCGAACGGATCACATAAGAATGACCCACCCCAGAATTCCAGCCCGGCTCCAGGGGCCGATTTGCCGCGAATGTCCCCAGTTTCGAAACCGACGCGATTGACCACGGCTACGTACACGCCGTTCGCGATGGCATGCGCCCGCTGAATCGTGCGCCAGGCATCGTGTTGAGCCACGCCAAACTCAGCCTTCTCGGCGGGATGCCATCCAATCGCGGTCGGATAGAAAAGCACATGCGCCCCCTGCAATGCGGTCAGCCGCGCTCCTTCGGGATACCACTGATCCCAGCACACCAGCGTGCCCACGCGTCCCACGTTGGTATCGAAAGCCCGAAAACCAAGATCGCCCGGAGTGAAATAATATTTCTCGTAATAAAGCGGGTCGTCGGGGATATGCATCTTGCGATAGAGCCCGCGCAACGTGCCATCGGCGTCGAACATCGCAGCAGTGTTGTGATAAACGCCAGCAGCCCGCTTCTCGAATAGCGACGCGATCAGCACGATCCGAAGTTGCTGGGCTACCGCACCGAGTTTTGCTGACGTCGGGCCCGGGATTGGCTCGGCCAGATCGAAGAGGTCGCAATCTTCGCGCTGACAGAAATACTGCGTCTGAAAGAGCTCGGGCAGGCAGACGATCTGCGCCCCCTTGGCTGCAGCCTCGCGTACCCGCTCGATTGCGTGTTCGAGATTCTGGCCAGGGTCGGACGTCATCGACATCTGCACCAGTCCGACATTGAATTTTTCCGGCGGCAAAGAACGCTCCTTTCGGACAACTAGAATACCAGTTCCCGGCAGTGGTTCAGTTTTGATTGTCATCCCGAGCAAAACGTGCTTTCCGCGGCGGGAGATCTGCCCTATTTAAATTGATTGTCACCCTGAGCAGGCGTTCTTTGCGTAGCGAAGGATCTGTTCTATTTAAAATTGGATGTCATCCTGAGCGCAGCGAAGGATCTGGGCGAGCCGCGCGACGCGTCGCGTATTTTGCGAAGCAATAATCGCGCGTCTGGCTCGCTTCCTTATCGAACTGGCCAGCACCAATTCTCCTCGGTGGTAGCAGGAGTTCGCTGCCTTCTAGTAGAGTAGTGCTTCGACATATTGCGGGGGGTGGACTTTGAAAAACGGCAATCACGACGGCGCAGGAATTGACCGCAAGCTGCATAATCCGATCGAAGACCGATTAATTCCGCTGGAATCGCTGGACCTCAGCGCGGTTCGGTCGGTTGACGATCTGGTTCGCGCGATGGGAAAGACCGCGTTCACCGGCCGCCAGGTGGGCGAAGCCGCAGACGTGCTCGAAGCCATGGCCCGCGACGAGGAATGCTTCGTGGTCATGACTTTGGCTGGCGCCATGACCGTCGCCAAGCAGAGCCTGATCATCGCCGACCTGATTGACCAGGGAATCGTAAACGCAATCGTATCTACCGGCGCGCTGATGGCGCACGGCCTGGTCGAGGCCACCGGACGCGCTCACTTCCGCTACAACCCGGATGTTTCCGACACCGAGCTCTACGAGCAGGGCTACAACCGGGTTTACGACACGCTCGAGCCCGAGCAGAACCTGGACGACGTCGAAGAAGTAATGTCCCAGATCCTGGAAGGCTGGGACCACAGCGAGGTGCTCTGCTCTTACAAATTGAATCACGCCATCGGAGCGCACCTGGCCAAGCACGCAAAAGGGCAGCGCGGCATTCTGAAATCGGCGTATGAAAAAGGCGTGCCAGTATTTGTCCCGGCATTTACGGATTCAGAACTGGGTCTAGACGTCGCCCTCAACAATCGCTTGCGCGAATCGACCGGAAGACACAAGCTGCGTTTCGATCCATTCGAAGATCTCGAGCATTTTGCGGCAACGCTTCTGCGCCAGACCAGACTCGGAATTTTCACCATCGGCGGAGGCGTTCCGCGCAACTGGGCCCAGCAATTCGGACCGTTCTGCGAGTTGCGCCATCGGCGTCTGGGAGAAAACGTTCCGTTGAAGCGCTACCACTACGGCGTGCGAATCTGTCCCGAACCAGTCTACTGGGGAGGACTTTCAGGCAGCCCCTATAGCGAAGCGATTTCGTGGGGCAAATTCGTCCCACCAGCCGAAGGCGGGAAATTCGGCGAGCTGTTTGTCGACGCCACCGTCGGATTGCCGCTGGTTGTAGCCGCTGTGCTCGAACGACTCAGTAAAGCAAAAACGGCAGGGAAGAAGAAAGCGGTGGCAAAGAAGTAAATTTATTCCACCGAGCAGAAAGCAGCCGCGAAGCGGCGGAAGAATGCAGCCCACGGCGCAAGCCGTGGGTTAGAAGTTTGAGAGGAACAAGCCCCAGCGGGGCGAAAGACTAGTTTTGATAACTAGTCAAATATCAAAACAGCCGAAGCAATCACCGTACTCCACAACCCGCGTTTATCCCCAACCGCCGACTGCGTAATATTCGCCGTCCGCACGATCTTATTCGAAATCCGGTAAATCTCTTTCTTCTCGTCCCACGACCGGTCCGGATCAAACTCCACATTAAGTGTTGTAGCCAGCATTTCAGCCGCAAGCTCTTCGGCATATTCACCCGCCGAGTCGTCGGTCTCGCCAAAAGAGTGGTGCTCGCTCAAGTAGCCATAAGTGTTGCGGTCAGCCGGAATCGCGACGCCAATACTGGCTGCGAGCAAGCGATGCGGCTCGCGCGTCGAGTTCTCCGCGACCACCGCGAACACAACTTCTCCCGGACTCAGATACTTCAGTCCCTGCGATCGCGGCACCAGCTTGCATTGTGGCGGGAAGATGGACGAAACCCGAACCAGATTCTGCGCCGCGATGCCAGCGTCCCGCAGCGCCAGCTCAAAAGAAGTGAGGCGTTCCTTGTGTTTGCCGACCCCCTTGGTGAAAAAGATCTTTTTGGGGACCATGTCCTTGGACAATTCGTTGTTCCTCCGATGGTTAGATGAGGGTCAAATCTAACATAGTGAATTGTAAAGAGAATATGAAAATTGGTTCGTAGGCCAAAAAAATTCGGCGGAAACCCGAATTCGGGTTTCCGCCTCTCGAACCCGAAAAACTACTTGGCTGCCGCGACCGAACTGACTTCAATCGTATCGCCGTCCGATGTGCCCTTCACCGTGGCCTTCGCGGCCGCCAACTTGTCGAGCTGATCGAGCGTGGCTTTGTCCTTAGCATCCAAAGTGTAAACTTTGCTGCCGACGACTAAGGCGTACTTCGAGCCTTTCTGCACGCAGGCGCGAAGGCAAGCTGCGTCGTCGCCTTCCATCATATGTTTTGCTCCGCACATGGCGTCGCTGACTGTCCCTGTGAAGGTTTCGACCTTGGCCGCAAATGAGGTTGGAATTAGTGCCGCGCCCAGAATCAGGGCCACCGCAAACGTTCGCATAAGTCGCATGAAACTCTCCTTGTGAGTTAAATATGCCGCTGCTTCCGGTTAGATGTTTCCATTTGAAAGGGGATAGCAATACGCGTCAAGCATTTTCGAGCGCAGGCTAGCGCGCTTTGGGATCGAAGCGCAGCGTCACATCGACGGTCTTATCGTCACGATTTAAAGATTCCCGAACGCTGACATTCCAGTCGGCCATGAGCCCCATTTCTTTCTCTTCATGATCCAGAAATCGCTTGGGATAGCTGGAGTCATAAGGATCGCCGCCGCGCAGCGTCCAGCCATCCTGCAGTCGGGCAGTGGTGTGCGAGTCGAGGCCGCGGATTTCCAGGTCGCCCATCGAGTAGACGTCGCCCTCTCGAACGCGCAGCACATATTTCACGGTAGAGTTCGCATCGTCCATTTCCGGATCCGCTTGGATGCTTGCAGCCATGTACCCCCGCGTCCCGTACAGCTTTTTCATGGCTTCGATGTCGCTGTCGAGCTGAACCGCATTGACTGACCCGCCAGGTTGCGCGTGGATCAAGGCTCGCAGCGCTTCGGAAGAGAATAACTTGTGCTCGCCGATCTCGATTTCACTCAGCTTGTATTGACGTCCTGGGTCGACCGGAAAGGTCACATCCACGGTCGTTTCTTCGGGAGTGTTCTGAACCACCTTGGGCTGAGCATCGCCCAACTTGGCCTTAAGATATCCCCGCTCGAGATAAATCGGCAGGAAATTCTTGTCTTCGTGAATCCGAAGTATGGACAGCACATACTCCGTGCCCTGCAGTTTTTTCGCAGCCGATTCGAGCAGCGGCAATTCCGACGCACCCGCTCCGGCGAATGCCACGTTACGAATGTGAATCCGAGGTCCAGTGACCGCGAAAACGAAAGCTTCGACCGGGCCGTCTTCTTGTGCCGCCCGAAGATAGTCGACGCGCCCCGGCAGATTGCGCCCAATCATCAAGCCTTGCAAGGCATTTGAAACTTCGTCCGCAAGATCGCCACCAACCGGCAACTGCCCTTGAAATAAAGGGACGGCGGCATGAAGCTGGTCGAGCAGCTCTTGATCCGAGAACCAGACCAGATTGTCGAAGTGAACCGGAACGAACCGATCGGCATCCTGAACCTGCAAGTCGAGCTTGGTTCCGTCAGCCGAGTATTCAAAGCTGTATTGGATGTCCCCGAAAGCTCCGGTTTCGCCAAGCACCCGGGCCGCTTTCTTGAAATCGTCCTCGCTCACGGTTTCGCCGATCTGCAACCCGCTGGCCGCGATGACTTCGTCCGACGTATACCGCTTCGTACCCGTCGTCTTGATGGAAATAAGTTTGAAAGCCGAAGGCGGCAGGTCTTTCGGTGCGAGCTTACGCGAACTCTGAGCGAGGCCAGCGGATATAAACAGCCCGACCAATAACAACCGGAATCCAAAGATTCGCACGAGACAAGATTCTACCCCAGACTCCGCAAACAAACATAAAAGCGGGTGCCCCATCCTTCCCGCGTTCTTGGCGGGAGGGTGGGACGCGAGAAGCCTATTCGACGAAACGCTTGCGATGGAGATTTGTCGAGCGAACGCAGCGTAATGTTCCCGGTTGGCACAAATCCCCTCCCGGAGCCATCAGATGCCAAGCCTCACGAAACTCTTCGAAACGCCCACTGCCTCGTTCGCGTCCAGACGGATAGAAAGCCAGCACACCGGACGCCGGTGCACAGTCGACCGGAATTATGTACCAAACCATCAATGGAGCGATATAGACGGCCAGAAAATCAATTTCATCCGCCGTGTAGAGTATTTTATCGCCGTGTGTGCACCGCGCCCGATAGATCCCTTCAACCAAGCCGAAAATCGATTTCACCTGCACTCGCAAGAAACGCTCGCCGGAATCAAGGATGAAGTCATAGCGTTCGCTGTCTCCGTGAGGCTGAGCCACGCCAAAACCCAGGCTCGCCGCCTTGTGCAGAAATGCAAGTTCAGCCAACTCGCCTTTTTCTTTAGTCTTGAGCGGCCCGCGGACTAGTCGCACGGTCGGCCGCGTACGCTCGCAAGAATCGCGCGATTTCTTTTTCATTTCACTCCAATAAAAAAGGCGCGAGCCGGATGTCCCGGTCGCGCCTGTTAATTTCGAGATTTGGTCCCTATTTCAAGAATAGCAACTTGGAAGGGAAACTATGGCATCGTTTGAATATTTATTTTCCGAACCAAATCAGCAGCTTAGAAGAAAATGACCCGTCCAGGGGGCTTGACAAGATTTCGGCGGCAAGGCACTTTTCGCGATTTTGACCGACCATCTCCTCGAATGAGTGGCATTGGGATTTTGCGACAACAATCCTTCCGCGCCACCGCCAACTCCACGGCTTTCATTGACTTGCCCGGTTCACAGACGTAAGATTCGCGCGAGTGATCAACAGGACCATCTCGCACTACCGCATCGTCGAAAAACTCGGCGGCGGGGGGATGGGTGTGGTGTACAAGGCGGAAGACCTGAAGCTCGGCCGCTACGTCGCCCTGAAGTTCCTTCCCGACGAACTCGCGCACGACACACAAGCTCTCAGCCGCTTCCAGCGGGAGGCTAAGGCTGCGTCCTCCCTAAATCACCCGAACATCTGCACGATCTACGAAATCGACGAGGCCGATGGGCGCAGTTTCATTGCCATGGAACTGCTGGAGGGCCAGACGCTCCGGCACCGGATCGGGGGCAAGCCTATCGAGATCGAGGCTGTGTTCGATCTGGGCATCCAGATCGTCGATGCGCTCGACGCCGCGCACGGGAAAGGAATTGTCCATCGCGACATCAAGTCTGCGAACATCTTCGTCACGAATCGCGGACAGGCGAAGATTCTCGATTTCGGACTGGCGAAAGTCACTCTCAAACCAGAGAGCGTTGGCCTGAGCGCCGCGACGATTGAGTCCGAGGGGCATCTGACCAGCCCCGGCAGTGCGCTCGGAACCGTCGCGTATATGTCGCCGGAGCAGGTGCGTGGCAAGGAACTCGACGCCCGCACCGACCTCTTTTCCTTCGGCGCGGTGCTCTACGAGATGTGCACGGGAACGCTGCCATTCCGAGGCGACACTTCGGCGTTGATCTTCAACGCGATTCTGGAACGCGCTCCGGTAGCTCCGGTGCGGCTGAATCCCGACGTGCCAGCCGAACTTGAGCGAATCGTCAACAAGGCGCTGGAGAAAGACCGCGACGTTCGCTGCCAGTCCGCTGCCGAGATTCGGGCGGACCTGAAGCGGCTGAAGCGGGACACGACCTCCGGGAAGGTCGAGGCCGTAGCCAGTCCGGCACCAGCTCGCAAACTCAGCTGGCAGTGGCCGGTCGCGATTGTACTGATGGTCCTTATTGGAGCAGCCACGTTTCCCTGGCTCAGTTCTTCGCCGCCTCCACCCAGAGTGCTGGCCACTGCGCAGCTCACTCGCGACGGCGTCTCCAAAAGCGTCGCGGCGACCGACGGCTCCCGGTTATACGTAAATGAGCGGGGAGACCCATACCGGATCGTGCAGGTTTCAATCGCCGGAGGGGACACCTCCCCGATTCCAACTCCGTTTGTCAATGCGGGCGCCCAGGACATATCGCCCGATCATACGCAGCTCTTGACGGAAAGCTTTGTAGGAACCGAGGCCGAGGACCCCCTCTGGAGTCTGCCTCTGCCGTCGGGAGCCCCTCGCCGTCTCGGCGATATTGTCGGCCATGATGGCGCATGGTCGCCCGACGGCCGCCACCTGGTGTTTTTCAAAGCCTCCGACATATACCAGGCGAACGCCGATGGAACAAACCCGCGCAAGCTGCTCACGGTGTCGGGCACGCCTATCTTGCCGCGCTTCTCTCCGGATGGAACCCGTATTCGCTTTACTATCCAACTGTCCCAGAACAGCTCTGCCGCGCTTTGGGAGATTCGCACGGACGGGAGCGATCTTCATCCCGTACTGCCGGGATGGCGGAGCCAGCCCAGCGAATGCTGCGGTGCATGGACGCCGGACGGCCGCTACTATTTTTTCTTGAACTCAACTGCTTCTGGAGCGAATGTCTGGGCGATGCGCGAACCAGCGGGACCGTTTCATCAGCATTCTTCCACACCTTTCCAGTTGACCACCGGTCCGCTGTCGTTCCAAAGTCTGGTGCCGAGTGCCGATGGCAAGAAACTGTTTGTAAGTGCATCGCAGGGCCGCGGAGAACTTGTCCGCTACGACCCCAAATCCAAGCAGTTTGTGCCATTTCTTGCAGGGATATCCGCGGGCGAACTGGAGTTCTCGCGTGACGGCAAGTGGGTCACCTATGTTTCCTATCCCGATTGCACACTTTGGCGCAGCCGCGTGGAGGGCAACGATCGCCTGCAGCTAACCTATCCGCCGGTCTTGGCCGGCCTGCCCCACTGGTCTCCCGACGCCACCCAGATCGCCTATGTAGCTGGCCAGCCCGGCCGGCCTTTGCAGACGTTTCTGATCTCTGCCCAGGGCGGTGCACCCCAGCAAATGCTCGCGGAAGACCAGCCCCAATTGGACGCGACCTGGTCTCCCGAAGGCAAGAAAATCGCCTTTGGACGAAATGGAGCCTCAGGTTCCGAAGGACAGATCATCTCTATCCTCGACCTCGTCACTCATCAGGTCTCTACTGTCCCTGGTTCTCAGAATCTTTTCAGCCCACGATGGTCGCCCGATGGCCGGTATCTGGCGGCGCTTAACCTAGATTCTACAAAGCTGCGGCTCTTTGACTTCAAGACCCAAAAGTGGTCAGACTGGATTACTGAGCCAGGCGTGGTGGGTTATGTGAACTGGTCGCGAGATGGAAGTTATCTTTACTACGACAGCAGCTTCACTGACCATCCGACGTTTCGCAGGGTTAAGGTCGGCCAGACCCGCTCGGAGCTTCTGGTCGACTTAAAGGGGCTGCCAAGGTACTTAGCCCCTCCTGCGTATGGCTGGAGCGGCGTTGCTCCCGACGGCTCGGCACTCTTTACTCGCGATTTAAGTACCGACGAAATCTACGCTATTGACCTAGAGCTGCCGTAGCTAGCGGTTGACGGAAAACCGGAAGTTAATGTCAACTGACGCTAACAGGCCGTTACACTCAAAACCCTCTTAATCAGCGTTACTGACACCCTGCGGCGTCCATGCCTTTGATCCTCACCGCGATGTCGATGAACGCCAGCGCAGCGCGGCTTAGGGCTTTGTCTTTGCGGAAAACCAGGGCGAGATCACGGCGAATGGTGACGTCGGAGATGGGAATCGCCACCAGCGAATTCGCTCGCATATCTTCCAGCACATTTGAGCGGGCGATAAAGCCCACGCCCGCGTCCGCGGCTACGAAGCGCTTGAGCAGTTCGCTGGAATCAAGTTCCATGGTGTATCGCGGCTTGAGTTTACGTTCGTAGAAAAGATTTTCCAGCGCGTCGCGGGTATGTCCGATCTTGGGCACGACGAGGGGAAACTTCGCCGCCTGGGCAATCGTGGCTGATTTCATCTTGGCCAAGGGATGTTGCGGCGGAGCGATAATCACGAGTTCATCGCGATGAATCAGAACGACGGTCAGACGCGCATCGCTTACGGGCAGGGAAACGACACCGAAGTCGACGGAATTGTCGACCACGGATTCCAGAATCTTGGCGTAGTCCGCGCGCTTGATGTTCACGCTCACGCCGGGGTATTGCTTCTTAAACTCAGCGAAAACTTCGGGCAGGATGTGAAGGCACGTGCCTTCGTTGGCCCCGACCACTATCTCGCCGCGAGGCACGCGCTCAGTTTCTGCGATCGCGGTCAGCATGGCTTTGCGCGCCGCCACCGTTTGTTCCGCGAATTTCTGGAACAGCTTGCCCGATGCGGTGACTGAAACTTTCCCCCCCGAGCGGTCTAACAACTTCGCGCCAACTTCTTCTTCAAGCGAGCGAATCTGCGACGAGATTGCCGGCTGGGTACGGAATCGCCGCTCGGCCGCACGCGAGAACGAGTTGAGCCGCGCAACTTCGAGAAAAGTTTCGAGCTGGTCGAAGTCCATAACGAAAGGGTTTGGATTGCTCGGAGGTGCGGGGAGATTGTAGCAGGATAGTAAAGCGGCCGCAGTTGGCGAAACGTAGAGACACAGCTAGCTACGCCTCTATCGTTCCAATTCGCGTAGAAGGGTTGCCCGAGACTTGGTGCGGTACAATGGCACTCTTCCAAAAGCAAGCTCAAACGCAAGCTGGGCGGGAGGCTCCAAAAGCGATATGGAGGCCCAGCGAATTAGGTAGATCGAGATTCCCCCGAACGACAGAAGAAAAATCTTCCCGGAGGTTACATGAAACGGCTGCTACTGTGGACAGTCCTATGCCTGGCGTTGCCCGGAGCATTGTGGGCGCAGAATGATCCCATTACCGGTACGTCGGACCGCATGTTTTTTCCCAAGGACACGCTGTATGGCTATGCGCAGTTTGACCTGGCGCCTCCGCACAACGAGATCGATCCAAACTTGTGCGCTGGAAACGCCGGCAGCTATGGAGGCGCAAACGCTCCCTGCAGCCTGTTCGCTCGCTATATGATTTCGGGGCTTTTAGAAGTGCGTCCGTTCGGCAAAGGTCAGCTTCGAAGATTCATGCTGTTCGGCCAGCCTTCGTTTTTGTTTGGCAAGAACGTTCCGCAGAATTTGTACACGTGGTCATGGGATGCGATTGGCATCGAGCATTCGTGGGGGCTGGGAGTTTACATCGCTAAGGGATTCGAATTCCGCGTGACCCAGCATTTCCTATTCGACCGATTGGGCGCGCGCGACCGCAATCTGGGCACCGCGGACTTGGGCAACAATGGTCCGTGGGGAAGATACAACGCGGTCGGGGTGAGAAAGTATTTTGGGACGCGAAGGTGGTAAGTGGGCGGGCGCGATTTCGCTCCGCGTGCGTTGAACCTTTATAATTGTTGGTTCTCTTACACTTTCTGGAGGAATATGTGATGGCGGTCTCATATAACGGCCTTCCGGTGCCTGCTACCGGCGCGCGGATTACCTACAGCAACGGACGCTACCAGGTGCCTGACAATCCGATCATTCCTTTCATTGAGGGGGATGGCACGGGTCGTGACATCTGGAAAGCGTCGGTGCGGGTGTTTGATGCGGCGGTGGAGAAAGCTTATCAGGGCAAGCGTCGGGTAGCGTGGTACGAAGTGTTCGCGGGTGAGAAAGCGAAGGCTGAGTTCAACAATTGGCTGCCCGATGACACAGTAAATGCGATCCGTGAATTTCGCGTTGCCATTAAAGGCCCGCTGACTACACCAGTGGGCGGCGGTATGCGGTCGTTGAATGTGGCGCTGCGACAGATTCTCGATCTCTACGCGTGTGTGCGTCCGGTGAAGTATTACAAGGGCACGCCGTCGCCAGTGAAACATCCGGAACGCATGGACCTGGTGATCTATCGCGAGAACACGGAAGACGTGTATGCCGGAATCGAGTGGGAAGAAGGCACGCCCGAGGCTGCCAAGCTCATCGAGTTTTTGAATAAAGACATGCTGAAGGGAAGCAAGAAGCAGGTGCGGCTGGATTCCGGCGTAGGAATTAAGCCGATATCCGTGACCGGTACCAAGCGTTTGGTGCGCATGGCGATTCAGTTTGCTTTAGACAGCGGGCGCAAGATTGTCACGATCATGCATAAAGGCAACATTCAGAAATTCACTGAGGGCGCGTTTCGCAAATGGGGATATGAGTTGGCCACGCAAGAATTCCGCGACAAGGTTGTTACCGAGCGCGAGAGCTGGATTCTGGACAATAAAGATAAGAATCCGAATCTTACGATTGAGGAAAACGCAAACTTGACCGAGCCGGGATTGGAATTTGCAACGGAAGAATTCCGGCAGTCGATTTATCAGGAAGTGCGAGACGTGTTGAGTGCGATCTACGCAACCCACGGCAAGGGCGCGTGGAAGAAAAAGTTGATGGTGAACGATCGCATCGCCGACTCGATTTTTCAACAGGTGGTGACGCGAGCGGACGAATACTCGGTGCTGGCTACGTCGAACCTGAACGGCGACTATATTTCCGATGCTTGCGCGGCGCAGGTTGGTGGGTTGGGCATCGCTCCGGGCGCCAACATCGGCGATGGTTATGCGATTTTCGAAGCCACGCACGGCACCGCTCCCAAGTATGCCGACAAGGACGTGATTAATCCCGGCTCGGTGATCCTTTCGGGAGTCATGATGTTTCGGCTCATGGGCTGGAATGAGGCGGCGGATCTGATTGAGCATGGTATGGAGCGCTCGATCGAGCAGAAGAAAGTTACGTACGACTTCGAAAGGCTGATGGAAGGCGCGACCAAGGTAAAGACGAGCGAGTTTGCTACACACATCATCGGGAATATGGACGCGGCTGTGTTGAGCGCGACGCGGTAATAATAAAAAAACATTAACCACAGAGGGCACGAAGGTCCACAAAGGAAGGCGGGCTCAACGATAAGCTGTTTCTCGCTTTGCGTACAGGAGCCTGCCCTCAGCGAAACCGAAGAGTGTCTTCGTGGTTGTCAAATTTAATCTTCTTACTTAGAAAGGGAACTCATGCGTAAGAAAGTTACGGTTGTTGGCTCTGGGAACGTGGGCGCGACAGCTGCTCATTGGATCGCTTCCAAGGAACTGGCGGACGTAGTGCTCATCGATATTGTCGAAGGCGTCCCGCAAGGCAAAGGCCTGGACCTGCTGGAAGCGATGCCGATTGAGAAACGCGACTCGCACATTATGGGCACGCAGGATTATGCCGACACTGCCAATTCTGACATCGTTGTAATCACTGCTGGCATCCCGCGCAAACCGGGCATGAGTCGTGATGATCTGCTCAACACCAATCACAAGATCATGAAGGATGTGGTGGGCAAGGCCGTGCAATATTCACCGAACTGCATTCTGATTATCGTATCGAACCCGCTCGATGCCATGGCGCAGGCGGCTTACAAGATGAGCGGCTTTCCTCGCGAGCGCGTGATCGGGATGGCCGGGGTGCTCGATTCTTCCCGCTTTCGGGCGTTCATTTCGGAAGAGTTGAAAGTCAGCGTGGAGAATGTGACGGCGTTTGTCCTTGGTGGGCACGGCGATACGATGGTTCCGTTGCCGCGTTATTCTACCGTCGCCGGAATCCCGATTACTGAATTGATGGATGCGGCGACTGTGGCTCGTCTGGTGCAAAGGACCCGCGATGGTGGCGCCGAGATTGTGAAATATCTGAAGACTGGCAGCGCTTATTACGCGCCTTCGGCTGCGGTTGCGGAGATGGTTGAGGCTATTTTGAAAGACAAGAAAAAGATTCTTCCTTGTGCGGCTTATTTGGAGGGTGAGTACGGGATCAAGGGGCTTTATGTGGGCGTGCCGGTGAAGTTGGGCTCGAAGGGGATCGAGCAGATTATTCAGATCAAGCTTACGCCGGAAGAAAAGGCGGCGCTGGATAAGAGCGCCGAGGCGGTGAAAGAGTTGGTGGCCGTAATCGGGGTTTAAGTAATCGACCGCAAGATTAAAAGTAAGTCGGGTTGCGGAAAACGCCCGAGATCGGCGTCTGTAGTTTCGAAAGATCCCGCTTACAAGCGTCGCCTTACGTACTTTTTCGAGCTTTACGGCCCGACTGAAGTCGGGCCCTTCTCACGACGGAGTGCGGCATACTTTTTCCTACACCCGCTCAATCGTGACTGACTTCACGACCACATCTTTATTCGGCTTGTCCTGGCGATTGCGGGGGACGCTCACAATTTTATCCGCGATATTTTGGCCTTCGACTACTTCGCCGAAGATTGTATGTTTGCCGGTGAGCCATGCCGTCGGGGCAAGCGTGATGAAGAATTGCGAGCCGTTGGTGTTAGGGCCGGCGTTGGCCATCGCGAGCTTGCCGGGCTTGTCGAATTTGTGCGGCGAGCCTTTGGTTTCGTCCTCGAATTGATAGCCGGGGCCACCCATGCCGGTGCCCGCGGGATCTCCGCCCTGGATCATGAACTCGGGAATCACGCGATGGAAGATGGTTCCATCGTAGAGGCGGTCGTTGCTTTTCTTGCGGCTGACGGGATGCGTCCACTCGCGTTTGCCTTCGGCGAGTTCCACGAAGTTGGCGACGGTTTTGGGGGCGTCCTTTTCAAATAAACGGCAGACGATGCTGCCTTCTGAAGTATCAAAAATTGCGTAAGTGCCGGGTTGGCGGGTCATTGCGATTCCTTTCTGGTGTCACTCATTGCTGTTCCGCGTATTACTGTTCCGCTCGATCCGAGCCAAACACAAGGTTCCTCGACTGCGCTCGGAATGACAGGAACTTTGTCTAATTCGCACCGCTGATGGTGATGTGGTTGATCTTCACCGGCTTATAGGGACGGTCGTTGGAGTCACGGCCCATCCTGGCGATTTGCTTGACCAAGGTGACGCTGGCTGCGTCGCACTGGCCGAAAATGGTGTAGCCGCCGTTCAAACTCGGATAGGCGATCTCAGTGATAAAAAATTGCGAGCCGTTGGTGCCGGGACCAGCGTTTGCGTAAGCCATGCGGCCGGGCCGATCGAACTTGAGGTCATTCGAAGTTTCATTCTTGAAAGCGTAGCCGGGATCGCCGGTTCCGGTGCCCAGCGGGTCGCCGCCTTGAATCATGAAGTCGGGAATGACGCGATGGAAGATGGTGCCGTCATAAAGTGGAACACCGTGTTTTTTCTGGTGAGTGACGGGGCTGGTCCAATCTTTGGTGCCGGTGGCCAAGCCGATGAAATTGGCCACGCCGATGGGAGCCTTGTCTGGAAAAAGCGTGCAGGTGAGTTTGCCCGCGGTGGTGTCGATCACAGCCGTGGGTTGGGCGGAAGCCGTGGCTGGCTTGGCTTGCGACCACAACGTCAGCGACGACAAAAGGATGACTGAAACTAGAATTAAGCATTTGCGCATGGTGGCTCCTTCAGTGCTAGATCAAGGTGATAAATCCGAACTTTGAATTGTACGACAGCAGCAGCGGAATTACTTGCTGGATGGCTGCGCCTGCAGCTCCCGGCTGACGCGCTCCACTTCTTTGAAGACACGTAGGACGTTGCCGCCGAGGATCTTATGAATATCTTCGGCGCTGTATCCGCGATCGAGCAGGGCTTGTGTGATTTTGGGCAAGTCGGCCGCGGAATCCATCCCAGCGGGGGTCGCCCCGCTTACGCCATCGAAGTCGGAACCCAGGCCTACGTGGTCTATGCCAGCGACCTTGGCGATGTGATCAATGTGATCGATTAGCACGGTGAACGGCGGGCGCGGGATTTTGGCCATCCATTCTCTGGTGATGCGATCGTCATCGACATACGTTATCTGCTTTCCTTCAGCTTCCAGTTTGTCGAGGTAGGCACGAGTTGCGGCGGCTTGCTCCGTTCTTTGAGCCTGGAGCGCATTCCAATAATTCTGATCGAGAAAGCCAGAGAAGAAATTCACGTCGACGACGCCACCATTCTTGGCTACGGCGCGCAGCATGTCGTCCGTCATATTGCGGGGAGCGTTGCACAAAGCGCGGGCCGAGGAGTGCGACGCGATCACCGGAGCCTTGGTTGTGGCGATCGTGTCCCAGAAGGTTTTGTCGGCGACGTGCGAGATGTCGACGATCATACCCAAGCGATTCATTTCGAGCACGACCTGCTTGCCGAAATCTGTGAGTCCGTTGTGATGCTGGATCTTGGGATCATCGATGTCTCCGGACGAGTCGGCCCACTCGTTCGTGTTCGACCAGGAGAGAGTCATGTAGCGGACGCCGAGACGATAGAAATCGCGCAGCAGATGAATATCGTTTTCGATGGAATGACCGCCTTCGATTCCCATGAGAGCGGCAAGTTTTTTCTGCTTGCGAGCGCGTTCGATGTCATCGGTCGAAAAGGCCATCATCATTCGGTCGGGATGACGCGCGGACTGTTCATAAACGGAATCGATAAGATCGAGGGTGTGCTGGGCGAAGTGACCTTGATTGGTTTCGGGATCGACCCAGATGGAAAAAAACTCCGCGCCCAGGTTGCCGGCGCGGGCTTTGTCGAGGCTGATGTGTCCGATGTCCTTGGGATCGGTTGAGCCGATGTCGAAGTTCTCGTCGAGAAAACGCTGTGGCGTGTCGGCATGGGTATCGATTACGATCGCCGAGTCGTGGATGGCGCGGGCTTTAGGGCTGATGGGTGATGTCTGAGCAAACACATGCGTAGAGGTCAGGATCAGGAGAGCGGAAAGAATTATGGCTGAGGGGCTGCGTCTGAGCGTGTGCATGAGTAAGGGAACGATTGTATATGGCCTGTGGTGAAGAAGAAACCCTTGGTGAAAATCCCTTGACGCGGTTGAATCGGGAGTGGCAACACGGGATCCTTCGACTGCGTAACTGATTCGCCTTGTGAATCAGTTGCTACGCTCAGGATGACAGTTTGATTGTCAGGTTCGAGTTATTGTTGCGGGTTGGTCTCGGCTGCGATGCTTGGGGGCTGTCCGAGTGGGTCGTACTGTGCTTCGTCTTGCTGCATTCCGTCTGGCTGCACGCCGAATGGCATCTTCGATTCCTGCGAGTCGGCGTAACGGCCGGATACGGCTACGTGAAATACCCATTGATGCCGTTCTTCCTCCGGTTCAACCAGACCGTCGTCTCTGAGCGGCATGAGGTATTCTTCCATCCAAGCTACCTGCTGCTTGGTCATGCCCCGGCGCTGGATATCGACTGTAATCCCGGCCAAGTGTGACGACGCGGTCTCGCCCTTCTCGGGTGCGGCATTGCGATTGTGGCGGCGAAGTTTTTTCTGTACCTGTACTGTGCGCACGGCCGAATTCACCTGAATCGGGGCGTGGAACTGTTTGTAATAGGCTTCGCTTAGATCGTCGAGAAAATCGCGCGTCCAGGGACGGCAATAACGACGATCAGGGTCGAGGCGGGGATCGAAGCGCAGGGTTTGGCTGGCAACGATAGGAACCAGTTCCTGGCGTGCAATCAACTGATCGAGTTCTGCTTGATTCTGGATGCGCGGCAATTCGAGGCGGTCGATTTCTTCGTTCTGGCGCAGCAACGAATCCCGGGAAGGACGGAATACCGGATTCCAAAGGATCCGGCGAAGCCGGCCATGACGTTTGCCGGCGTGACGTGCATTTTGGCTGGGCGCGACCTGATGCAGGCCAAAAGCCTGTCCGCACACAGCGACGGCCAGAAATATCAACAGAAAAACTCGGCCTGTTTTACACTTCACGAAGTGAGCCTCAGTTCCCGTACCGCAAATGCAAGCGGCTAGTTTAAATCACCGCCGCCTGTTGCCAAGCCAGCTTTCGGTTGCGAAGTTACTAAAGAGTAGCTCGGCCAGATTACCAGTTGTTACCCCTCGCGTCCTACGCTGCTAATCCGTTTATGCCTGCAGCCAGCGTGCCGTTTCAGATCGTCAGACCGCGACGGCCCATGTACTTAAGAAAACAGCTTTTACAGTTTCGAGGCCGGACGATGAAGTGCGCACTATAACACTGTTTGGTGGTGAGTGTCCCAGAAAACGTCACTGATGGGACAATTTGGCCCATTCCAGTCTGTGGTGGAACCAGTCACTTGCGGAAAAGATCTCCTACGGCCTGTCTGATAACTTCGCCGCCGACCTCGGAAATAGATTGCGTCAGGGGAATGTCTTTGGGACAAACCTCGACGCAGTTCTGGGCGTAGCCGCATTCCTGGATGCCTCCGTCGCCTATCAGCGCGGCCAATCGTTCGCGTTTCAGAGCGGCGCCGGTAGGGTGCGTATTGAAAAGGCGAACCTGGGAAATCGTAGCCGCGCCCACGAAGCCGGTGTCGTCATTGAACTGCGGACAGGCTTCCATACAACAACAGCAAGAGATGCAGCGTGAAAGCGGGTAAGCCGCCTCTTGTTCTTCGGGACTGATGCGAGGGCCGGAGCCCAGATCATAGGTGCCATCAATGGGCACCCAGGCCTTCACGGTTTTCAGATTTTCGAACAGAACGCTGCGATCAACTGCCAGGTCGCGAATGACCGGAAACTTGGTGAACGGCTCCAGTCGGATGGGCTGCTCGAGCTTATCGATTAGGGCGGAGCACGCCATGCGCGCGCGTCCGTTGATGAGCATGGCGCAGGAGCCGCAGACTTCTTCGAGGCAATTGGAGTCGTACGTGATAGGCGTAGTTGCCTTGCCGTCGCGGGTGACGGGATTGCGGGCAATCTCCATCATTGAAGAAATCACATTCATGCCCGGGTGCCAGGCGAGTTCGAATTCTTCCCAGTGCGATTTAGCGTTGGGATTGTCTTGGCGTTTGATTTTTAAGATTACGGTTTTGGTATTTGCCATTTAGCGATTAGCCTTTAGCTCTTAGGTCACACTTTGTCATGCGGAGCGATGCGGAGAAGTAATATGTTGTCTCGATATTGGCAAAATGCATAGATCCTTCGCTTTGCTCACGATGACAAATGGGTTACTTCACCGCGTCATACTTTCTGGGGCGGGGCGGAATCAATGAAATATCCACCGCCTCGAATTCGAATTTGGGCTCGTCTGCATCTGGCGCGAAGTAGGCTTTCGTCGTCTTCAGCCAGTTCTTGTCGTCGCGCTCGGGGAAGTCTGGTTTGTAGTGGGCCCCGCGAGATTCGTTCCGCATCGCCGCACCTTGCGCAATCACGCGGCCGAGTTGCAGCATGTTGTAGAGCTGGCGCGTGAAAACCACACTGGTATTGGCCCACTGCGTCCGGTCGTTGAGATTGATGTGGCGGAAGCGCTCGAGCATCTCGCACAACTTGGAGTCGGTTTCCTTCAATTTATTGTTGTAGCGAATGACGGTGCAATTGGCGGTCATCAACTCGCCGAATTCTTGCCATAGACGAAATGGATTCTCCTTGCCATCCGATTTCATCAGCATGGAATTGTTTTCTTCCTGATGTTTACGTTCGGCGTCGAAATGTCCGTTGCCGGGCGCTGTCTGCAGATTGCGGGCATATTGCACCGCCGCGGGTCCTGCGACGAATCCACCGAAGATGCACGAGACCAGCGAATTCGCGCCCAAGCGGTTGGCCCCGTGATATTGATATTCGCACTCACCTGCCGCATAAATTCCGGGGATATTCGTGGCCTGATTGAAATCGATCCACAGCCCTCCCATCGTGTAGTGCATGCCGGGGAAAATCTTCATGGGAACTTTGCGCGGGTCATCGCCCACAAACTTCTCATAGATTTCGAGAATGCCTTCCAGCTTGCGGTCGAGAATCTTGGGGTCGATGTGAGTCAGATCGAGGTACACCATTGGCTTTCCGTCGATGCCCAGGTTATGCTCGAAGACAACCTTAAAAATCGCGCGCGTAGCAATATCGCGCGGCACCAGGTTCCCATATTTTGGGTACCACTCTTCGAGGAAGTACCAGCGCTCGCTTTGCGGAATCGACAACGGATCGCGGTTATCACCCGGCGTCTTCGGAACCCAGACGCGGCCGCCTTCGCCGCGAGCCGACTCTGACATGAGGCGCAGTTTGTCTTCTCCGGGGATGCAGGTGGGATGAACCTGAATGAATTCGCCGTTGCCGTAGAAGCATCCTTGCTGATAAAGCGCGGACTGCGCGGATCCGGTGCAGACTACCGAGTTGGTGGACTTGCCGAAGATTGCCCCGTTACCGCCGGTCGCGATGATGATCGCGTCCGCCGGAAAAGTGCGGACCTCCATGGAACGCAAATCCATGGCGCAGATGCCACGGCAGATTTTATTGGAATCGAGCACCGCCGAGAGAAATTCCCAGTGCTCGTATTTCTTGACTTTGCCCTCAGACTCGTAGCGGCGCACCTGTTCATCGAGTGCGTAGAGAAGTTGCTGTCCGGTGGTAGCTCCGGCAAAAGCAGTGCGGTTGTAGAGCGTGCCGCCGAAGCGGCGGAAATCGAGCAAGCCTTCGGGAGTGCGATTAAAAGGCACGCCCATGCGGTCGAGCAGATCGATGATGCCGGGGGCGGCTTCGCACATCGCTTTTACCGGAGGCTGGTTGGCCAGGAAATCGCCGCCGTAAATGGTGTCGTCGAAGTGCTTCCAGGTAGAATCGCCCTCGCCTTTTAAATTCTTGGCTGCGTTGATGCCGCCTTGTGCGCACACGGAATGCGAGCGTTTCACCGGGACGATGGAGAACAGATCCACGTGCCCGCCCATCTCCGCGATCTTGATGACGGCGGAAAGACCTGCCAGGCCGCCACCAATAACAATGATTTTCGGACTTGACGCCATCTTCGAGAGCACCGCTTTCCGTGAACTTTAATTCGTCGTGCCCGGCCCCGCTTCAACCATGCTTGCGCCCGCAGAATCTGTCGGTTGCAGAGCATGAGACCGGAATGAGGTCAGGCTCGCCAGACCGACGCCGGTCAACACAAAGAAAAATGCCAAACACAAAATCAGGAACCGCTTGCGCGCCTGCTCGCCTGAAACGATGCCCCACTTCGCGCAAAACAACCAGATGCCGTAAGCGAAGTGCCACGAAGCCGCAATCAGCCCTACGACATAAAACAAGAAAAGCGGCGTTTGGAATACTTCACTTTGTACTTTGCCGAAAGACGCGCCCGGGAATTCGTGCAAATCGATGCCGGTAAAGCGCATCGTCCAGGTGTGCCAGAGGATGTAGGCGAATGCGATTCCACCGGTCCAACGTTGCGCCGCGTACATCCAGTTTCCGGTCCAGGGATATTCGCCGACGTTGGTCTCTCCGCGATACCAGATGTAGAAACCGTAGAGGGCGTGAAAAAGAATAGGCAGCCAGATGCCAAACAGCTCGAGGATCGGAACCAGCGGAAGGCTCGCCAGAAAGCGCACCTGGCGGGCGTAAGCGATGGGACCGCCGATGGCGGAAGCATTCGAAATCAGGATGTGTTCGAACAGGAACGCCCCAACCGGGACGATTCCGGTGAGCGAGTGCAGACGGCGCAGCCAAAACGAATATCCCTGGCCCGCCCGCAGCGGAGCCACGCCACCTTTAACCGGCACCGGAGCCACAGGACTGGCGGTTGCTGCCACAGAATGCTCCTTATCAGTTCAGGTATGAGAACGGAACCTTTTATTATGTTGTCGCGGCAGAAGGGAAGTCAAGGAAGCATAACGTAATACTGGCAGCACAGCTTTAAGTCGTAGTGCCGTTTTTCATGAGCTGATACCAAGCCAGGAACTGGCGGAAAGCAGCTCCGCGATGGCTGTATTGTGCTTTTTCTTCTGAAGTCAATTCGGCAAAGGCTTTTTGAATCTGCGGAAAGTAAAACAGGGGATCGTAACCGAAGCCGTTTGTGCCTCGCGGCCGGTTCAAAATTGTGCCTTCGACCTCTGCCCGAAACACCTCCAATGTTTGTCCATTGCGAGCGGCGGCAAGCACGCATACAAATCGGCCGCTGCGCTTGTCGGAAGGAACATCTTTCAACTCCCGCAGAAGGCGTGCATTGTTGGCTGCGTCATCAGTGTTGTTGTCCATCAAGTGCGGCGCGTCGGCTGCGTAGCGCGCGGAATGGACCCCCGGAGCGCCCTTGAGCGCGTCCACTTCCAGGCCAGAATCATCTGCCAGAACGATTTCCCCCGGAGCCGCAGAGCTGTAAGCTTCTGCTTTCTTCCGCGCATTTTCCTCGAAAGTTAGACCGTCCTCGATCACTGGCGGCAGCGCTGCAAAGTTTGGAACCGGGACGATCTCGATGTCAAAAGATACGGCGGCGCCGGCAAAGTCGCGCAACTTGCCGTCATTCGAAGTCGCAATGAGAACGTGATTCACTCGCTTTGCGTTTACCCTTCTAAGACTTGCTCCTTCTAAGAAATGATAAACATCGGCGGAATGTTTACCAACACATTTTGAATCGGGAAATGTTAAGCCGCGTTCGATATTGGGCGCTTGCGCCGAAGTGCGACAAAGACTCCGAGAGATAATGCGGTAACGACGGAAATAAGTCCTCCGAGAGTCCTATCCCAGGTACGCGTGAACACGATGCGCACGCGGTTCTCGCCGGCTGCAACCGGGATCAATATTTGTCCAGTGACGTCTTGGGTGGAAGTGACGACTGCCTGGCCGTTCACTTCGACGCGCCACGCGGGATAGTTGAATAACCGCAATACCAGTTCTCCGGGCTGCGTGAGCACGGTTGTAAACATCTTCGATTCAGCATTCCATTGTTGAATCTGAAGCTGTTGGATTTGGTTGGGAGTGTCGCTGTCATCCTGAGCTACCCGGGGAGCGTCCTGCTTAATTTCGTACGGATCGGCTCCGATCGGTACGTATTCATCGGTGCCCTCATATCCTGCCCCGCTTTGCTGGTGTTCAAGCATCTCTCTGAAATCCGCAGACGTCTCCCACCATGGAGCCTGGATGCGATGCCAAACGAAAACGACGACGGCAAGCATAACGAGACAGATCAGCACGCGTACAAGCCAGCGCCGCGAAGCCAGGGTCGCGAGTAACGCTAGCGCGACATTCAAGCACAGCAGCCAGCGCCACGGGAGTTGGAGGTAGCGTAACTCAGGCAGGTGATTCCAGAACCACGCGGTAAACGAAAAGTTGAGAAGAGTCGCAAATAGAGCCCAACCCACAAGCATCCACCAAACCCGAGGCTGTCGGCTTCTCCATGTACGGGAAAGAAACGCCGCAATCGCGAGCAGAATTATTTCCGTTGATGCCACTGCCGAGACGAGCAAGTTGAAACGATTGTGATCAACGTCGGCGAGTTTCACGAACAGGAAATTGTCCTGCGGGCGCACGCCGGGAGACAGCACTTCGGCGATGTTGACCCATCTTTGTTCATATGCCGCCGGTATCAGGAAAAATGCCGCAAGCGCCGCGCCGAACAAAACAGCAAGCGCGCCGCGGAGCAGGACTCGTGGCGAGCGCTTAAGAAATGCGAAAATCACGACCAACAGAATCAGAGAATAGTTCAGTATTACGGCAGCGGGAATGTTCGTCAGCCAAGCTGCGGCTACGATCAGTGCCAGGGGGACCACTGCGTTTGTATTCTCATCGTCCGATCGCAGGACGTAGAGCAATAGCAGAGGCATGAGCGCGCCCGCCAGCAGTTCCGCGAACGCGCTTCGCCAATACACAATAACGACGAAGTAAGGATTTGCGGCGTAGAGTGCCGCTGCAAAAATCGCGTCGCGACGGCCCAACCAATTTCGTGCAAGAAGAAACATCGAACATCCGGAGAGCGTCAATCCGAGCCAGACATAAGCGCCAGGAACAGCCTTCCACGGCAGCAGCGCTCCCAACGCAGCCCCGAGTGTCCATGAAACCGGCGGATAGAAAACGAATCGAGCCTCTCCGTATCCGTACTGCGCGAGAGCAGCCCATCGCGGATAAATAATTCCCAACTTCCACTGGCCCAATACTTCCATCCAGGAGTTTACGTGGAACTCGAAATCGTGCCCTGAAGGACTGCCGAGAAAAAAGAATGGAAGAATCACTGCGAATGAGGCTGCCATCACCACGAGCAGAGGCAGGAGCGAAATGGGTCCGCCAACGGAACTCGTCCCGACATCTTCCTGCTTCATGACTCTTTGCTCCAAAGAAGACGAGTTCAGCAGGGAATTGCCTCCGGGCATCCAGATGCGGTCACAGAGATTGTGGCCTAAGGCAGGCAAATGGGCAATGTGGGATCAAGAGACTGTGGAAATGTGATGGGATTTCACGGGAAATTAACTTGGCTGCCACCTGCTGGAAATCGCCGCTGTTTAGACTTTGATCATTCGAGGTGGAACAGACCCGGCGCTGAGAGGTCCGCACGAGAGACGGCGTGCGGGCCTCTTGGTGTTTTTGGAGTGGGATTTCTCGGGGCCGTGATTGGGGCCGGGGCACGAGCGCAAAGGATGACTACGCTCGAAATGACAAATATAAATTTATTGATAAGGGAACACGATTGGACCTAGCGCCATCTTCAGGCCGAGGTGACTTCTTCTGAGTTTCGCTGCTCTCGGAGCTTCTGCAGAAATTCTTCCTGGTTGAGTGTTTCGTGGCTGCGGAGCAATTCCAGCAGGGGGTCGTCGAGTTCTTCCTTGGGTGGTGAGTCGGGCGGATTGTATTGGTCGCCGGCGGCAAGGATGCGTGGGGTAATCTGTAATGCAGGAAGCATCCCCGGACGACTGGTCAGAAATCCGATGAACCTTGCCACCTGGGCCCGCTCGTCGGTAGTACGCGCGGCGAACTCAATGCCCATGCCGAAGCCAGGGTGCATCACGCGAACCGTGCCTTCAGCCTGGACTTCGACGTCTTCTGCATTCAGACACAGGGTAATGCCTGAGCGCTCGGGAAAAGGCGATTCGGTTTCAACGTAACATCCACCCAGACTGAGATCGGTCAGAGTACACTGCGAAACCGGTTCGGGATCCGGAGGCGGAATCTCGGGAGCGTTGGCGGCTACCCAGGTTTTCAGCGTGGCGCGAAGGCTTTCGGAGAGGTCGATGAAGCGTACGCCGGCTTGCCCATTGGGGCTGGCCCACGCGAGTTCTCCGCACGCCTGAATTTCTGTGTCGCTGTCGGGAAGATTGAAATGAACGCTGATCGTGGCGCCAGGGCACAGCGGCTGCGCCGCCAGAACGTCCATGCCATCTTCACTGAGATCGAGCAGAATGCCTTCGAGAGGCGGCCCGTCCTGGACCTGAAGCTGTATCGGCACTTGTACAGGCACGCGGAAAGACCGCCGGCGTTCACGCTTGATGAGAGCGGTGGCGGCGCGCAAACTAGCTTCGGCCTGCTCCGCATCGATTGGTTTGTAGAGGATGAAATTGGCGCCCGCGCCGAACACGTTGCGCACCTTCGTTTTGTCGCTCAGCAGGGCAACGGTTACGGCTTTGACGCCGGAAGTCGTCTGGCTGGCATTCTGCAATACCAACGAGGCGCTGTGCGGATCATCGAAGTCAACGATAACCGAGTCAAACTTTTCTTCTGTCAAGCGGCACATGGATTCCGGATATCCACAGCTGGCGACCGCAACACCGCAGCGGGCGAGCAGCGGAGTCAAAACTGCCGCGGCCTCTTCGTCCTTGGATACCAATAGCGCTTGAAACGTCATATGCTGCTCAAGTCCGGTGAATCAAATCCCCGTGGGCTAGGGCCAGCGAGGAGCCACGCCGCGAGCCGGCTTGGCAGGGGCAGTGGTAGCGCCCGAAGGAGCCGCCGCAGCCTTGGCCGCGGTGCTGGGCTGCTCATCGACGTCGGCCAAAACCGCCGCGTCGTCGTCCTCGATTTCAGCCAGCAGAGGAGCCACTTCGCGCAATTTCTCGGCCGCCTGCTGCAGCAGTTCGATCTGCTTGGACAATTGTGCGTAGCGGGCCTGCTTGCGCCGCAGAACCTCATGAATATCCTTCATACAACCCCCTGCTGCGAATCTAAGGAGGCGGCCAGCAATCGTCAATCGTTATAGCCTTTAGGCAGATTACGGCAGTAACCGGCCCGCACCGGGAAAGGCGCGAGTCTACTATCGAAAGTAGTTGAAAGATAGCCGTTTCGTGCCAGCAACTGGCACCAATGTGGGATTTACATCTAAAAGGAGAAAAAATATTCTGTGGTCGAGCAGTTCTGGGGGAGGGCTGTTCGGGCGTCTCACGACTCGAAAGAGTTGCGAGGCGCTTCTTAATTTTTGGGAGTTCTTCTCTACGCCGCGCCAACGGCTTGGCCCTCTTACCCAGGATGTGTACAATCCCGGTCAGTCACTGCAAGAAAAAGATCATATTGTGGATAGCCCCCAAGCCATTCGCGGAGACTCGCTTTGAAACTCAGGGATTTCCTGCTTCTGGCACTCCTCACTCTGGGAGCATTGCTGGTCCAGGGCTACCATCCTTGGGCGGAGGACGCGGCCCTTTACCTTCCGGGAGTCGAGAAAATCCTGCATCCGGAGCTTTTTCCTTTCAACGCGCAATTTTTCGAATCACATGCCCACCTGACGTTGTTTCCGAACTTCATTGCCGCCTCGGTGCGAATGAGTCATCTGCCGCTGGAAGTCGTGGTCTTCTTTTGGCAAGTGACTTCTATTTTTCTTTTTCTACTTGCGTGCCTGCAGTTAATCAGCCGGTGCTTTCCCGATGAAAAAGCGCGTTGGGCCGGTGTAGGGCTGATCGCCGCGCTCCTGACTTTGCCAGTGGCTGGAACCGCTTTGTACATCCTGGATCAATACCTCAATCCGAGAAACTTGGTTGCTTTCGCCGCGATTTTCGCCGTCGTCAAGGTCATCGATAGAAAGTATTTGCAGGCCGCGCTATTTCTCGCCTTTGCGGCGGCGATTCATCCGCTCATGTCCGTTTTTGTTCTCTCCTACTGTGTGGTGCTCCTATGCATCGAGCAATTCGATCTACGGTACGCCAGTCTCGCCTGCCTGTTACCCTTCGGCATCTCATTCGATCCGCCCCCGCCGGCCTATCATCCCGTGGCGCTTTCGCATTCCTACTTCTACCTGCTGCGTTGGCAATGGTATGAATGGCTAGGCGCGATCGCGCCGCTCGCAATCCTATGGTGGTTCAGCCGGATAGCTCTTTCGCGACAGTTGCGTAACCTTGACCGGTTGTGCCGGGCGCTGATTGTTTATGAGCTGGTTTATTTGGTTACAGCAGTTGTGTTGTCGATCCCGGCACGGTTCGAGAGCCTGGCGCGGCTCCAGCCCATGCGCAGCTTGTACCTGCTCTATGTGCTTTTCTTTTTATTCGCAGGTGGCCTGCTGGGCGAGTACGTATTGAAGAATCGAGTTTGGCGATGGGTTGTTCTGTTTGTGCCCATCTGCGCGGGCATGTTTCTGGCCCAACGCGACTTGTTTCCCGCCAGCGCGCATGTTGAATGGCCGGGTGTGGCCTCGAAAAATCAATGGGTGCAGGCTTTCCAATGGATTCGAGCCAGCACCCCGTCTGATGCAATCTTCGCACTCGATCCCTGGTATATGCGCATTCCCGGCGAGGACGAGAACGGTTTTGAAGCGATTGCGCAACGAAGCATGCTAGCGGACGGGGTCAAAGCCAGCGGCGCTGTTTCAATGTTTCCTGCGATGGCAGATGAATGGCTTCGGCAAATGCAGGCGCAGAGCGGGTGGAGCAAGTTTCGACCGCAGGATTTTCGCCGCCTCCAGGCGCAATACGGAGTTAGCTGGGTGGTTCTGCAACAGCCAGGAATCGCGGGCCTTGATTGTCCTTATCGGAATGTTGCCGTGTTGGTTTGCAAAGTGGACTGAGGCCGAGCAAAGCGGCTGAACCCGTCCGACAAAAGATCACCTTTTCGGCGGGTTACTTGGCAGAGATGACGAAGTTGACAACGGCGGTTGCGTTATCACTGACGCTGACAGCCTTTTCCCAGGTCCGAGGTTCGGAAAAGAGAGGACGCTCAACTTTCTTTTCGGTCAGAACATCAAACGTCGATTGCTGCCCCAGGACTTGCCAGCCCTCGTGCCAGGCAACAAGCTCGTACTCTCCTGGCGGAACATCGGTTAACACAAACGCACCGTTCTCGTCGGTCACAGCGTAATACGGATGCGGCGCGACGAACATCTCGGCATTCATCCACACATGCCCGCCATTGCATTTCAGGTTCACCAACCCCGGAGTATTCATATCGCGAGAAACGGTCTGATTCTGGAAAGGAAAGGGGAGGTTGTAAGTGGCTGCACCGTCCATGTGGATGGTGTGAAGAGTGGCGTCCGAACTCTTCATCTGCAGGGTGCTACGTTCGGGAACCAATAAAATATGAGGTTCGTAGCGGCATAGATGCTGATCAAGGGAACGGCGCTCGGGAGGCAAGTCAAATGCTTTCCCACCGGAGATGCTCTTGATGAATACGACTGTATTCGCGACACCGCCCTGCGGGCCAATAATCAGCCGTTCCAGATCGCGGGTTTTGTGCGAATCGGGATCGCAGATTTGCGGATCTTTTGTGATGGTAAGCCGAGCAGGGTGGGGTTCCGGTCCCGACCACTTGACCGTCCCTTTGATGACTCCGCCGTTAGCGACGGATATAACTTTGTATTCGCTGCTTTGACCTGCGGCCTTGTGTGCCCCGGTCAATAGCAATCCTACTGCAGCCGCAAATAAAGCAATTCTGAACATCCTCACCAACTTTAAAGCGATGCTATGTCTGAGTTTTAGACAGGTCAAGTAACTAAGGTAATTGCCAACGATCCAGTCTGGGATTGAGGTTGACGACTGACCGAAGGATTGCCGTTCGGGTCGTTGGTTTTAATCTGCGTGGCTTGCGGCGGGCGACACCGGGCCAGGCAGTTCGCTCCGCTTGCGACTGGACCGCAGTCGCAGCCGATCCATGTACAGGTACACGACAGGAGTCGTGAACAAGGTCAAGGCTTGACTGACAATCAATCCGCCCACGATAGTGAGGCCTAGAGGCCGCCGAAGTTCAGAACCGGTTCCCGTACCCAGAGCCAGCGGCAGCCCTCCGAGTAGAGCTGCTGCCGTCGTCATCATGATCGGGCGGAAGCGCAGTACGCAAGCTTCGTAAATTGCGTCGACCGGCGCTTTTCCTTCTTTCCGTTCCGCTTCAAGAGCAAAGTCGATCATCATGATGGCGTTCTTTTTGACCAGGCCGATCAGCAGAATGATGCCGATCAGTCCGATCACATTGAGTTCATTATGCGTGATTTTGAGCGCCAGGAGAGCGCCGACGCCAGCCGAAGGAATCGTCGAGAGAATGGTAACGGGATGGATGTAGCTCTCGTAGAGAATCCCTAGAACGATATACACCGCGAGCAACGCTGTGATGATCAGGACCGACTGGTTGGCCAGCGAATCCTTGAAAGCTGCGGCGGTTCCCTGAAAACTGGCGTGAATGGTTGCGGGAAAATTGATAGACCGCTCGGCCGTTTCAATGGCAGTGGTAGCTTGGCCAAGAGATATTCCGGGGGCGAGATTGAAGGAAATCGTTACCGCCGGCCATTGCCCTTGGTGATTAACGCCGAGTGAGGTGTTGGCAGGTCCGAAGTGCGCGAACGCCGATAGTGGAACCATGTTGCCATTGGAAGAGTGAACGTAGACACTCTCGAGCGTGTCGGGGCTCTGCTGAAATTTTGGATCCACTTCCATCACGACGTGATACTGATTGAGCGGCTCGTAGATTGTCGAAACAAACCTCTGTCCAAAAGCGTCGTAAAGCACGTTGTCGATGTCCGCTGCGGCCACGCCCAACCGCCCAGCCGTGTCACGATCAATAATCACGTTCGCTTCCAGGCCTTTATCCTGCTGATCCGTGTTTACCTGCTGCAACTGTGGCAGGGCACGCATCTTTTGCAGCAATTGGGGCGCCCACGTGTTGAGTTGATTCAGATCCTCTCCCTGAAGCGTGTACTGATACTGCGCCTGACTCAAGCGACCGCCAATCTGCAGGTCTTGCTGCCCGTACATGAAAAGCGTGGCACCCGGGACTTCCGCGAACTTCTGGCTCAATTCAATAATCACCTGATCGGCAGTCAGCTTCCGCTCACCCTGGGGTTTTAGGGTGATGAACATCCGTCCCTGGTTCATCGCGGTGGTGCCGCCACAAAAGCCGATCATGGTGGAGACATTCGGATCGTGCATTCCGATGTCGACGTAGCGTCGCATCTTGCGGCTCATGGCATCGAAAGAGATGTCCTGTGCCGCCTGCACCGAGCCCTGAATCCGGCCGGTATCCTGCTGCGGGAAAAATCCCTTGGGAACATCTTTAAAGAGGTAGACACTGAAGCAAGCGGTCGCAATTGTGATTAGCAACACGGCAAACTGATGACGCAGCACCCACCTTAGGCTGACGCTGTAAAAGTGTAAGACGCCATCGAAGATTTTCTCGCTAAACTTGTAAGCCCTCCCATGCTTTTCCTCATGAAGGGGTTTGAGCAACTGGGCGCACATGGTCGGTGTCGTGGTGAGTGAGACCGCCAGAGACACAGCGATCGCGATACTCAGGGTGACTGCGAATTCCCGGAATAGACGACCGATAATTCCGCCCATCATTAAAATCGGGATGAAGACCGCGATCAGAGATGTGCTCATCGAGAGCACGGTAAAACCAATTTCGCGGGCACCACGAAACGCGGCCTGGACAGGCGCCATCCCTTGCTCAAGATACCGAGTAATGTTTTCGAGCACCACGATCGCGTCGTCTACCACGAAGCCAGTCGAGATCGCGAGCGCCATCATCGACAGATTGTCGAGGCTGTAATCCAGAAGGTACATGACGCCAAATGTGCCAATCAGGGACAGCGGCACCGCAATGCTCGGAATGATCGTCGCTCGCACCGTCCGCAGAAAAACGAATACCACCAGGATGACTAGAGCCACAGAAATCAGAAGCGTGATTTCAATGTCGTGCAACGAAGCACGAACCGTAGTGGTGCGGTCCGAGACCACCTCAAGCTTGATCGCAGGGGAAATGGAGGCTCGAAGCTGGGGTAGCAGGGCAAGCACATTGTCGACGGTCGAGATGATGTTCGCGCCGGGTTGGCGGAAAATAACCAGGATAACGGCGCGTTTGCCATTCGAGAGACCGTAGATATGAGCGTCTTCGACCGAATCGTTTACCTCCCCCACATCGCTGAGACGAACCGGGGCTCCGGTGGTCTTGTTGTACGCTACGATCAGCGGGCGATAGTCGACCGCGCGCGTGATTTGATCGTTATCGTTGATGGTCCAGTCGTTGACCCCATTGGCCAGGTGACCCTTGGGGCTATTTGCATTCGCCGCCCCTAAAGCTGCCCGGACGGCATCCAGCCCAACCCCGGTGTTGTTGAGCAGATTTGGATCCAACTCCGCTCGCACCGCTGGATTCGCCCCGCCAGCTACATAAACTTGTCCCACACCACTGACCTGCGCCAGTTTCTGCGAAAGGATGGAGTTCGCCTGATCGTAAATATTCGGAAGGGTCACGCTGTCGGAGGTCATCGACATGATCAAAATCGGCGCCTCCGCCGGATTTACTTTGCGATACCAGGGATTGCCCGGCAGGTACGAAGGCAACTGGCTGCGCGCAGCATTAATCGCTGCCTGGACATCGCGGGCAGCCGCATCAATATTGCGGTTCAGATCGAACTGCAGAACAATGCCAGTCGCTCCCAACTGGCTGATCGAGGTCATCTGATTGATGCCGGCAATCCGGCCGAATTGCCGCTCCAGCGGAGTCGCAACCGCGGACGCCATGGTTTCCGGACTGGCTCCAGGCAAGCTTGCCGAGACTTGAATTACCGGAAATTCCACCTCCGGAAGTGGCGATACAGGCAGCTTAGTGAAAGCGAGCGCTCCTGACATTAACAGTGCCAACGTCAACAAGGACGTTCCAATCGGCCGTTTAATGAAGGGAGCGGAAATATTCATGACTCAGTCTCCAACCGCGGGCTCCTCGACCCGATTCAGAACTCCAAACCGTTCAAAGCGCTTGGCGAGGCGGTCGAACCACAAATAAACCACCGGAGTCGTGTACAACGTGAGCGCCTGGCTCACTAACAGACCGCCTACGATGGTGATGCCCAGCGGATGGCGCAGCTCTGATCCAGTTCCTGAACCGAGAGCCAAAGGCAAGCCGCCGAGCAGCGCCGCCATCGTCGTCATCATGATCGGACGGAAGCGCAGCAGGCAGGCCTGGAAAATGGCTTCCTCGGGCGGTTTGTGCTCCACGCGTTCCGCCTCGAGCGCGAAGTCGATCATCATGATCGCGTTCTTCTTTACGATTCCAATCAGCAGGATGATTCCAATCAGGCCTACCACACCAAGATCATTCCCTGTAATCAGCAGTGCGAGAATTGCCCCCACACCAGCGGAAGGAAGCGTGGAGAGAATCGTGATGGGGTGAATGTAGCTTTCATAGAGAACCCCCAGAACGATGTATACGGTGACGATGGCCGCTACAATTAACCATGGTTCGGTCGAAAGGGAATTACGAAATGCGGCTGCCGTACCTTGGAACGCGGTATGAACGCTCGGCGGCATGCCGATGTCCTGTTCCGCCTGTTCGATGGCCTTAGTGGCGTCGCCCAGGGACATTCCCGGCGCAAGATTGAACGAGATCGTCACCACCGGAAACTGACCCTGGTGATTCACCGCCAGCGACGTGTTCGAAGTATGAATTTGAGTAAAAGCAGAAAGCGGCACTTGAGTACCGGTGTTTGATTTTACGTACAGATCCTTGAACGAACCGGGATTCTGTTGAAACTGTGGATCCACTTCCAGAACCACATGGTACTGATTGAGCTGGGTGTAGATGGTCGAGACCTGGCGCTGTCCGAATGCGTCGTACAGCGTATTGTCGATCTGC
Source organism: Acidobacteriota bacterium (assembly GCA_013288805.1). Taxonomy (GTDB): domain Bacteria; phylum Acidobacteriota; class Terriglobia; order Terriglobales; family Acidobacteriaceae; genus JABDBE01. The sequence goes on from JABDBE010000006.1 coordinate 54,837, forward strand.
TGCGGCAGAATACCGAGGCGGGAAGCGGTGTCGCGATCGATGGTTACATCCGCCTCAAGGCCTCCGGCTTGCTGATCACTGGCTACGTCGCGAAGTTGCGGCAGGGTGCGAAGCTTGTCCAGTAACTGCGAGGACAATCTGGCCAGCTCTTTCGCGTCCGCGTCTTCCATCGTGTATTGAAATTGAGTGCGGCTTACCCGGTCTTCGACCGTGAGGTCTTGCACCGGCTGCATGAAAAGCGTGATTCCTTCGACCTGCGCCACCTGAGGCTGCAGCCGGCGAATGATATCCGACGCACTTGCGCTACGCTCGTCGCGAGGTTTGAGATTGATCTGGATGCGGCCGCTGTTGGGCGTAAGGTTGGTGCCGTCCACGCCGATGAAGGACGACAAACTTTCCACGTCTGGATCCTTGAGAATAACGCGCGTAAGTGCCTGTTGGCGTTCTGCCAGAGCTTTGAAGGAGATGTTCTGCGGAGCATCGGCGATGGCAAGGATCACGCCCGTATCCTGCACTGGAAAGAATCCTTTGGGCACGATCACGTACAAGAACAACGTGAGCACCAGCGTTCCCACTGTGACCAGCAAAGTGATCGTCTGATGACGAAGCACAATCTTCAGGGTGCGGCCGTAGAAAGCAATCACGCTGTTGTAAAAATCCTCGGACAGGTTGTAGAAGCGACTCCGCTTCGATGGATCTCTGTGCTTGAGCAGCTTGGCGCACATCATTGGGGTCAAGCTCAGCGAGACCGCAGCTGACACGAGAATGGTCACGGCTAGCGTCACCGCGAACTCACGGAACAGGCGGCCGACGATATCGCCCATGAACAAAAGCGGAATCAGCACAGCGATCAGCGAAACCGTGAGAGAAACGATGGTAAATCCGATCTGGCCCGCGCCTTTCAGCGCGGCGTCCAGTGGAGAATCACCCTCCTCCAAAAAGCGATCGATATTCTCGATCATGACAATCGCATCGTCCACCACGAATCCAGTGGAAATCGTGAGCGCCATGAGCGTGAGATTGTTGAGGCTATAGCCCAGCAAGTACATCACCGCGAACGTACCCACAATGGAAAGTGGCACCGCAATGCTGGGGATTACGGTTGCCGAAAGGTTACGCAGAAACAGGAAGATCACCATCACGACCAGGCCGATGGTGAGCATCAGTTCAAACTGCACATCCTTGACCGAAGCTCTGATGGTGATCGTGCGGTCGGTGAGAATGGCGACGTTGACCGCAGCCGGCAAGCCAGCTTGAAGTTGTGGCAGCAGCTTCTTGATCCGGTCGACGACACCGATAATGTTCGCGCCGGGCTGGCGCTGAATATTCACGATGACCGCCGGATCCAGATTCATCCACGCGGCTTGCATCACGTTTTCGATTCCGTCGGTCACTGTGGCCACATCGGAGAGGCGCACCGGAGACCCGTTTCGATAGGCGATAACGATAGGACGGTACTCATCGCCGACCATCAGTTGATCGTTCGCGCCGATGGTAAACGACTGGCGAGGACCATTCAGTGTTCCCTTGGCCTGATCGACGTTCGCCGCGGCCAGCGCGCTCCGCACGTCTTCCAGGCTCAAGCCATACGATGCCAGCGCCGTGGGATTCGCCTGAATGCGCACCGCAGGCTTCTGTCCGCCACTGATCGAGACCAGGCCGACACCTGTGACTTGCGAAATCTTCTGGGCCATGGCCGTGTCCGCCAAGTCTTCAATTTGCGAAAGCGGCAGCGTCTTCGAAGTCAGCGCCAGGGTAAGGATTGGTGAGTCGGCCGGATTTACTTTGCTGTAAATGGGTGGATTCGGCAGGTCCGTGGGCAAGTACGTCTGAGCCGCATTGATCGCAGCTTGCACCTGCTGCTCTTCGATATCGATATTCTGATCGAGGGCGAACTGCAGCGTGATGACCGAACTGCCAAATGAACTGGTCGAGGTCATCTGACTCAGGCCGGGAACCTGGCCAAATTGCCGTTCCAGAGGCGCTGTCACCGATGATGCCATCACATCAGGGTTGGCGCCGGGATAGAACGTCATCACCTGAATCGTCGGATAGTCGACTTCCGGCAGTGCCGATACCGGAAGCTGCCGGTAGGCCACGATCCCCACCAGCATGATGGCAACCATCAGCAGCGCTGTGGCCACGGGCCGGATAATGAACAGACGCGACGGATTCATTGCGTTCCTGAACGCTGAGCGCTCGCAGCAGGATTGCCGGAGGATCCCGTACCGCTACCTGCCGCAGCTTGCTGCGGCTTGTTTACCGAGGGAGCTGCCGGGCGCGTTTCGATCTTGCTTCCTTCTTGTAATTTGTCCTGGCCATCAGTGACCACGACCTCGTTCGGGGAGACGCCGCTGGCGATTACCGAAACGTTGTCTTGCGTGAAGGCAACCGTGACTGCCCGCACCTCGACCGTGTTATCCGATTTCACCGCGAACACGTACGTACCCTGCGGACCCCGTTGAATGGCGGCTGCCGGGATGGTCGTGCTATTTTTGCGGACGTTCAGCAGCAAGCGCGTATTCACAAATTGATTTGGCCAGAGCGCGTTGTCTTTGTTGTCGAAGACGGCTTTAAGCCGGGCGGTTCCAGTCGTCTGATCGATTTGATTGTCGATGGTCAGCAGTTTTCCGGAAGCCAGTTTGGTTTGATCGTCGCGGCTGTAGGCGTCGACCTCGAGCGTGCCCTTGGCCATTTGCGGCGCGACCGCCGGAAGACTGTCTTCTGGCAGGGTGAAAATAACGGCGATTGGCTGCAACTGTGTAATCACGAACAGGGCGTTGGTGTCAGTGGCATGAACAATGTTCCCCGGATCAACCAGCCGCAGGCCAATCCGTCCGGTCACCGGTGATGTGATGTGGCAGTAGACCAGATTCAGCTTGGCGCTGTCGATGGCCGCTTGATCGTTTCGCACGGTTCCGTCGAGTTGGTCTACCGTGGCTCCCTGCGTATCCACCTGCTGTTGGGACATAGCTCCTGAACTCTGGAGCAGTCCCTTGAAACGCTCGAAATTCAGCTTAGCATCGCGAAGCAGGGCCTGATCTCTGAACAGTGCGGCCTGCGCCTGCTCTAGAGCAACCTGATAGGGCCGGGGATCGATCACCGCCAACAGGTCGCCCTTCTGGACGTTCTGCCCTTCCTTGAAATTTACCTGCATCAGCTCACCATCGACCCGGCTCTTCACGCTGACCGTGTAGTAGGCATTCACCGAACCCAGACCCGTAAGATAGTAGGGCACGTCGCGGCGCTCTGCGGTTGCAACGGACACGGGAACGACGGGGACTACGCTTGCCCGGGCCAACCCCGGCTTGGGATCGCCACCACAACTTGAAGCCATAACCGCCAACAAGAAAATAAGTGCTATCAATGGGTTGGCTAACTTTGCGAGTCGGTGGACTCGCTCGACCGGCGGCGGCTGGAAAGTAAAACCTTGCCTTTCCTCTGCCGACCCCGGTCCACCGGAAGCCGTTGTCATGCGTAAACCTCTTTCTGCCGGAAAAAATGATGACTTCACCATATTGTAAACTGGTTTGGTACTTAGGTTTGGACGCGGCAATCCCAATTCGGTTGCTGAATATTGCGTTACCAACGGAAGCGCACCTAACCGACCACTACGGCGCACATTCAATCTTATCGTTAAACAAAATAAGCACTTAAGACTTTACAAAAATTTACCTTCATTGACTGATCCTTTACGCGTTTGGCCCACTGGCGCGACCTCAACTTCTCGCGTATATTTTGTTCGCCTCTACCCGCAAGTCTTCCCAATGGCTGAAGCGAAAACCAAGTCGGCGGTTACAATTCGCGACCTGCAGACCTTCGAAGACCTCAAGCAGATGGATGAGGTCGAGAGGGAAGTGTGGGGCCTTTCCGATATCGACACCACGCCGCTCACTTTGGTCATCGCAACCAAGGAGGCAGGAAGCATCTGGGTGGGCGCATTCGACGGCACGAAACTCGTCGGATTCGCCTTCGGCTTTCTAGGTCTAGAGAACGGTCGTTTGATTGTGCACTCCCACATGCTGGCAGTGCGCGAACCCTACCGAAATTCGCACCTCGGCTATAACCTGAAGCTGGCGCAGCGCGAACGGGTATTGGCGATACGCGTCGACGATGGGCGAACCGATAGTCGAACGAATGATCCGCGTATCACGGATACTCGCATCAGCGAAATGACCTGGACCTTTGATCCTCTTCAGAGCAGGAACGCGCATCTGAATTTCACGAAACTGGGAGTGGTATCGGAGAATTACAAAGTTGATCTTTACGGTCCGGAAACATCCAGCGTTCTGCACCGCAATGGCACGGATCGATTATGGGTCACGTGGCCGCTGTCGAGCCGCCGCGTGAGCGACCGGCTGCAGGGCAAAGATAATCGCGCCGAAGTCCTCGACGCACTTTCTACCTTGACTCCTTTAATTCACTTTAATGGTGATGGAAAACCGGCCCGCACCGACCTCGCTGCCGCGTTGAATCGCCAAAGAATTGCGATTGAAATTCCCAGCGACATCGTGGAGGTCGAACGAAAAGATCCTGCGCTGGCTTGGGAGTGGCGACTGCAAACCCGATGGGCCTTCACCGAAGCGTTGAATGCCGGTTTTTCGGTCGCCGAATTTTGCCGCACCGTCCGAGGCCAACAGGGGCCGGGCGTCTATCTGCTCGAAAAAGCGAAAGTCGAAGACTACGTACCCGAGATGAAACGCAAACCGGTGAATGGTCGCTGATTGCACGATGTAGGGCGGACACTCCTGTCCGCGGACTTTTGTAGGCGTAGCATGGAAGAGTCGCCAGATGGCTGCGCCCGACCCCAATACGATCATTCTCTACGACGGCGTCTGCGGCCTCTGCAACCGACTGGTTCAGTTCCTTCTGAACCGCGATTCACACGACAGCTTCCGTTTCGCTTCTTTGCAAAGTGAATTCGCGGCCGAAATACTTCGACGCCACAAGGCCTCCCCAGACGATCTCGACACCATGTACGTGGTGCTGAACTACGGCCTACCGGGAGAGCAGATTGCATCGCGTTCCGACGCAGCCGTTGTAGCTCTGCGGGAGCTTGGCGGAGGATGGGCCGCGCTAGGTACTGCCCTGCAGGCGCTACCTAGGTGGATGCGAAACTGGGGTTACAATCTGGTAGCACGAAACCGTTACCGAATCTTTGGCAAGTACGATTCTTGCCCGATCCCCTCGGAAAGGGACCGTAGTAAGTTTCTCGACCTGCAGTAAGTGCGCGAATGGACGGGCCTTTTCCGGCTTTTGCGGTTACAGACAAAACTTCTTATCCGCTGTAGAATGCCATCCGACTTAGCTTTGCCCAGTCCATATCCGCGAGGAACCATCAATGGCCGACAAGGCTTCCATCTCCGCTCCTAACACCAACATCGACTCCGTCTTGCAGGAACAGCGGAGGTTTGAACCTCCGGAAGGTTTCAGCAAGCACGCGCACATCAAGAGTCTGGAAGACTACGAGCGCATCTATCGCGAGTCGGTGGAGCATCCTGAAAAGTTCTGGGCGGGCATTGCGGAAGAACTGCATTGGTTCAAGAAGTGGGACAAAGTTTTGGAATGGAATAATCCCTGGGCCAAGTGGTTCGTCGGCGGACAAATTAACTTGTCATACAACTGCCTCGATCGCCACGTGCAAACCTGGCGCAAGAATAAAGCTGCCCTGATCTGGGAAGGCGAGCCGGGCGAGGTACTCACGCTGACTTATCAGCAACTGCATCGCGAGGTGCAGAAGTTCGCCAATGTCTTGAAGTCGCTCGGAGTCAAGAAAGGCGACCGCGTCGCTATCTACATGGGCATGACTCCGGAGCTCCCGGTCGCCATGCTGGCTTGCGCCCGCATTGGAGCTCCGCATACGGTCGTGTTCGGAGGATTTGCCGCGAACGCGCTGGTCGACCGCATCCATGATTCGCAAGCCGTAGCCGTGATCACACAAGACGGTTCCTATCGCCGGGCGGCCGAAGTCAAACTGTTTCCCGCCGTCGAAGAGGCGTTGAAGTCCTGTCCTTCGGTGAAGCACGTTGTCGTCTATAAGCGCACGGGTTCGCCAATTCACATGCAACCTGGGAGGGATCATTGGTGGCACGAGCTGATGGCTTCGGTCTCCGACGAGTGTCCAGCCGAACCGCTCGACGCCGAGCATCCGCTCTACATTCTTTACACCTCAGGCACAACCGGAAAACCCAAAGGCGTCGTGCACACTACCGGCGGTTATTCCGTCGGCACGTACATCACGACAAAATGGGTGTTCGATCTCAAGGAAGAAGACACTTACTGGTGTACGGCCGACATCGGATGGGTCACGGGCCACAGCTACATTGTTTATGGGCCGCTGCAAAACGGCGCTACTACCGTCATGTACGAGGGCGCTCCCAACTGCCCGGAGCCCGATCGTTTCTGGAGCATCATTGACCGGCATCAGGTGAACATCCTTTACACCGCGCCCACCGCCATCCGCACTTTCGTCAAGTGGGGAGAACAGTGGCCGAGGAAACACAAGCTCGACAGTCTGCGCCTCCTCGGTACCGTCGGCGAACCGATCAATCCCGAGGCCTGGATGTGGTATCGCGAAGTCATCGGCCACGAGAAGTGCCCTATCGTCGACACCTGGTGGCAAACTGAAACCGGACACATCATGATTTCGCCACTACCCGGCGCGGTGGGAGCCAAGCCCGGTTCGGCCACGCGTCCGTTTCCCGGAGTCGTGCCCGAAGTTGTCGACATGCACGGCAAACCGGTGCCCGACGGCTCGGGAGGGTTCCTGATTATTCGCCAGCCCTGGCCAGGTATGCTGCGCACGATCTACGGCGATCCTGATCGCTACGTGAAACAATACTGGTCGCAAATTCCGGGCGCGTACTTCACCGGCGACGGCGCGCGCAAAGATAAAGACGGTTATTTCTGGATCATGGGCCGCGTCGATGACGTCATCAACGTTTCCGGACACCGCTTGAGCACCATGGAAGTGGAATCCGCGCTGGTCGCGCATGAAGCCGTCGCGGAAGCTGCGGTGGTCGGCCGTCCGGACGAATTAAAAGGCCAGGCCATCTCGGCTTTCGTCACCCTTCAACAGGGACGCGCGCCCACTCCGGAGTTGAAAGAAGAACTACGCCGCTGGGTCGCGAAAGAAATTGGAGCGATGGCGAAGCCTGACGACATCCGCTTCACCGATATGCTACCGAAGACGCGCAGCGGAAAAATCATGCGCCGCCTGTTGCGCGAACTGGCCACCAGCGGCGAAGTCAAGGGCGACATCACGACGCTCGAAGACTTTAACGTGATCTCAAAATTGACAGAGAGCGAAGAAGCGTAACCGAGAACAGAGAACAAAGAACGAAGAACTGGCGTCTGATCTTCAGTCTTACGCCGAGGCTGCCTCGTGCCACACGCCCCGATCCCAACCTTTAAGCGTCGACGGTCGCCCTTGCTCGAACGCGCACAGGCTTGCCATACCAGCCGATATTTCGTCTTCCGCCAACGCCTGTCCGATCAACTCTTTTGAGCTTCCACCTGCTTGCTCCAGCATGGTTCGCGCCACCACGCGCACCATATCGTCCGAGGAAGCCAGCGCCCGAATCAGTTCGCGCCCGGCAGATTCCTGGCCAAACTGTGCCCAGACCATCCCGCATAAAACCAAGTAGTTCGTATCCATAATGCCTCCCCGTGCCGACCACTAATTCGAGTCTTACTTATAGAAGCGACAAACTTGACACGAAGGTGTCAACTTATTGTGAAAATTCCCTGACAAACGAATCACAAAAACTGTAGGCAGGAAGTTGTCTGGAAATTGGACAGAAAGATCTACGGCAAAACGTCGATTTCAGCCATCACCAACCGCACAACACCTTCGTAACTCGCCGATTTGTAATGCCAGGAACTACCATCTTCGGCAGGGGTTTACACCGATATGATCAACAAACTCTCGAATTCACTCTGGATGCTGGCAATCGGAGGGCTGATGTTCGTCGGCTCCGCCATTGCCCAAACCACAACCACCTCGGGTGCCGGAGCGGGCGTCGTCGATCCCGGCCATCCTCGGGTCAATCAGGTAAATGGCCGCGAAGCCAACCAGCAGAGTCGCATTGCCAACGGCGTCAAGAATGGTTCGTTGAGCCCGAAGCAAACCAGCAATCTGGAAAACCGCGAAGCCAGCGTCCAAAACCGTGAGAAGAGAGACATGGCAGCGCACAACGGACATCTGACCAAAGCTGAACAAAACGGGATTAATCGTCAGCAGAATCGCATCAGTAAGAGCATCTACAAGGATAAGCACAAATAAGCTTTCCTTGACTCGTTCTTCGGCCAGCTTTCTTTCAAACCGATTGTCATTCCGAGCGTAGCGAGGAATCTGGTGTTGTGTGGATCGCGTCAATCCAGATTCCTCGCGTCAAGAGGCGGCGCTCGGAATGACAATGGTTAAACTAAAGCAGTCGTTTCCGCCGCCGCTCTTGGTACCGCCGGAACCCGCAGCACAAGTAGCCCGCCGATAATTGCAAGCGCGGCCATCAGTCCCAATCCGTACGAAAACGATCCCATACGACTGTTCAAATAACCGAATAAGTAAGGACCGGCAAAGCCCGCCACGCTCCCCACTGCATTCACCATTCCCACACCCGCAGCGGCAGCCGATTCGCTGAGAATCTCGGTTGGCATCGCCCAGAACACAGGCAGGAAAGCTTCCGTGCTGCACAAAATGGTAAAGAGAACCATCGTTATTCCCATCGAGGCCGGTAGCGTGATCAGCCCAACCAAAGTCAATGCCGCTACAAACAGCGGAACCGCCGAGTGCCAGCGTCGTTCGCCCGTCTTGTCCGAATGCCATCCGTTGATCAACATGACTACTAATGCCACGACATAAGGAACGGCGCCAATCAGCCCGACGCGCATATCCGAGAACCCCAATTGCCGTTTCAGCATGGTGGGCATCCAGAAGATAAAGGTGTAATAAACGAAGTATTGAAGAAATGCCACCGACGCTAGCAGCAGAATTGGACGCGAGCGCAATGCCTGCCACACGCCGATCGGTCGTTCGCTGACCGGCTTTTCCTCCTCCAGTTTTCGCTCAATCCAACGGCGCCGCTCCGGGGCCAGCCACGCCGCTTCCCTCGGCCAATCCGTCAAATAGAAGAACGCGACCACTCCGAGAAGGACCGCAGGCATGCCCTCCAGGAGAAACATCCAACGCCAGCCGTCAATTCCTAACCAGGGATGCCCAAGAATCCATCCCGCAAGCGGCGACCCTACGATGAATGACAGTGGAATGGCCGCCATGAAATTGCTTCCGGCCTTGGCGCGATCCTCGCGAATGAACCAATGGCTCAGGTACACAACGACGCCAGGGAAGAAAGCGGCCTCCGCCGCACCCAAGAGCAATCGTGCCCCGTAGAGTTGGCCCGGCGTATGTACCAGCCCGGTGAGCGCGGTCAACGATCCCCACGCGATCAAGATCGAAGTGATGCAACGCCGCGCGCTCCAGCGCTCAATCATGAGCGCGCCTGGAATCTGCAATGCCACATAACTGACGAAGAAAATGCCCGCGCCCAACCCGAATACTCGATCGTTGAACCCGAGCGTTCGCGACATCCCAATCGCCGCATAGGCTACGCTGGTGCGGTCAAGATAATTGGTGATGTAGAGGATAAAAAGAAACGGAAGCAGACGCAGGGCGATCTGATGGCGAGTATGATCCGCAAGCTTGACGTCAGCCGCAGTTGACGCAACTGGAGCCACTGCCATTCAATTGCCTCCGGCGATACCCACGTCGTCCCGGACGCCGAGCAAATCTGCGGCACGGTTTTAGCTAAGATTTCGGGACTGCAATCTACTCTCCTAAACCAACCATCACAACCGGCAGCGTCGGAGCGGACGAGCCACCCTCCGGCTCGACCGTTATCGCGAAAGCCTTAGCCTGTACTCCCGGAGGAAGTGGCGGTTCGACCACGGCCGCGCTTCCGTGCGCATCGGGCTTAAACACTCCCGCAGGAATCGGAGCGCCGCTGGTAGGAATCAACCACAATTCATAAGCTTTCTGAGGCGGCAGCGCCTGCAAATTGCTGGCCAGGAAAATCAGACTCGACCGATCGCGAACATAAATGGCTTTGCCTTGCGGCTGCGGCGGAGTCTTCGCCGCAACCAGCGTCACCCGCATCGCGTCGGTCGCGGTGAGAGTCGAGACGACGTCGCGAGCCCGTTGCAACTCTGCTAATTGTTGGGCTGCCTGACCCTGCAAGCCCGCAATCCGGTGCTGCAAGTCCGAGTTCTGCAACCACAGCGCAACTAGTCCCACTGCCAACGCGCCAGCTGCGACCCAGGGCACAACCATCCACCAACTCCGCTTTGCGCTAACGGCGGCCCGGCGCGGTTCACGCGCGACGGCTTCGATCAGACGCTGGCGCGCCCGCCGCGGTGGCACCGGACCCGCCGTCGACAAAGCCATCAACGCCATGTCCCCGCGTAATTGCTCGAGCTCGCGACGGCATCCTGCACAACCTTCTAAATGCTTCTCCAACGCGACGCGCTCCTCACCCTGCAACGTCCCCAGGGCGTAGAGTGCGAGATCCTCCGCGAATTGTTCGTGTAGGCTCATGTGGCAAAGGCCTTGCGCAAGGCCAGCAATCCCGATCGAATGCGAGTCTTGATGGTTCCCAACGGCTCTCCTGTCTTTTCCGAAATCTCGCTGTGCGACAGACCCTCGAAGTACGCCATCTCCAGCGCCTGCCGCTGTGGCGAAGGCATCGCGCCCAGGGTGCCGCGCACTTTTTCCATGGCACGCGCCCGCTCAGCATCGCCCGCCATATCGGGCTCGACCGAAACCACCACATCTGCGATATCCGTCTCCGGACGCCGCTTGCGCAGCCCATCAATCGCCCGATGCCGCGCGATCACCGCCAGCCACGGCCCCAGGCTGCCACGGCTCGAATCGAACAGTCCCGGATTACGCCACAACTGCATGAACACTTCCTGCAACACGTCCTCGGCCGCGCCGGTGTCGCCCAGCACGCGGAGGGCGACTGAGTAGACGACAGCCGAGTAGCGGTCATACAAAGCCGCCATGCCGCTCTCATCACCCGAGCGGATCGCCGCCAGCACCGCCGCGTCGGTCCGATCTCCTTTGAACTCAGCGCCAGACAATCAGGGGGATCTCTTTCCACTTGAAGTACGGACCGCAAGCCCAGGCTGGATTGCACCAATCCGAGCGGCGAGATCCGCTTTCGTTACCGACACTTACTCAAGCGTGGAGCGCAAAAAGCGAACCGCGAAACCATAGCAGTAATGTCGATCTTCGACAAGCGGGCTGGGTCGACGGCGCAGGCTGTCGGCACTGGCCCGCGGGCGAGGGTGCCCGCGTCACACCGTGGCTGGAGGCTTAATTAGGATTGCACACATTCTAGTGCAGAAAATACCTCAAAAAAAACTCTAATTTTCGCGCAAAATCTAGAAAACAAAGGACCGGAAATTTTTCCTCCCGCTAGATCTATGGTTCTTAAGGTAGTTAGAGGCAAAATCTTGGAAACATTGGAGTTACGAGGCTCGCCGACGGCCTGCGGTACCGTTTTGGAACTGCAGATCACGGGTGCGACGATGCGACGGTTGAAGAATGCGCTTATCTTACAGATAACATCCACATTCCAATATTATCGCGAATGACAGACTGGGTTCAAGGAGAAAAAGTAGGCAGACGGTCGGCACAGTTCCAAAATGGGAATGTCGCCGTCTGGGCGCTTTGTGTTTCCGGTTGCCGAAGGAAGGTATCAATCGAAACTGAACTTGTGCAGTACCTTCTCTGCCCAGTTGCCGTTTGTCCCCGGCGCAAGGCGGAAGACCGTGCCACAGCCGTTGCCGGAGCATTGCTTTACATTGCCCCCGTAAGCGGCGGTGCCATACAGGGCTCCGTCCGCACCGAAGATCGGCCCGGCGACCGGATATAGACCATCGGAGCCGTTGAACCCGTGAAGCACCTTTTCCCTCCACTTGCCGTTTGCGCTGTAGACCAGTTGAAAGACAGTGCCGCATCCGGGGAGACCGCCGCAGGTATCGCCGTCAGGACTGCCCTCAGAAGTTGTGCCGTACAAATTCCCGTTCATATCAAAGATCAGGGTTCCGTAGGGAAAGAAGCCGTCTTTGCCGTCATTTTGGAAGCTGTGTAACAGGGTCTCGGTCCACGTGCCGCCTGCGCTGCGCGAGAGCTGGAAAACGGTCCCCTTACCGAGCGCCCCGCCATGGTTGGTGACGCCGTACAGGTTCCCGACTGCATCGAACACCAGAGCGGCTGCGGGATTGTACCCATCCTTGCGGTTGAAGCTGTGCAGTATGGTCTCAGTCCAAGCGCCGCTCGCTCCGGGCGTCAACTCGAAGACGGTGCCGCAGCCGTGTCCGATTTCGTCATCACATGATCCCCTCCCGCCATACCAAGTCGTGCCATAGAGGTTTCCGGCCGCATCGAAGATCAGGCCGTTGGGGATGTTCCCATCCTTGCCGTCGTCGTTGAAGCTGTGTAGCACAGTCTCAGTCCAAGCGCCGCTCGCTCCGGGAGTCAGCTCGAAGACGGTGCCGCAACCCTTGCCCTCCGCACAGGTTTTTCCAGATGCACCGCCTCGAGCTGTCGTGCCGTACAAATTTCCAGCCGCGTCGAAAATCAGGCCGACAGCAGGATACGCCCCGTCCTTACGGTCGAAGCCATGCAGCACAGTTTCGGTCCAAGTGCCATTTTCAGGCGCAAGCCGGAAAACGGCGCCTAGGTTATAAGGACCGCCTTCAGAGGTTGTGCCGTACAAATTTCCATCTTCATCAAAGATCAGCGCGGCATAGGGCCCCCCTCCATCAGGGCAGCCATTGACCCGGCAGAAGCTGTACAGTATATTCTCCGTCCAAGTGTCGTTCTTGGGCACAAGCTGGAAAACGGTTCCCCCGCCATAAGCGCCGCCCGAGGTTGTCGTTCCGTACAGGTTTCCAGCTCCATCGGAAATCAACCCGGCATACGGCAGCGCCCCATCCTCACCACTTTTATTATTGAAGCGGCTCGGAGCATTCTTGCGGCCTGCAAGAAGAAGAGGTGCCGTGGTCACAAAGCCGAAAACTACTGCAAGAGCCGCAGCATAGAAGATCAGTGGATTCTTTCTTCGCATGACATGTCCTTAGCTACTTCGAGGGAAGAAAGCGGAGCCCAGTTTACACCCGCTGCCCTTGCGTCGCCAGCGCGAACGATTTCCGTCAGGAAATGGCGGTCAGGACGTTCCAAGCAGGTCCGCGCAGTCCATGGTTGTCCAAACCAGGCCGTTAAACTCATTGAGACTTGGCTGGCCGCAGGGTCAATGTGTGACCGGGGCAGGATGAGTCCCCACTTTTACAAACAACGTGAAGGTGGACCAGCGAGTAAGAACACATCCGCTGACGCGAACTTAGGAGTTCTGCATCGGCTGCTAAAACCTGAACTTCGTGGCTTAGATGTCGCGGCCCGTCCCGCAAATAAATGCGGCGCGCGCAAACACCCCGGCCATAGGGTCAAAATCCAGTCAAGCGGGCAGCGAGCAACTCGCGACTCCGGTCAGGTTGCAGTTAAGATGGACTGAGTTTCCCCAAAATGGCCCTGCATTCACCTAGCGGCGGCGGGCGATACGCGCTTTGATTGGGACTGGATTCTAAGGAGCTCATGATGAAAGCAACACGGTTGGCTGCATTCAGTATGTTGTTGGTCAGTTTTCCACTACAGGCGAATTCGCAGCAATCATCGACAGTGCCGAAACCTGCGCCTTCTCCGCTGGTGGGATCGCTCGCTGGTCATCCCGGATGGCCCTCTGCCAAGAACCCGAGCGATGTAGACACAGTTGAGCATCTCGTAGCCGCGCTCTATGACGTGATCTCGGGGCCTCAAAGCAAACCTCGCGATTGGGACCGCTTCCGCTCTCTCTTTCTGCCTGATGGCCGGCTCGGTGTGATCCGTGCTGACGCTCCTGCCACAGCGAAGGAGCCCGCACGCAAAAGTGACGCTGTCTTCCTTACCCCGGACATGTATGTTGAGCGCGACGACCCGTACTTCAAAACGCAAGGCTTTTTCGAACGGAGTATCGCAAATCGCGTCGAAGAGTTCGGCAACCTGGTGCATGTTTGGAGCACTTATGAGAGCCGCCACGCAGCGGATGACCCTAAACCTTTTACACGGGGCATTAACTCGATCCAGATCATCCATGCGCAGGGGCGCTATTGGGTGGCCAGCATAATGTGGGACGACGAACGGCCAGGATCGACGCTGCCCGAGAAGTACCTCAAATGAACTACTGTGATGTGTCGCTCGACCAGATTTTACTCATCCGAGAATTGGCTGACCGGGTCGATGAGCGGAGACTCACTCCCGTCCAAACGCTCCTGGGGGCATTCCGTGCCACTTCTGAAAGGCGCGATGGAAGATGCTGGGTTCGGAGTATCCCAGCGCGTAGGCGGTTTCTGTGGCGGTCATGTTGGCGTCGAGAAGAAGATGCTGGGAAAGATCGCGGCGTGCCTGCTGCACCAGGCCTCGATGGGAAATATCTGCCTGTCTTAACTTTCTTTGCAGTGTGCGCCGGCTGACACCGAAGTGACGAGCGGCGGAATCCAGATCAAAGTCTCCGCTATTCAATCTTTGCCGAACGAAGCTGAGCACGCTTTGCGAAAAACTAGCCCCGCCGGAATCCCTAGCCAGAAACTGCTCCGCCGCCTCGGTGATCGCGCGATGCAAATGTGGCCTCGCCGTTCTCAACGGAATATCGAGCGAGCGGCTGTCGAGCAGGAGAGCATTCGTCGGCATGCCAAATCGAACCGGCGCGCGAAAGATGCGCGCGTGCTCGCTGGTGTCTCTTGGCTTTGGGTGCTGGAACCAGACCTCTCGCGGTGTCCACTGAGCGCCGGCACGGGAGCGGTTGAGTTGCATCACGGTTGCCATGGACATCTCGCAATCGTGACGAGGCTCGGGCAGGGAAGCGTCGGAAAACTCCCACGAAAAATGCGCAACCGATCCTTCGACGTCCAGCTTGAAGACGCCGACGTTCGTCCAGATCGGCAGATACCGCACCAAGCTGCGAAGCGCCTCGCCCAGGGTCGAACTCGTGATGATCGAATATCCAACCGCTCCGTACTCCTGCTGCTGCACCCGTTCGCCGACGTGGAGGCCGAAGTCGGCGTCCTTGGTCATTCGGGCGGCGTATTCGGAAAGCATCATCATGTCGGCGTAGGGAATTCGTAAAGTCGGATCTTCAATCGCCTCCCGGTCGAGACCCACGCTGCGCAGCAAGTGACGACCGTTGCCGCGAAGCGCCGCGGTGTCGGCGATCTTACGCACCGAACGAGCAAAAACTGTGGGAACAGTGGACATAGCCTACGCCGAACTACTTCGCCGAGCTCTTTATTCTTACCTTTCTTTTGAGATGCTACCCATCGAATTGGCGCAAAAAATCATACTTCCTTAATCGACCCAATGCTAGTGTTGGATGCACAGAACGAGCTCGATTTGAGACTTTCGGGATGAGCAACACTTTTCTTCAGCCGGGCGAAACGGCCCGCTACAACACGCTAAAAGGTCCAAACGGCCTTCGCGCCGGATGGCGTCTGCTGATTTTCTTCGCGATTCTGCTGCCTCTGGGCTACGCCGCGAATCGGATGATCGATTCCGTCCTGGAGAAGCTGCACGCGGACTTTTTCACTCCCCTCGGAGGCACGATCGTGTTGGGAGGTCTCGCCAGCACTTTGCTGCTGACGGCTTGGATCATGGGGAGAATGGAGGGCCGAAGCCTCGCCGATTACGGATTGCCCTGGCGCCGCGCATTCTGCCTCCAGTTCTGGCAGGGAGCAGCTTTCAGCTTCGCGTCGCTTACCGCTCTGCTGGTGGTGTTGCGTCTTTCATCAGCTTTCTCTTTCGGGTCGCTGGCTATTCATGGCGCGGATATCGTGAAATACGCCGCAGCCTGGACCGTGCCGCTCTTTTTATCTGCGCTGGTCGAAGACTTTTTCTACCGTGGCTATCTGCTGTTCACCTTGACCACCGGCATCGGCTTCTGGCCTGCAGCAGTTGTGACTTCACTTCTGATGGGCGGAGCGCACTACTTCAATCCCGGCGGACACGGCCTCGGCCCCGTCGCGGCTACGCTTTATTGCTTGGTAACCTGCCTGGTGCTCAGAAGAACTGGTGATCTCTGGATGCCGCTCGGAATCCACTCGGCATGGAGTTGGGGCGAAGTTTTCTTCTACAGCGTACCTTCCAGCGGACAAGTCGCGCACGGGCATCTTTTAAATGCCAGCTTCCATGGCCCAGCGTGGCTTACGGGTGGGGCATTCGGGCCGGAGGCGAGCTGGCTCAATGTCGCGCTACTTGTGATCTGGGGTCTCATCTTTTCTGCCTGGCTACGCGGAGTGAAATATCCGAACCCTGCCGCGATCCCAGATTCCCGCATGCGTATTCTGGTACCGGGGACAGCGTCCTGATGATGACGAGGAGGAGTTTATGAACGGGCGTCGAGCATTGAGGTTCTTGTCCTTATTGATTCTTGTCTCGGTCGGGCCATGGGCTCGAAGCATTGGCCAAGAGGCTACCGATCCCTTCACCGGTAGGCCCGGAAACTCCGTCGCGCCCATTAACATTCCCAACACCGACGATCATTCATCTCCACACGCCAGTGAAGAGCGCATGCTCAAGTTCAAGTCGGAGACAGTGGTCGTCCTGGTCCCAGCAGTGGTGACCGACAAATCCGGCACCCACGTCCACAACTTGAGCAAAAAAGACTTTAAAGTACTGGAGAATGGTAAGCAGCAGAAGATTACGACCTTTGAGGAAGTGACCGCCAGCGGCTCGCGACCGGCGCAAATTACAAATCCTCCAGGCACATTCAGCAACCTTCCCGCCAAGGGACAGCAACCGGTCTCGATCACGGTCATTGCGTTGGATACGATCAACACACCCTTCCTCGATCAGACCTCCGGGCGAAAAGAATTGATCAAGTATCTGGCGAACTCCCTGGATTCTGCACGTAGCCTCGGCCTTGTCGTGATCAGCAGCAAAGGAGTGAGAGTTCTAGGAGGACTCAACAGCGATCCCGCCACTCTTATCGCCGCACTCAAAAAAGCCGGTGGGGAATTGAGTTCGATGGAAACATTCAGCGCCGACGGCAAAGCTTTAGCGACCTTCGAAGCCCAACCCAGCGAACTCACCGGCGGCATTTCACCGGGAGCCGATCCCGGATCCCGGCTGCGCCAGTTTATTCTGAACGCCGACGCCGTCGAGGGCCAGTACCAGCAGCAACGCGCCATCGAAGACACCATGAAAGCTTTTCTCGCAATTGCGCTGTCGCTCTCTGGCATTCCGGGAAGGAAATCTGTCATCTGGGCCACCGGAAGCTTTCCGTTTACTTTGGATTCTCCATCGGCTGTGCCGGGAGGGAATCTGTCGCTGCTCTACGAGCGCACGCTGCAGGCGTTGAATGACGCTCAGGTTTCCGTCTACCCGCTCGATGTCCGCGGCTTGGTCGGCACTTCACTCATGGCGGACGCAACCTATTCCGGGGATCTCAGCGGCCCCGGACTCGCCGACGCCGCAGCGGGCAGAAACGCATTGCAGAATTCAACGATCGCCAGCCTCAAGAATTTTGCAGAGATGACGGGCGGTCACGCTTATTACAACAACAATGATTTGGCCGCCGGCTTCAAGCGCGCCGCGGATGATTCTTCTTCTTACTATCTACTTGGCTACTACGCCGATCATCACGACACCAAGCCGGGCTGGCGGAAACTGCAAGTGCAGGTTGCGCACGCCGACGTGGAAGTGCATGCGCGCACCGGATTCCTCGTAACCAACGCAACCATCGATCCTGCCTTGACGCGCAAAGCTGATGTCGACTTCGCCTTGAGTTCTCCCTTTGACAGCACCGGAATTCCGGTCACACTCGAGTGGCAGCCGGCCACTTCCGATAGCGACAAAAAGAAACCCGCATTCACCCTGCACGTGCCTGCCACCAATGTCATCGACGAAGCCGACAACAACCGCTTCGATATCGACTTCATCGCCCAGACCACCAAAACTGGTGCGCCCCCGGCCAACGCCGCGCAGACGGTCAAAGGCGCAATCCCTGATTCTGCAATGCCCAAGATCAAGGCCGAGGGAATGATCTACAAGAATGCGCTGCAACTTCTCCCAGGCACCTATCAAGTACGGTTTGTAGTACGAGACAATCTCAGCGGCAGGATTGGAAGCGTCACCGCCCCGCTTACGGTGAACTGAAACTAATTTGTCATTCCGAGCGAAGCGAGGAATCGGCTGTCACTTCACTCCGCAGGAACCCGCACGCCCGTCAACAAAAAGATCAGCCAGGGTGGCCCATCCTTAAAAAATGGCTCAACGGGCTATGGACGTCAAGGGCAACCACCCGGCGACTGCCTCGTTCTCCAAGAAGTAGTTGCGTTGGACAGCGGCTGGAACCGGAGGTAACATGCGAGGAAGCTGTGCGGTTCCTAGTTCTCCCCCGGCACCGCTCGAAATTCCATCTGGAGAAATCCACCGGTTATGAAACACCGATCACAGTCTCGTCTGGTTGCCTGTTCGCTGCACTTGGTGGTAGTCGTTCTCATCTTCGCTTCCGTCGCCTCTGCTGAGTGGAAAGAGAAGGTCCTGTACAGCTTTCAGGGTGGAGTAGACGCCGGATCGGTACCCGCAGGCGGAGTCGTGTTCGACAAGCAAGGGAATCTCTATGTGGCAACCACGGGCGGTGGCCCAAAGACTTGCGAACCGTTCAGCTACGAGTGTGGAGCGGTGTATGAGCTTTCGCCTCCAGCTACGAAAGGCGATCCCTGGACCGCAACCCTGATCAAAATGTTCGCCGGCGAGGGTTCTAAGGACGCTTCTGTCCCGAGTGGTGGCCTGATCATTGACGACGCGGGAAATCTCTATGGCGTGAGCGGTTACGGCGGCACAGGAAACTGCGTGCTGTTCGGTCTCGCCGGTTGTGGCACGGTTTATGAATTGTCGCCTCCAGCGCTGAAGGGCGGCGCCTGGACGGAGACCATCCTTTACAGCTTTCCGACCGCCAAGCAAGGCTATCTTCCTCAGGGCAATTTGGTTTTCGACAGCGCGGGCAATCTGTACGGAGCAACGGAGTTTGGCGGCGGGTATGGAACGACCTGCGATCCTTACTACAAGTATTGCGGGGAGGTATTCGAACTGAGTCCGCCGAAGACCAAAGGCGGAAAGTGGACGGAGAAAGTGCTCCACGGTTTCAAGGGCGGCATGGACGGAGCCAATCCCAACGGCGGCCTGGTGCTTGACAGTAAGGGCAGGATCTACGGGACGAGCCGAAGCGGAGGCGATCTCCAAGGAGAATGCGGTCCAGGCGGCTGCGGCACAGTGTTTAGGCTCACACCACCGGACACAATAGGCGGCGCTTGGACGGAGAAACTGCTCTACCGCTTTCATGGCCAAGATGGTGCCACGCCTTTCGCTGGCGTCGTGTTCGGTGGGAATGGCGTTCTCTACGGCACCGTGTACGCCGGAGCGATCGGTGGGAATGGCGCTGTATTCGAGTTGGCCGCCCCGAAGGCAGGCAGTGGGCATTGGAAGGAGACGGTCCTTTACCGATTTACGGACGAAAATGACGGCGCAGGCCCTGAAGACGCTCTAATCTTGGACAAGAATGGGAACCTCTACGGCACCACGAATTTCGGCAATACGTTCCACGGCACCGTCTTCGGGCTCAAACCACCTACGGGAAAGGTTGGCAACTGGACGTTCGCGACTCTCTACGGCTTCGAGGGCTCCCCCGACGGGGGACAGCCTGCTGCCAGCTTGATCCTCGATACGCGGGGCAACCTTTACAGCACGACACAGAATGGGGGCAGAGTCTCTTGTAATTGCGGGACGGTCTTCGAGGTGTCGCGATAGAAAGCCAACTGTTGGCAACTAAATGATTAATTCAACGATTTCGGGGAAGGAGAGATGTATGCATACCTCAACGATGTCGACTTTCGCCGAGAAACTTTTTCTTCGTCAGCGCTCGTCGCGCAGAGCCAGCTGCCTTTCTCCGGGCGTCATCTGATTCCACAACACCTTTAGGTCTTGTTCTATGCGGGTGTTGCTCGCGTCCTTGCGCAGCGAGCGCGAGAACCACCGATACGCAGTCGGCAGATCGCGAGTGGCGCAGTGGCCAGTCGCGTACATCGTGCCCAGGACGCTTTCAGCCTGGGCGCTTGAGCGCTGGGCCGCAGCCAGCAAACTTGTTCTCGCCCGCGTGCAGTTTTCCGGCACGCCGTTACCGTAGAGATATTTTTCGCCTTCAGCCTCGAGGTCTTCTACGCCAGATTGAGTTTGCAGCTTGGCCGCCTTGCGCACGGGCGCCGGCCGATTTGCAGCCGCATCTCCGGAGTCATCGGTCTTCGCACCCGCCGAATTCGATGCAGAATTATCCGGCGGATTGCTGGCCTTTGAGTTGCTTGCCGGCGGCTGATCTGTTTGTGGCTGGCTCGCCTGCGGAGTTTGAGTCGAATCCGCCGTGCCTGACGCCGCGCCAGCCGGTGGAACTTGCCCCGGCGGAGTCGCCGTCTGATCGCTCGACTGGCCACTCGGTGCTTGACCCGGTTGCTGAGCTCCGTTATCGACGCTCGCCCCATTTGCCGGCGCCGGCGCCGGCTCCGGAGCCGAAGCTGCTGCCGCGGGCGGGGAATTTGCATCTTGAACATTGGCGGGCGGCGGACTACTAAGAAGCCTGCTGGCTATAACGCGCAAATCCTGTCGCCAGTGCCAGCCCGCCGCGGCCGCTGCAGCAATCAGCACAATCAGAATCAGATTCCGGCCGCGGTGCTGCGGCGTTTCATCTTCCAGCAGGTAGCTCACGCTTCTACTGTCCGCAGGTTCATTCCCCAAGCCGAGAAATGACGGCCCGCTGACCTTCTGCGCGATTACTTCTTCTCGTGTGTTTCTTGCCGGCGGCGAGGGTTGCGAGACCGGCCGCGACGAAATTGGAGGCAGGGGTACGCGCGACGGCGAAGGCGCTGGCTGACTCCCGCCAGGACCCGGAAGGCGCAATTCCGCCGCGCACATCCCGCAATAACGATGTTGCGGGAAATTTTCGTAACCGCACTTTTCACAACGGACGAGCATGGATACTGGCATAAGAATATACCGACTTTGGATGGTCTGTAGGCGATTTCGGTTGGTTGACTAAACAGGAGCGTCTCGGCTCCCGAAAACCCATTAACAATTAACTGTTTAGGCAGTGATGCCGGTCAATTCTGGTTGTGATCGATGTGTAACAAAGCAGTAGGCAATCGGTCGCATTGCCCTCGCTTGATGAATTCATTTTCGCACGACAAGGCACGAAAAGCCCGCCCCGAGCCGTGGATGTCCCTGTGGACAAAAAATACTTAGTGCTGATTCCGAACGCACATGTCCTTCCGTGACCTATGGGAAGTCACGCGTGACCCGAATAATGGGGCTGTTGCACATTACGTTTTTTGATTGCGAAGATGCAGTCAGGATCGCGGTGCAGCGGCTCTTCAATCCCCCGGTCGTGCGCAAGCACGGGCAAGAGAGGCGGTACCGTGAGAAACCTCACGCTGCAGTCGAAGTCAGTCGGTAGCCTGGTCACTCTTCTCGGATTTTTATTACTTCCAGCCTTTGCATCCGCACAGTCCGTAAACCTGACCTGGGACCCCAGCAACTCCCAGAACATCGTGGGATACAACGTTTATCGTGGCGGTAGCCCCAACGGTCCCTATACGAAACTCAATTCGACTCTCGATCCCAACACCGCCTATTCCGACAGCACGGTCCAGGCCGGCAAAACCTATTACTACGTAACCACCGCGGTCGACAGTCAAGGGGTTGAGAGCGGTTATTCGAATCAGTCGGAAGCCTCTATTCCCGGCGGCGGCTCCGGATCGGAAAATAGCTTGTATAGCTTCGCCGGAGGCAACGATCCCAAGCTCCCTTATGCCGGCCTGATTTTCGACAAGGCTGGTAATCTCTACGGCACCACGGAATTTGGTGGAACCGACAATCAGGGCACGGTCTTTGAAATAACACCCAACTCGAATGGTGGTTGGACCGAAAGCGTGCTTTACAACTTCACCGGCAGCGAGGACGGAGCCCAGCCCTACGGCAGCCTTGCGTTCGATTCATCCGGCAACCTGTATGGCACGACCAATTTCGGCGGCAGCACCAACTGCAATCTGGGATGCGGCACTGTCTTCAAGCTCACACCCAGTTCCGGCGGTTGGACCGAATCCGTGCTCTACACTTTCAGCGGAGGCAGCGATGGCCGCGAACCTTACGCTCGATTGCTCCTCGACGCTTCTGGCAACCTTTATGGTACGACCTTGCTTGGCGGCACTATTGGTTCGGTCTGCAGTTCCGGTTGTGGCACGGTCTTCAAGTTGACCCACGGATCCAGTGGCTGGACCGAAAGCGTTCTCTATGCGTTTGAAGGCGGAGCCGACGGAGCCTCACCTTACGACGGACTTGCCTTTGACCCCGCCGGCAATCTTTACGGTACAGCCTACGCGGGTGGCGCTTCTGCCAACGGCGCCATCTTCAAGCTCACCCCGGGTTCCAGCGGCTGGACCGAGAGCGTCATTCACTCCTTCTCCGGCGGCTACGACGGAACCCATCCCTATGGCGACCTGATCCTCGACACCACCGGCAATCTCTACGGTACTGCCTACCAGGGCGGCCACCAGGGATACGGCATTGTCTTTCAATTGCAGCCCAACTCGAATGGTCGATGGAAAGAAAAATTGCTCCACGGTTTCGCCAATACTCCCGCAGGAAATCCCGTTGCAGGCCTGGTCATGGACACTGCTGGTAATCTCTACGGCACAACCATGCTGGGTGCCGTCACCAGTACCTGTACAAACGGTTGCGGCGCGCTGTTCAAGCTGACGCCCTCAACCGGCGGCGCTTGGACCTACAAAGTCGTCCATGATTTCGGGCAGGGAACCGACGGATACCATCCCACCGGCGATCTGATTCTCGACTCTACCGGCAATCTCTACGGCACTACGCAAGCGGGCGGAGCCCAGGGATCCGGCATGGTATTTCAGATCATGCACTAGGGTCACTGTACTGCTTTTCAGGCAAGAATAAAATCGCGGGGTGCCCCACCTTTGCGTTCTTTGCAAAGGTGGGAGCACTGCCCGTCACTTCGAAACCGCACCCACATAAACCGAAAACGGCTGCAGGGACAGATGTGAAAGCGAAACCTTCGATCCCCCGCCCATCGTCGTAAAGAGCGTGCTTGCGCTCTGCACCGCAAACCCCTGAGGCCCAAGATCGAAACTCACCCGCTGCGGCTGCGACGACATATTCAGAACCACGAGCACCGCCTCATTCTTATAGCGCCGCAAATAAGAAAGCACGTTCGTATCGTTCTCATTAACCGCCACATAATCCCCATCGAGCAGAGCTCGATTCTGATGCCGCAAAGCCAGCAGTCTCCGATAGACCTGCAGAACCGACGCCGGATCCTTAAGCTCGCTCGCCACGTTCACCTTCTTATAGCTAAGCGGAACCGGCAGCCAAGGCGTCCCTCGCGTAAAACCCGCGTTCGCGCTGCCGTCCCACTGCATCGGAGTGCGCTCCCCGTCGCGGCCTTTTTCCTGCGGCCAGCCCACCCGCCCAATCGGATCCTTCACATCTTCCTTCCGCACCGGATCGTTATTCTCCATCCCAATCTCTTCGCCGTAATACATGATCGGCGTGCCCCGCAACGTCAAATAAAGTGACGCCATCAATTTCTCGATCGCCCGATTATTCTTTCCATCCCCATACCGCACCGACGAACGCACGATGTCGTGATTGCTCAGCACGAACACCGGCCAGCCTCCCGCCGAATCGACGGCCGCAATCTGCCGGCGAAATTCCGCCGCCGAAAGTCTGTCAACCTTAGTGAACATGAAGTCCATCGGCATCTGCAGTTCGTCGCCGTGGTCGCCATAGTATTGCTTCAGCTCGCTCACGTCTTTGGTCCAGGTTTCGCCAATCAGCACAGCATTACTTTCGTCCGCGACCTTTCGCAGATCACGCAGAACGACGTGTACCTCCGGCAGCTTCGTGTTATAAACATTCTCCTCAACCGGATCGCCCAATTTATCCCGCCCCGGCAGCACCGGATTATCGCGCAGCCCCGGATCCTCAAACAGCGTATCCACCGCATCCAGACGGAATCCAGCCACACCGCGCTTGTACCACCAGCGCGTCACATCGAACATGGCATCGTGCACCGCCGGGTTGCGCCAGTTCAAGTCCGGCTGCTGCGCATAGAAATAGTGGTAGAAATATTGCCCGGTCTTCGCATCCCAAGTCCACGCCGATCCGCCAAAGGTTGAAACCCAATTGTTCGGCGGAGCCGAGCCCTTGCCGTCGTGCCACATGTACCAATCGCGCTTAGCCGAGGTGCGTGACGACCGCGAATCAATAAACCAAGCATGCTGATCCGACGTATGGTTCATCACAAAATCCATAATGATGCGAATGCCACGCTTCTGCGCCTCCTGTTGCAGCCGATCAAAATCCGCCAGCGTTCCGTACATAGGATCGATATTCTCGTAATCCGAAACGTCATACCCAAAATCCACCTGCGGCGACGGATAGCACGGCGTAATCCAAATCGCATCCACGCCCAGACTCTTCAGATAATCCAGCTTCGAAGCAATGCCATTCAAATCGCCAATGCCGTCGTTATTGCTGTCCATGAAACTCCGCGGATAAATCTCATAAAACACCGCATGCTGCCACCACTGATGCCCCTCCGCGTCAACCGCCTGAGTCTGCGCGAGAGCCGCAGAACAAAAACCAGCAACCAACAAAACCAGCCCCACAAACTTGCACAACATGAGAACGTCCTCCCGGAATAGAAAACAGTAGCCGCAAGTCTAGCTCAGCAAGCAACCAGAACGACCATGCTCCCACGTGGAGACAGCCGCCCCCGGCGGTACAACCGAGCGAAGCTCGGCAGTTGGCCTCAGCGCACTCCCAATAAAATCCCCAGATATGCCCGAACCTTGGTCAGCAGCGCAGGATCTGCTTTGGAGTGAAACGCTGCCTTTCGTGCCGCCCAATCCATGCTCTTAAGATGATCGACCAGCACTGCGCCCTCGACTTTACTCACCGTAGCGGGCAGTGCGAACGGATACGGCTTTCGCCGGCTAGTGAGTGGGCACACGATCGCAAGTCCGCTGGCGCGGTTATAATTCCGCTCAGTAACTACGAGGGCCGGACGCCGTTTGGCCTGCCCACGCCCGACTTGGGGATCAAAGTCAATCCAAATGATGTCGCCTGCTTCCGGAACATAGCGAGCTACCATTCGACGGATTCCTTTCCTCTTGCTGGCCCGCTCGGGATTTCGTCGTAGCGGTTCTCCGGAGTAATTTGCGCCACCATCTCCTTCAAGCTCGGAACCCGTTCTTTCCGGCGAACCTCGATGTGTCCGTCATCCACTTCAATCACAATCGCATCGCCCTCACGCACCCCCGCTGCCTCAGCCACCGGCTTGGGAATCCGCACCGCCAAACTGTTGCCCCATTTAACGATCTGCGCTTCAGCCATTGGACGCCTCCTGACGATATACGCAGTATACACCGACATATCTACAACGTATATACCAAGCCTCGGAACCTTTGATTCCGAGGACACGTCGCCCCAAGCCTATCGCCGCTCCGAATCGGCTCCCAACCGCCACCACGCCTCACGATACTTTTCGTACCGCCCGCCCCCTCCCGGATAGAACTTCAAACACTTTCGCGGCGCAAACGCCTTCACCGGGATGATGTACCACAAATCCAACGGAACAATGTACACCGCCAGAAAATCGATCTCATCCGCCGTATACGGCGCCGTGCACCCGCGCGCCGTGATGGTGTATCGTTTCTCGCCCACATATCGCGTCGA
Organism: Acidobacteriota bacterium; assembly: GCA_013288805.1. Classification (GTDB taxonomy): domain Bacteria; phylum Acidobacteriota; class Terriglobia; order Terriglobales; family Acidobacteriaceae; genus JABDBE01. The sequence continues at coordinate 80,734 of JABDBE010000006.1, forward strand.
CTTCACCTGCACCCGTAACAAACGTTTTCCCGTGCCCACCACCAGGTCATAACGCTCGCTGTCTCCCCAGGGCGTCAACACGCTCAACCCTAGCCCAGTCGCTTTGTGCAAAAAAGCCGCCTCCGCCTACTCCCCCGACCACTTCCGCGTGTCTCCCGCAGCTGCAATGTCCCCCACCCAAATCGCATCCTGTAACTCCATATTCACCCCATTTTTTGAGCAATAAAAAAGGGTCCGGCAGAAGCCGCACCCAGGTTCTCGCAAAGTTATAAACCCAGACTGTATTATATCACACCCAACCAAATTCCCATCAAACAATCCATGTGGCGCGGGCGCCCTCGCCCGCGTGCGGCCGCCATCTCGCTGCCCAGAAAACGGGATGCAAGCTATTTCGCATTGACGCGAGCAGTAATTGCGGGGGTACAATGGCAGTCGTTTTCCGGTCAAAAAGGAAGATTCCAATCCGGGGCTCAATTGAAACTCAAAAGGAGATCTCCATGAAATCCAGAACTTTGACCCTGTTTACCGCGGCGACCTTATTCGCCGCGCTGGCGATTACAGTTCAACTCTCTGCCCAGACAAGCCCAAGTAAAATCATCACGTTCAACGCTCCCGGAGCGGGCAAAAGCGCTGGCCAAGGTACCCTCGGCATCGGCATCCTTTCGTCGGGTGCGATAGTCGGGTATTACAGTGACGCTGGCACCGTGTATCACGGATTTCTGCGCGCCAGCAACGGCAAAATCACGACCTTCAACGCTCCCGGCGCAGGCAAAGTCGCCGGCGCAGGCACAGTTCCATTCGGCATCAACCCCTCGGGTGCGATCGCCGGGTACTATATTGACGCACACACGGTGCTTCACGGATTCCTGCGCGCTACCGATGGCAAAATCACGACCTTCAACGCTCCCAACGCGGGCAAAAACGCCGGACAAGGCACATTTGCCTCGAACATTAACATCGCCGGGACAATCGCGGGATACTACGTCGACGCGAGCAATGTAAATCACGGCTTCTCGCGCGCCGCTGATGGCACCTTCACGACCTTCGACGCTCCGGGCGCGGGCAGAGCTCCCGGCCAGGGCACCTTCACTGACTTTTTCTCGGGTCTGAATCAAGAAGGGGCGATCACCGGAGACTACATTGACTCCAAGAATGTCTATCACGGCTACGTGCGCGCCGCCGATGGCACTTTCACGACCTTCAATGTTTCGGGTTCAGGCACTAACCGACTCGAGGGTACCGAACCTGCAAGCATCAACAACGGGGGTGCAGTCACGGGAGAATACATAGACACGAGCGGCGTCTATCACGGCTTCCTGCGCGCTCCCGACGGCGCCATAACCAAGTTCAACGTTGCAGGCGCGGGCAAAGCCGCCGGCCAAGGGACTATACCTTCGAATCTCAATCCAACGGACGCGATCGCGGGTTACTACCTTGACGCCAGTGACGTGTACCACGGCTTCCTGCGTGCCGAGAACGGCAGCATCACAAAGTTTGATGCTCCGGGTGCAGGCACCGGCGGTTTTCAGGGAACTCTCCCATATTCCAATGACTCGGTGGGAGGTATCGCGGGGTACTTCGTGGACTCAAAAGGCGCGTATCACGGCTTTCTGCGAACGCCATAAGCCCCGTAGGTAGGCGTAGCGCGGACAATCCTGTACGCACCACACGCCGATAGGGCCATTGCTCCTGGAACAAAAAAAGGCCCCGCTCGTAGAGCAGGGCCTTTGATCTAGCCGCAAGCTAAAGGCTGGTAGCTGACAGACTGCCCCTACTTCGAGTGAACCGACGTCTTGGCGCATGCGCGCCACGCAACAATCCTTCCGTGCTTAAATCTTCGTCCAAGTCGGGCCAGTAAATCCCATAACACCGCCAGCAATTTTCCAATTCTGGCGCTGGGCGGAAGTAGCGTTGAGCAGCCGTGGATACCAGACCAGAGGCACAGCGATGACGCGACCGTCGCGCGGACTCACGCTGAGCGTATCGTCCGTGGACTGCACGTCGAGCACACGCTCATCAGCCGCCGATGCCGAAAAACTCATTCCATGCCTCCAAAGTTTCCCGCCTTACTCTACACAATTGATTGTATCGTGACGGGTAGTGCGGCTTCGCTGGTTTGCGGGCGGGGACTCATGGAGTCATTCTAGCGCGGGGGAGCAGTATGACATCCAAAGAAGCGACCGAGTGCGGCTACGCTAGGGACAATTTCCTAAGCTCTTTTCGGGTGAGCTGAACATTGAATATGGACGCACTGCCTTTGCGCTCAAGCTCTAACAGTGCCTCATCTATCGAGCTCGGCGAAATGTACAGATCATCCTCCAGAAACGATCGTAGATCATCGCTTTCCGCGAAGCGTCTCGCAGGCACAACCCCTCCGGGGCCACTAAACGGGGCAAAAGTTACAGCGTAGCTATACCCCTGAGCCTTGCTGCTCCGAACGATGTGGACGGTTCCCTCCGTCCGGAGCTTAACGTCTCGTTCGAGAGCTTTAACCAGAGGGTCGGCCGGGCTCGTCACAGACAGCCGCCTGATAGGGACGTCCTTGTAAATGCCTGCATCCTGTAGAGCCTGAAAGACCCGGTCGTAGGACTTACGCGGGCCGCGGCTGTCGTACCACGGAGTCGCAATCACCAACTGCCACTCTTGCAACGGCTCGACGTAGTTCAAGTCGCAGAGGGTGACCGGAATCTTCGCCCT
>JABDBE010000007.1 GCA_013288805.1 Acidobacteriota bacterium
GTATCGGACGGTTCCACACAGTCGCCAAAGGCGAGCGCACCTGAGGACCGCTACGAACTGCAGCCCGGCGAGGATCCTGAAAACCGGCTGGTGTCACCGTTTGTCAAACACTTGGTAGGCGATCAAAAGCAGTTCTGGACCAGCCCCGCGCGTTTCCGCACAAAGGATCTCAAATGGATTCTCCCGGCGGCTGGGATTACCGCAGCTTTCATCGCAAGCGACAGCTGGTGGTCGAGGCAAGTCAACCCAAGTCACATGCAAACCAGCCTGCATATTTCAGATTACGGCGCTTATTCCATGATCGGTTTGACAGGAGCGTCTTTCCTGTTCGGTCACATGACCCATGACGATCACCTGCAAGAAGCCGGACTTCTGACCGGGGAGGCTGCCATCAACGCTACTGGCGTAGCGTACCTGCTCAAGGAGATGACGCAAAGACAGCGCCCTCTTCAAGACAGTGGAAATGGAGACTTCTTTAAGGGAGGTTCTTCGTTTCCTTCCGAGCACTCTGCCATCGCGTGGTCTGTCGCGAGCGTTTGGGCGCACGAATATCCTGGCTGGCTCAGCCAGACCGCAGCGTATGGGTTGGCCACCGCAATCACCATCACGCGCGTGACTGCCAAGCAGCACTTCCCGTCCGATGTAATCATCGGCAGCGCCCTAGGCTGGTACTTCGGACGCCAAGTCTATCGCGCGCACCACGACCCAGAGCTGGGTGGTTCGCCATGGGGGAGTTTATTGCCGGAACATACCGGTGAAAAACCTCGCAATCCGAACTACATGGCCTCTCCGTATGTCCCTCTCGACAGTTGGATTTATCCGTTGCTGGAACGGCTCATAGCCCTGGGTTACATGAAGTCCAACATGCTGGGCATACGACCTTGGACTCGTTTGCAATGTGCTCGCATGGTCCAGGACTCTGGAGACACGCTCGAAAATAGTGTGGAGGATTCGGTAGAGGCGGGCCGAATCTACAAATCGCTTGCTCAAGAGTTTGCTCCGGAAATAGCCCGTCTCGATGGCGCCGCTAATGTGGGAGCTCAAGTTAACTCCGTATACACGCGAATGACGGACATTTCAGGAACGCCACTTCACGACAGTTATCACTTCGGTCAAACGCTGGTCAATGACTACGGCCGACCATACTGGACCGGCTTCAACGACATAACTGGTGTGAGTGCTGAGGCTGAAACCGGTCCTTTAGCGTTTAATCTCCAAGCTGAGTACCAACATGCGCCCGCGATGCCGTCTTATTCTGCGGCGGCTTTGTCAGCTATCGGGGCGGCGGATGGCACGCCGCCGTTGGCCAACGGTACACCGCAGGTGAATCAACTTCAGTTGCTCAATAGCACGGTGTCGTTGAACATTGATAACGTGCAATTCACCTTCGGGGAACAGAGCGCGTGGCTGGGTTCGGGAGAATCAGGATCGTTCCTGATGAGCAATAATGCGCCTCCCTTTCCCATGTTCAGGATTGACGACGTTCAGCCGCACGAAATTCCCGGCCTTTCCCGAGTCTTAGGGCCTTTCCGCACAGAATTCTTTATTGGCCAACTTTCCGGGCATCATTGGGAGACTTGCATCGTGGCGACCTGTCAAACCTACCCCGAAAGAATCAAACGACGTCCTACTCACTAGAAGTTTTTGGCGTATGAAGCACTGATAGCAATTGCAGTGACAATCTGGGCGGCTATCGCAGTATTTTGCCATGCACGACTGATAGTGAATATCTTCTCGGGCACAACCACCATATCCCCAGGTTGCATCGCTGCACTCTCCGCACCTCCCCCAAACAGGCCGCTAGTGCCGCCAGCCACGGAACCGTCGGCGCGGATTACGAAGACACCCTTTTTATTGGCAGTTCCCGTTGGACCACCAGCTTGACTGAGGTACCACCCAGCGCTCTTGCCGGACTTGTAGGTAACGCCAGTAGGATTGTAAACAGCGCCGTCTACTAACACGACACTGGGCCTCTTCGGAACGTAAATCGTGTCGCCAGCTCGCACTTGGACATCAGATGAAGTATTCACCCAACGCTTCATATTGGTTGAGATATGAATAACCATGCGCCCTTGCGGAGGAGCATTTTGCAGCTTCTGCAGCGTGGTCTGATACTGTTCCACCGCGGCCTGCTTGGCCAACATGTCTTCCTGATTTTGCTCAGGAATACTCTTGATATTGGCGGCTTCGCTCTGCACTCGATCCAGCAAGTCAGCTCGATTTTTCTCCTCCAGGTCTCTTATCTGCTGTCGCTCAAATACCGCCCCATAGGGGTAAGCATCGTTTCGGAAACCGCCGGCACGTTGAATGATGGAACTTAGACGCTCACCCTCCTGGATCCCATACGTGCCTGGATGAACAACCTCACCTGTTACAGCAATCGTCGCACCAACATCTTTCCAGCCGGTAAGTTGCTTGATTGCCAGAACGTCGCCATCGCGAAGGCGGACGTCGGCGTCCGGTTCGCCTTCCATCGCTTTGGCAATCGGAACTATAACGTGGTCACTCACAACTTTGCTGCCTTGCTCTACTTCGTAACGCGTCAAGTCTGCTTCTTCTTTGTAGGCACCACGTTTGAAACCGCCAGCAAGACGGACCAATCCTGCGGCGGTCATATCGTCGCCCAGCGGATACTTCCCTGGATGGGCCACTTCACCTTCAATCGCAACCGTGGGCGGGTCAAGCTTGTTGAGATCGCGATGAATGAAAACTCGATCCTTGGGTTCGAGCTCGATATTGTCCTTCGCATCTCCTTCGAGCGCCTTGCCTAGATTCACGTTGATGACTTCCAGCTTGCCGTCGCTGGTTTTGCGAAAAACCTGTGCATCGGTGAGCAGAGCATCCCGGGTTGTGCCACCAGCCAGATATACGGCGTCGCGTAGGTGAGGCACCCCATTCGTCAAGTGGTCCCCCGGATCCCTTACTTCTCCAGTGACCGTAATCACTGGCGGATCTTCGAAGTCGAACCGTCCGAAGACGCGAACGATATCAAAAGGCTTCAGTACCAGATCCTGATCTTTGCCGGCGAGGGCATCGCCTAAATTGAAGGTCAGCACCTCGGGCGCGAAGTCGGGCTGGGATAGGCGGATAATCTCGGCGTGGGTGATTGAGGGTTCGGGCAGTACATCCTTGTAGGACTTGATGAGGTCGGTGACTTTCATGCCGTCCGTGTAGGCAAACTTCCCGGGACGGGAGACGTGGCCGTCGAGGTAAACAGTCTTATCGGCGTAAGGCAGGATCGGAGTGATCTTGATCTTGTCTCCGTCTTGAACGGTGAAATCCTCGAGCGCTTTGTTAACACTGGCGTCGCTATCGGTCTCGGGAATGTCCAGACGCAACATGGTGCGGTCTTCGTGACTTTCCACGCGTTCCACATCCACGTGGCGCAAAGTTCCGGAAGGTAGAACACCCCCGGCGAGTTCCAAGACTTCGGCCAGATCCTTTTCACCATTCAACTCGTAGATCGCGGGCCGTCGCACCATCCCTTCGATCGTGACTTGTCCTTTCAACGGAGGAACCTGGATTGTGTCTCCAGCCTGCAGCCGCTGCACATCGCCACGAACACCGTGGAGCAACAGGTCGTAAAGGTCGACCTCCTGAATGAGCTGTTTGCCACGATAGTGAAGGACAACCCGCAACGAACCCTCTGAAGTGGGGCCACCTGCGAGATAGAGAGCGTTCAGCGGCGTCGAGAGTGAACTTACATCGTAAGGTCCGGGCCGCTCGACGTCGCCAGTCACATAAACGCGAACTGTCCGAATGCGGGAAAGAGAAACATCGGCGTCGACACCACGGAACTGGCCACGCAGAACGGTCTGCACGAGATGTTGCACGTCACCCAAACTCCGTCCGGATACTTCGACGGCTCCGACTTCAGGCAAAGCAACGCGACCCTCGCGATCCACCACGCGCTGTAGTCTCTGCGAGATTCCTCCTGTAAGACTGATCGTCAGACCGTCGCCGGGGCCAACGACATAGTCTGGCCCGGCCGGTAAATCCATGGGAAGCTCGTCGAGGTTCCCCGTCCCATTGAGGAAAACATCTTCTCCGAAACGCTCGAGTCGGGGAGTACGCCTCGAGTACTGGGCGTACAAATCGTAGAGCGAAGGCACGTCAGCATACGGATTGGGGCGATGACGCAGCATCGGCTGCTGGGGCGGTTTGGGATATGAGTACTGCTGGAGAGGAAATCGGGTCTGATCTTCAAGACGCGCCTGTTGAGGCAATCCAGAGACTCCGTTTTGGCCTCCGAGCAAAGAGCCAATCGACGAACCGAAAGGGGACCCTAAGGAAGACCCTAACGAAGAGCTTAAATCGGGGGACATTGACAAATCCGAAGCGTCGGCGCCACCCGCTCCGAGCCCCTTTCGGGACATTCCTGAAGAAAGACCCCCGCCCATCTGGCCGGCGCTCAACAGGCTGGGCAGTTCTTCAGGCTGGATGCTCGCCATCTCGCTCTGATCACTGTCCATGCCAAAGTAGCCCTGGGATGGCATTTGCGTCATTTCAAGCTGACGGCGGTAGTCAGTCGGCCCCTGCTCGGGAGACTGAGTTGGCGGGTATTGTTGCTGGGGAAACTGTTGGAGGGGATTACGCTGTTGCGGATATTGCTGCTGGCCGGGATACTGTGACGCCGGGTTTTGTTGCGGAGAAAGTGCTTGGTTGTACTGTCCTTGGGCAGCAGAGTAAGGCGCCACTCCATAGGGAAGATATTGGGTCAGATAGCAATCCAAGTCGTCCTCATGCTTGAGCCAGTACTGCTCCTCCTGGCTCGGGAGTGGCTTGGGATTCGTGCTTGACGTTGCCTGATCCGGCTGTTTAGTGGCGAGGGCCTCAGCACCGGGCATTGGTTGCCGACAAGGTAAATTCCGTGCGAGTTCCTCGCGCGTGGGTTTCGCTTTGATATATGAACGGTCAACGATCTCTTTTGTCGCGATGATACGGATGTTCTGATCTTCGCGGATTAACGTGAACAGAGCGTCATCCGTGAGGTCATTCGGATCGAGTATTCTTCCCTGCTCGAAAGCTTTTCGAACAAGCGCCTTTTTGATTTGGAGCAGCAATCCCGGCTCGTCTCGAAGGATAAAGAGAATTCTGTCGGCTGACAGTGAAACCAGCTGTTCCGCTTCGTGTTCTGCGCGAGAATTCTTTTGGTCGATTGCATTGCTGCGGGTGTAGGACGCGGGTTGCTGACTCCATGCGACCGCAGAGAACACTATTCCGACGCAAAGCAAGACCAGCTTCGGGCAACGATGAACACTTCGGAAAGGTCTACTCATAACACCTCTGCGCGGCTGCCAGCAGCCGAAATTTTCTGATCTTCAGTAGCGACTCGCAACCGGTTGCGAAACATGTCAGCAAGGCTCGACATCGGCCTCATCTACTTCCACTGCGACCGAACGCATGATCAGATCGATGGAAAGCACGACGCGAAACTTATCTTTCCGGCGTACCAGGATGCCTTGTGCGCCCGTGAGCGGCCCGTATTTCACACGCACGCGGCGCCCAACCTTTAAATACGGGTGAGGCTCGGCGCGCACACCCCCGGCTAATCCGTTGTTCAGAGCCTCGATCTCACTGTCGGGGAGCGGCGCGGGGTGGCCATTGAAACTCACAAACCGAACCACACTAGGCACCTGCAACACCCGCAAGCGATCCTTCAAATCGAGGTGAACGAAGACATAACCTGGGAACAACACAAGATCTAATTCCTTGCGCCGGTCCTTCCATCGACGAACGCTGCGATACACAGGCAAGAAGCAGCTCACCCGTCGCTCCTCCAATTGCCGGGCAACTTGCTTCTCATGGCGCGAACAAACGTGTGCGGCATACCAATGAGATTGAAGCGATGCGACGGATTGCGAGTCTAGCTGCAAAGATTCGGCAGCGACCATGAGATTAGAACTCTCCGTCAAACTCGATTGTCCCTTTGAATCAGAGTCTCCAGCTACAGCTTCGCCCCCTCACTTACAGGGCATCTGTGAGCTAACCCGTATTGATTCCGTTGGTTTACTGCTCCTGCGAACTTTCAGCCGGCGTCATCACAACAACCAACCTCGTATCCAAACCCCTCTCAACGCACGAAGTCGCGGAGAGATGAGCGCGAGCGGCTAACTACTTCGCGGCCTGGAGAACTTTCGGACGGGCAGCCACACGCGTTCTCTGACTACCTCTAACTTTGATTTCGTCTTATTCGTAATCCGCATCCGTGCGTCTAAATGCCAACCAACTCTGGCTTGCTTCGCAAAACACCTAAGATGCCCTGCTCGGATGATTCGACAGGCATGGAACGGATATCCACAAAAGCCCAATAAAAGATGCCGCTGTTCCGTTCTGCGGCCAGCGCAAGAATCTTCATTTCCGGATAACGGCCAAGCAAAAAGCCGCTCAAACCCGGCCGGACTTCGGGGTTCTCCAACGCGATGATCAAATAGTCAGGACGCGTGCGTTCCACCAATTCCGTGATTTCCGCTTCGTCCTGGGTTTCGCCGACCACTTCGATATCGGGTTGATCCCCAATTGTCGCAAGGACCAAATCCTTCATCAAGCGCGGCCGATTTGCGACCAACACTCTGATTTTTTGCACGATCCTCTCCGTGCCGGGCAGTATCTCCTGTTCTCCGCAAAAAAGTAAGGCTCAAATCAGGCCCAGAGATTCAAGATAGGCAGTACCAAGAAGGTCCTACGAAACACAGCAACCGCGTCAGCTTCTGTAACAGATAAGTACCGCAAAAGTACCAATGCCAGATGCGGCATTGATCATGCGACTGCTCCGGGCAGGCGGCAGAGCTCTACCGCTCCCAACCGGTCAGCAGCGCCAAGCTTGCGCAGCATCCGATGAATGTGGTTCTTTACTGTCTGCTCCGAGAGGTTCAACTGCGAGGCTATTTCCTTGTTGGTGAGTCCGTGGCTAATCATTTGAACAAGTTGCTGCTCTCGGCGCGTGAGACCGAGATTGTGTCTGATCACAAAGCTGGCAGGATGCGCGTTCTGATTCTGACTCGCCACGCGCTCGAACAACGCCATGCAGAGGCTGGGAGGACAAACAGCCTCATGATTCGCCACACAACGAACGGCTGCAGCCACCTCCATGGCGGAAGCGTCCTTTAGGACGAAACCCACAATTCCGTCCCGTACCGCGCGCAGAAAAGTTTCTGGGTCTGCGTCCATGCCGATCATGACCACCTTAAGGCCAGGGATCGCGGCACGTACTTCTGAAATCAGGCGTAAGTCCGAGAGAGCCACCGCGGCCGAATCGGATAGCAGAACATCTGGACTGGCACTACTGATTTGCGCGACGACATCAGGCGAGAAAGCGGACGCTCCGACCACCCGGATGTCGTTTTTCTTGCCCAAAATGCGTGTAAGGGCTTCACGCAAAAGCCGGTTCTCAGCCAATATGAAAACTTGTACGTTCTCTGAATCAGACATAACGACCTCTGCCCCCTTCGCATGCGCCCCCTCACGCGATGGTTGTGCTGCGCTCTGTTAGAACCAGTGTTTAGTTTCACCCAAGGATATATGGTTTCCGCGCAAAACGCGAGAAGGATAGCAGTTAATATTTGCATCCCTCTGCTTCGTAAATGCTTGAGCCCCTGATTCCGGGCCCGAAATGCGAACCGTCTGCTTAATGACTAAAGCATCTTACCAAAATTCCAAGGATCGATTCGACAACGCCGAGCCCGAGCGATCCGCCATTTTGTTATACAAGTAGCCAAATAATGGATCATCTGGAACAACGCGGTTAGCGGACAGCTAGAACCGAACGGCCAGTCCGGAAGACAGACGAAGGTTACGCCGCTCAAAGTCCGGCGACCCTGTCTTGAGTTCGTCGGCCTGAAAGCGCCACCCGAGCAGCCGCATCAGCCGAAAATCGATTCCCACTCCGAGATCTTCAGCAAAAGAGGTATCCGACTTGGGTGCAGAGCCGTTTTCGCTTGCGTGCACGGCGCCGATCAGGGCCTCTGCAAACGGCCGCAACCTTCCGATCGGGGCTCCGCCTCGCACACCAAACAAGAAATTAGTCTGATTCACTCCACCGTATAGTCCGCTGAAATCAGCAATCACTCCAAAATAGCGGAGGTACTTTTTCTCTACAGCTGCATTCCAGCCATTCAGGTTAGAACTCCTGGCTGAAAGTGGATCGCAGACAACGACCGTGCTAAAAAAGATGGCCTGGCAACGCGATGCCCCGGTGTGCGTGTAACCAAAAAACACATCTCCGTGGTCGGGAATCTGCGTTTTGGAGGTCTCGTGTGCGGAGACGGCCGATTTCTTGTCACTGACCAGGCTCATCCCTTGCGCATCGCGGGAGGCACGATACCAAAGGGGCTTCCCGTGAAGAATATTCGCTCCTCCTCGAATCGGATTGAGAGCGACGCGGACGGTGTCAATCAGCAGACGGTTCTGCGTGTCATCCTCTACCCGTCGCACAACCTTGCTGTCCAGAAAGTCTTCCCCTATCAGCCACCCCGTGCCTCCCAGCGGTGTCATGACGATGTCAATTTGGCCCACGCCAGTCAAGCAATGATGCGAACAAGGAAAGGATCCGTCGTGATTCCACGGCGGCCTGTCTTTCGTGCCATACTTTTCAACCGTGATCTCACTCACCGGTCCAAGATTCCACTGCGTACTGTAGGCCGCATTCCACAAACCAGCCTTCAGCCGACTCCACCAGTAAGCCTTAGTCTTGGAAAATTCGAGCTTCTCCCCCTGAGGATCATTTTGAATTTGAATGAAGCCGGTCAATGCTCCCTGGATCGGGTGCCCGACGTAGCCGAACCAATTGGGATCGCCGTCATTCCAGCCCGAATGTGTCCACTCGGATAGAGACTGCATGTAGTCGCGCCAATAGTGATTAAACGGAATTCCATTTTCAGATACGACCCAATTGAAATCGGTGTGCACAACATAGGCCTGCTCGATCACAAGGAAGGTGGCTGATTCCGTTAGAGCTCTGCGCCAATGAAAGTGTTCCTGCCTGGTCGGCTCTGGAGCGAGCGTGGTCCCCCCAGAATCTGACTCACCGTCTGTCGTGGTCGGGGAAATCGCTGACAGTCGCACGCGACGATCCGCAAGATTTTCTTCGGATGTAAAGACTTGATCGGGCCCAATCTCGAGCTTTGTTAAGTAAATACAGTCCTTGAGTGGGCTACCAGTTGAATCACAGCGAGACGACGGCAACTGACTAAAGCAGACAGGACAAAACAGCAGTAAGAGAAAAACGGAACTGCCCAGGCTGACTCTCATCGTTCGAGAACCGGTCACGATATCAAACGCATTGCCTTTTCCGCGTAGGCACCACCTATAGTGAAACACAATCTGCAACGAAAGTTTCCAACGTGCAGGGAGAAATTCACTGGCTCGCGGCAAAGGGTCGGATGGTTTTCTTTTGACCGCGCCGCGCAGGAGTTTACAATCGTTTGGCACCTGTTATGGCGTTGCTGACATTGGCCCTCGTGGCTCTACTCGTTCTGTTGCTAGTTGGCTCGTGGGTTTACTGCGTGCTCAGCAGTGTCGCCGCGCGCCGTTACCTGGCCATTCCTTCGCCGCCACTCACAGACCCGCCACCCGTCAGCGTCCTGAAACCGCTTTGCGGACAAGACGATCACCTGGAAGAAAATCTCCGCAGCTTCTTTACCCAGGATTATCGCGACTACGAAATTCTGTTTGCCGTCGACCGAATGGACGACCCGGCTGTGGCCATAGTGGACAAAGTACGCGGTGAGTTTCCGCAGAGCCCGAGAGTTCATCTGATTGAAACCGGAGATCCAACCGTTCCCAACCGGAAGGCGCACAGTCTGGGGCGTCTGGTGCCGCGCGCTCAGCACAGCATCCTGGTCATGAGCGATAGCGACGTCCACGTCCCGCCTGATCTGTTGCGGCGTGTCGCAGCTGAGTTCCAGGACCGGAGCGTGGGTGTGGTCACCTGCCCTTACCGCGCTGTGCCCGGGCACGGATTTTGGTCACGACTTGAAGCCATCGGCATGAACACGGAATTCCTCGCGGGGGTGCTGGTAGCGTGGCTGGTCGGCGAGATGAACTTTGCCCTCGGCCCCACTCTCGCCGCGCGCCGTGAAGTGATCGAAGCCATGGGCGGCTTCGCCGATCTTGGCCATTACCTTGCCGAAGATTTTGAAATCGGCAACCGCGCACCCCAGCTTGGATACCGCGTAGTCCTTTCTTCCTGTGTGATCGAGCACCGCATCGGCAGCCAAACGTTGAAGAGCAATCTGCAGCATCGCTTGCGCTGGGCGCGCAGTACCCGACGCTCACGTCCCGTGGGCTACTGGGGACAGATCTTCACCAATCCCCTGCCGCTCGCGTTGCTGCTTTGGCTGACTGTCCCGAGGCTCTGGCCCTTGTTAGTGATTACGCTGTTTTTTCGTGCGCTTGCCGCATGGAGTACGGCGGGTTGGGTACTTCACGACCCGCTCACCCGCCGTAGATGGTGGCTGGTTCCCTTTCAGGACCTGATCAGCGTTTTTGTTTGGGTGGCGGGATTGTTCGGCAACACCATCGATTGGCGCGGACGCCGCTACACACTTTTGCGCGATGGCCGCTTTCAATTCTTCGGAAACGAACCAGGAAAAACGGATGCGATTCACGGGCTGCGAAGTTCCACAGAGTCATTGCGCCAGCCTAATATCAGGGCTCACAAGACGGACGTTAAATTCCTGTGACAGAAGTTCAATCAGTCACCGGGTGATGAGATTTCCTTCGCAAAGCTGGAAGAGGGAGCGGATTTTAACTATCGGTGAGGGGGTTTGATAACCTTCTTGATGTGGATCAAACGAAGGAACGTGGTGCGGCCGCTTCCGAAGATCAACATGTCAGGTCTGCTCTTCGAGTCTTTCGGACCGATTGGATCGTTTTAGCCGCAGCTAGCCTCGTTTTCCTCCTAAGTATCGGCAGCCCTCCGCATCTCATGGACGACGTCGATGCGGTTCAGGCGCAGGCTGCCCGCAACATGCTGTCCTCCGGAGACTGGGTCACCGCGCGGCTTGACGGCGTCGCCTATCTCGAAAAGTCGCCGCTCAATTACTGGATGATCGCGGTTGCGTACTGCATCTTCGGCGTCCACGACTGGGCCGCGCGACTTCCGCACGCTCTGGCGGTAGTGCTCTTGTGCTGGATGACTTACCGCTTCGGGCGCTGGGCCTTCAGCGAGACCGCCGGACTCTACGCGGGCATCGCTCTCAGCACATCTGTTGGCCTCTTCCTGTTCACGCGCATTCTGATCCCCGACGCAACTCTGGTCTTGACGATCACCGGCGCGATCTGGGCATGGCTGCGTCTGCTTGAACCTGACACGGAATCTTGGCTGCGCTGGTCCCTTCTGCTGGGCCTTTGCCTGGGAGCGGGACTTCTGCTGAAGGGCCTGATTGCCGCCGTATTCCCTGTAATGGCGGCTCTCGTTTACATGGCAGTGACCCGCAGTTTGTTCTCTTGGACGGCATGGCGGCGTCTCCATCTGTGGCTCGCGATTGCGGTTGCCTTGGCGATCGCGGTTCCATGGTATGTTCTCGCAACTCTGCGCAATCCACCTTATTTTGTGTTCACCCTGCACAGCGGTCCGGGTGAATATCACGGATTCTTCTGGTTTTACTTCTTCAACGAACACCTGCTGCGTTTTTTGGGTTTGCGATATCCGCGCGACTATGACACTGTCCCCAGGTTCTGGTTCTGGATTCTGAATCTGGTTTGGATCTTTCCGTGGTCTTTCTATTTACTCTCTGCGCCGACCCTCGACTACAAGCCGACTTCTCGCGCAGGCAGAACAAGGTTGATGGCACTTTGCTGGATAGGCGTCGTCATGTTGTTTTTCACATTCTCGACGACGCAGGAATATTATTCGATGCCCATCTATCCCGCGCTGGCGTTGCTGGCAGGGTCGGTTCTCAGCGCCGGCGGCCGCTGGGTGCGGGCGGGAACGTATGTTCTGCTCGGTACGTCCTCGATCCTGTTTGCCGTGCTGGCCGTCTTGCTTCTGTCCGTCTGGCGCGTTCCCGCGCCCGGCGACATCTCACAGGCGCTGACACAACATCCTGAACTCTACACGCATGCTCTCGGCCACATCTGGGACCTGACGCTTAATGCTTTCGCCTACCTGAAGTTGCCCCTGGCCCTTGCGGCCTTTGCCTTCGGAGGTTGCGCAGTGGCGCTAGCGTTTGGCCGAAACAATATCCGGAGAACAGTTTTCGTCATCGCCATCAGCATGATCATCTTTTTTCAGGGTGCCCGAATTGCCCTGATCCGCTTCGACAATTATCTCGGCTCGTACCCGCTCGCGGAGCGGCTACAACAGAGCCCGCCGGGCCAGTTGATCGAAGCCGACGCATACTATGCCTTCTCTTCCGTTTTTTTTTTACACTGATCGGACTGCGCTGCTTCTGAACGGGCGCATGAATAACCTGGAATATGGATCGTATGCGCCCGACGCTCCGCAAGTGTTCATCGATGACAACAAATTCGTATCGCTATGGCAGGAAGAATCCCGCTGGTATCTTCTAACCTACGGCACGGATGTGCCGCATCTGGAACAAGTCGTCGGCCGGACCAACTTGCACATTGTAGCCGAGAACGGCGGAAATTATTTGCTCACAAACCACCCATTGCCCTAGAGGACTCACGGGATTGAGTTACCAGCGCGGGCGTTGCAACTCCGCGAAATCCTCTGTTCCCCGCCGTGTCCTTAGTGGCTCTCGCATGGGCCCCACAGCGACGCAAAACGACACACAGCTACATAAAGGAAAAACAAACAGCCAGCGTGACGAACGCGTGAACGACCTCCGAACAAAGCGCCAGGAGTCCACCCGCCGCGAACTGATATATTGGCTTCAACGACTTCCCCGCCCGCCCGGGTGGCGAAACTGGCAGACGCACGGGACTTAAAATCCCGGGTCTCGAAAGAGACGTACCGGTTCAATTCCGGTCCCGGGCACCAAGAATTTAACGGGGCCACGCGTATGCCGCGCTGTTTTCGTTTTGCGGCATAAGTATCGGATGGCCCGTCAGGGTCTTTTAGCTAACTGTCCATATTCATACCGTGCCGCTACCAGTTCGCCAGGGGTGGCGGTGTGCCCTTCCAATGCTCATGGCCAACTTCCTCGGAAAAGAGGAGCGGCCATTGTCGCTGCTCACTTTCTCCAGCCGTCGCGAGTGATCCAGATCGCATATTCCTTTTCTGTTCTGCCGTCAGAGCCCTTGCGTTCGTATTCGATTTTCTAATGAATTTTCGCCACCCAGTCGTCGCAACTCGGTTCGACGGTAAGAACGCTGGAATCGAATCGTGTCAATGTGATGCCTGACGGATAGGAGGAGATGCGATCGATGAACTGTTGCCCGGGTTAACCTGCGATCCGAAAGCTGGACGTACAAATCCGGCTCCAGCATCCTCTCGAATGCGTTCTTGTCGATGGCTACCCGAGCTTTGCCCCACGTAATATTGCCGTCTTCAATCGCTTTTGTCGCTTCGGCGCGACTTACGGTCTGAGAACTTTGCCCAACGAGTGTGGTGGTGGGCATTGCGAGCCCCAGAAGCGCGAAGGTTGAGATTTTACGAGGTAGATGCATAAAAATCAGCTCCTCTTAAATCCAGGGATTGTCCGACATAGGCTTTCGAGCCTTTACAACAAGCGAATTTTGTGAGATAACTTCATTTCGTTACTTAGCTAAGTGTCAATTGACACTCAATCATGTCGATCTACGAAAAGCTTGACGCTCTACACATCGCCCTTCCACAACTGACACCGCCGGTGGCGGCATTTCTGCCCTTCCTGCGGACCGGCAATTTGCTTTTCTTGTCTGGCCATATCGCTAAGAAAGACAGCCAGCCCTGGGTCGGCCAGCTTGGAGCGAATCTCACGACGGCACAGGGAAAAGAGGCCGCTCGTGCAGTGGCCATCGATCTCCTTGGTACGCTCCACGCCGCGGCGGGCGACCTGAACAAGATCAAGCGCATGGTGAAGCTGATGGTGCTGGTGAACAGCACTTCCACGTTCACGGAACAGCATCTGGTCGCCAACGGCGCTTCGGAGCTCTTCGAACAGGTATTTGGGGATATGGGAATGCACGTTCGCAGCGCCTTCGGGATCGCTCAAGTGCCGTTCGGATCCTGTGTTGAAATCGACCTGATCGCGGAGGTTAAGGATTAATGCCCGGAACAAAGTCTTACCGCTATGTAGTCGTTGACGTTTTCAGCACGGATCCCTTGGCGGGAAATCCGCTCGCGGTATTCCCGGACGCGGCTGAAATCGACGAAACCACCATGCAGAAGATCGCCAGAGAACTCAATTTGGCGGAAACCGTATTCCTTCTTCCGGCAACGCACAAGGATTGCGCGGCGCGTGTGCGGATATTCACGCCTACAAAAGAGATGGCATTTGCGGGCCATCCTACCGTTGGTGCTGCGTTTGTGCTGTTGCAAGAAAACATCGTCCCGCGAGACAGCAGCAATTTCATTCTGGAAGAGCGGGTCGGCCCGGTCCCATTACGCATTGAAGCAGGTCGACGGCCACTTATCTGGTTACGGATGCCTCCGGTTCGCGAAGAAAAGTTCTATGACTCCTCTCTCTGCGCCCGGGTGCTGGGGCTCGAAACACAGGATCTGCTTCCCATGAGCCCGCAACTACTCAGCGCGGGAAATCCCACAGTAGTGGTTGCCGCGAAAGATAAGGCTGCGGTCGATCGAGCATGGCTCGATTCGGCGGGTCTGAAGACTCTCAAGGGCGCTGAGAACGAACCCTTCTGCGTCTTTCTGTTTGCGTTAACCCCTGATGGCGTCTATTCCCGCATGTTTGCGCCTGAATATGGAATTCCAGAAGACCCGGCGTCGGGAAGTTGCATGGGGCCTTTGGCGGTTTACATGATGCGTAACGATCTCATCCCGAACGCTGCGGATACGCGCTTTGTAAATGAACAAGGAACAAAGATGGGCCGCCGCAGCTTGCTCCGCGTAGAGGTTCGCGGAAAGGGTGCTGCGGATGGAATCTTCGTGGGTGGTCATGTCACGCCGATTGTTGAGGCTGTTATGACGTTAGGTTCTCGTTAGGATTCAAGGCCGAAACGCGTTCACCTCGTCTAAGTGAACCATGGCAACCAGAGTCGGGCCAGCGTTTTTGTGGTTGGGCTGCGGCAGGTGCGGGATCCAATCGGGCATTCTGCTCCGTGGCAGGTCTTTGCCGCGTGAGTACAGATTCGCGCGCGTTCTTTGCGCGTACGAATTCGCGCGATTCTTGGATCGTATCTACCAAAAAAGAGAGCTGGCCGAGCAGGTTGCCGCGAGGTGAGCGTTATAAAGACCCAGAAGCTGCAGCCTGGGCTTCCAGGGGAGGAGAATTTCTCTGTTTGCGAAGCTCGCTCAAAAAGCTTTCGGCAGTAAAGTCGGTGTTACGCTGAAAAAGTTCGAGCAAGGGATCGTCGATGTCATCGAGCGCCGAGGCCGGAGTGCTCACTGATTCAACATCATTCATGCCTTCCGGTTCGACCACCAGTTCGGGCTGCGCTCCTTTGTGATTCTTGAGCGCGTGAATGAATTCTTCCAAGTGTTTGCGCTGCTGGTTGGTGGTCCGGGTAAATTCCACGCCCATGCCGATTTCTGGATGCATCACCCGCACCACGCCTTCGACGCGACTCTCCAGCTTTTTCAGGCGCATGATCAGGATCACCCTCGTGTTCATGGGAAACGGCGCGGCGATCTCCAGATAACAGCCACCCGAGCTGAGATCGGTGAGCTTACATGGGGCCGGGGGATCATCGACTTCCATCTCTGGAGCATGCTGGGCCAACCACACCTTGAGATGGTCCCGTTGTTCAGAGGACAGATTCGCAAACCGAATCCCCGCCTGCGAGCCATCGCCTTCCCACGCAACTTCCGCCGCACATTCGATGCTGTGGTCGGTTCCTGGCAGAGTGAACTTGATGCGCATGGGACCGGAGTCCTGCGCCCGACGCGAGACTTTGAGCGACATACCACCTTGACTGATGTCTGTAGTGAGCGCCTTTCTCTGCCTTGCCCCATTCTCGGTCACCAGAGCCACCGGAATCTGCATGGGCACGCGGGTATTACGCCGGCGTTCGCACTTCATGAGAGCCCGGGCCGCACGAAAGCTGGTTCTGGCACGTTCTGCGGAAATGGGTTTATAAAGAGCAAAATGCGCGCCCAGGGCGAAGGCACTGCGTACGGCCGTTTGACTGTCAATCATGGCGACAGCGATGGAGCGTTTGTTACAGGGAGCGGAACGGACACTCTTGAGGACTTGAGCAGCCATGTCCTCGTCGTTGCAATCGACGACCACAGCTTCGAATCTCCGGCGAGTCAGTTTGCGGACGGCCGAATCTGCATCGCCGCAAAACTCGACGGCGATTTCCAGATCGCTGAGGATCCGTCGCAGCACCTTCGTGGTCTTTTCGTCAGAACACAGAACCAGAGCTTGCAAACTCATCGCGGACGAACTCCGTTAAACTCATCAGCCGCCGATCGCGGCTCCTTCTCCGTGGGCTTCTTCTTCGTTAAGTAAATGGGCTACGCTGCGAAGCTGCTCAGCGGCGGTCTGCAAGGCTTCGATTTGTTTACCCAGTTGTGCCTGCTCGGCTTGCTTCTTTCGGAGTACTTCATAAATATCCTTCACGATACTGCCTCCTTCATGAAATGTAGGTTGGTACCCTGTTGCGGTCAATGATGCGGCTCTGTGGCTGGGTTACGGCAGTAATCTCGCCGGATGTGAAGCGCAGGAACTGAACAGCGGATTCTACCGTTTTACATAGATCTCAACTTCACCTGGATCTCAGGATCCGGAGAGCCGCACAAGTGGCTTCGTTCTCCGAACATCCTTAGCTATCATCGATTTACCCGAACATGCTTCAACCCATGCCTACGATTTTTGTTGACTTTTGCGAAAAACACCCATAGAATCAGAGTCTTCCGGTTAGTCCAACGGGTCAGCTGTGCGGGGCTTGATGCGATCTGTTAGCCGTCGGCGGAGGTGTGAATCCCTCTGCGAGGCGGATGAATCTAACTTTCTACCGGTGTAAGTTTATCTCACGCACGAGGCATTATATCTATGGCAAAGCGACGCGGAAATCCTAACTGGGGTAAGCCGGAACCTATCGGGCCGATTACTCCTACTATTACAGAATTCGAGCAAGTGGTCCGCGAGTACAAGCTTTCTCCTGACCAGTACCTGCGCTCCACCCGGTTGCGCGAGTGGGCTCGGCGCAATAAGAATTCGAAGTACATTCCTGAACCTTTACTTGAAGCTTGGGGATTCGAGATCGAATCCACACTGTAACAAGACAGGAATAACAATCTTGAGGGTCGCCCACGCGGCGACCCTTTATTTTTGCGCTGCAAAGCCCGAACCAAGAGGTATATAGAGGTAAAGTGCCCTCCGCCCTCACCGTTACGAATATCCCGGCGAGTGAACTGGTGGCTTTACTTGTCGCCACCAGTTTCGCAGCCGGACTCAACGTCTACGCCACTGTCG
This sequence comes from Acidobacteriota bacterium, assembly GCA_013288805.1. Classification (GTDB taxonomy): domain Bacteria; phylum Acidobacteriota; class Terriglobia; order Terriglobales; family Acidobacteriaceae; genus JABDBE01. The sequence continues at coordinate 17,487 of JABDBE010000007.1, forward strand.
CGACCCTCGGATTACTGGCTCATGCCGGAGTTTTACCGCTGCCCCCCGCGCTGCAATTGCTTTCAAATTGGTGGGTGATAGCGGCCAGCGGGGTTTTGTTCGCCATCGAGTTCTTTGCCGACAAGATTCCGGCTTTCGACTTGATCTGGAACGCGCTACATACCTTCATTCGCGTCCCTATCGCGGCTTTGCTTGCCTACCGCGCCACTGCAACGCTTTCCCCATGGGAGCAACTGGCAGCGACGGTCGCCGGCGGCGCCATTGCTCTTGCTGCGCACGGAGGCAAGACCGCCGTCCGCGCGGCGGTTACGCCCTCGCCGGAGCCGGTTTCCAACTGGACTTTAAGTCTGGGAGAAGACGGGCTTGCCATCTTCCTCACCTGGTTCGCCACCCAGCATCCGTATGCGGCGATCGCGATTGTCGGGCTGTTGCTGATCGTCATTATTGTGTTGACGCGCTGGGTCGTACGCTCGCTGCGGGCGCTCTTCCGGGGAGCCGAGCATGAGTTGGCAAAGTAACAGGCATTCCGTTTGTCCTATGATCTCCCCGCAAGCGCTTTTGCTACAATCACATTGAATGACGCCCCAATCGGCATTCACGGATGTCCCTACCGCCATCGAGGAGATTCGCTCCGGCCGCATGGTCGTGGTGGTCGACGACGAGGATCGCGAGAACGAAGGCGATCTTACGCTCGCCGCCGAGAAAGTCACGCCCGAGTCGATCAACTTCATGGCCAAGTATGGCCGCGGTTTGGTGTGCCTGGCCATGACCGAAGAGCGCTTGGACCATCTGCGCATCGGTCCCATGAGCGCCGAGAACACTTCGAACTACGGCACCGCATTCTGCGAAGCGATTGATGCCCGCGACGGCGTGACCACCGGAATTTCAGCCTACGATCGCGCCCGCACGATCAAAGTCGCAATCGATCCCGCCACTCGCCCAGCAGATCTGGCGCGTCCCGGGCACATCTTCCCACTGCAGGCTCGCAAAGGAGGCGTGCTCGTCCGCGCTGGCCAAACCGAGGCCTCGGTTGATCTCGCTCGCATGGCGGGGATGGTTCCGGCAGGCGTGATTTGCGAAATCATGCGCGACGACGGAACCATGGCGCGCGTTCCCGACCTCATTGAGTTCTGCAAAACCCACGACATGAAGATGCTGACGGTGGCCGAACTCATCCGATACCGCATGCAGCATGAGCGCTATGTGCATCGCGTTGGCGAAGCGTTGATCGGCACCCGCTACGGCGAGTTCCGCCTGATCGCCTATGAAAGCGAAGTGGACGGCGGCGAATCGCACGTTGCGTTAGTGCGCGGCGAGATTGAACGTGGGACAGAGCCCGTGCTCGTCCGCATGCACTCGCATTGCGTGATGGGCGACGTCTTCGGATCGACTGCCTGCGATTGTCACGAAACCATTGAAGGCTCGATGCAGGCTATCGCGCGTGAAGGCCGGGGCGCGCTCATCTATTTGCATCAAACTTCGAAAGGCTTTTCGGTCGAGAAGATGGGGGAACGCAGCATGCTCACGTTCCATCGCGACAAGCGTCTTCCGTCGCTGCCGGAGAGCGAGCGCAAGACCCAGCGCGAGATCGGCATCGGAGCGCAAATCCTCTCAGATTTGAATCTGCGGAGAATTCGCTTGCTCACCAACCATCCCCGAAAGGTCCCGGCGCTAGAAGGATTCGATATCGAAATCGTCGAGCAGGTCCCGCTGCTGCTGGACCGTGTGAAGACTCAGCGCTGAAGCGGCAGCAAGAACATTCCGATGCCGGGCGCCTGATGCGGGTGGGGATTTTGACTTTCCCCGTTTGGCTTGTGACCGCGGCTGGCGCAGCCTTCCTACCTGAAGCCAGCCAAAAGAGCAACTAGTTCTGGAATCCGGTTCACACCTGCAAGAGTGAGCAGGGATCGAATCTGTGTGCGGACGGTGGTCACGGTGACTCCTCTATCGGTTGAGATGCGAGTCGGCGAATGCCCGCTGACCAGAGCTGCAGCAACCTCCGCCTCCGCCTGCGTGCAACCCAGAGCTACGCGAATTTGTGCGACATCGGTGGGGCGTGATTCCGAAGGCTGCCGAACGAAAATCAGCGCGCAACTTGCATAACGAGCATCGAAGGGATTGTCGGTTGACACGCCGCCAGGAACAACCTGAATCATGCAGAAGCTCTCGTCGGCAGGGTTTGTCATACGCGTCAGTCCCCCGCCACCGCCGCTGGCTGCGAGGGCTACTAACTGGCGCAGTTGCTTGGTTCCCATTGCGGAAGCCGCAGCCAGGCGACCTCCGAGGCTCACTTTCAGCGAACCGCCGCGTGCAAGCAGCGCAGCGGCGGCAGCGGAGCAATCGATAAGTTTTGAATCCCGATCCACCATAACGCAAATGAGGCCTGCGTTATCGACGGCTTGTCGCAGCATCGCGCCTTGGCTCATGCGCTCGGCCAGTTGCAGGCTCAGTGAAACTGCGTGGCGGGCATGCAGCGCCATCGAGCCCCAACGTGCCACCTTCTTGCGGTCGAAGGGAGCATCGCGGGCCTGCATCGTGAAAGCTCCCTGTATCGCCTCATTGTTTTCCAGGCACCACCCGCCCATGTAGCGGCCCCCAAGTGGAATCAAATGGTCTTGATAAAGTTCGTTCTTTGCGGCGACGTCTGGCGATACGTACTCATGGCACAGCAAAAGGCTTCCAGTGGGACGGCTAGGAGCCGCTGACTGCAGTAAGGGGTCGACCTTGTAATAATGAGTCAGGTAAGCGCGCAACGCTTCCGGGCTGAACACGCGGCAGCCTGACAGGAACAACCGGGGCTTCCCACGCTTCTTGTCGATCACTGACAGAATTACATCCCGGCACTGCGTGAGGTCCGCGAATGCCGCCAAAGCGCTCGGCCAGAGGGATGGATTAATAGCGGCTTCGTACAACAGGCTGATGGTGCGATTCCGGCCTACCACAAAAATCTCCGCGCATCATCAAAATTGATGATGACTTGGCCCGAATTGTTCCCTAGAGTCCCTGCTGCGAGACGGTGCGGGCTAGCATAGTCCTATTTCAGCTATGACACAACAGCAGCCGAGGTTTTCCTTGGCTCTCGAGGGGGTGTCAGTACCGAATCCCAATTCCCAATTCCCAAGAACCTCGAACCCAAGGAGAACCTAACAATGAATAAGAAGAGAAGAGACATGACGCATCATGACAGGGCAGCACGAAACGTAATCCTGGCGATAGCGGTCACGCTGCTGCTGGTCGCATCTACGCTGGCAGAGGACACGGAGACAGTGCTCCACACTTTCACCGGGAACAGGGACGGTGCTGTTGGTGGAATTCAACTGGTTGCTGACTCTGCGGGCAATCTCTACGGTACGACTTTCGGGGGCGGCAACAAATCCGCGAGCTGCGAACCCTATACGGGCGTCCCTGGATGCGGTGTGGTGTTTAAGCTGACTCGCGATGCTCACGGGGACTGGAAGGAAACCGTGCTCCACACCTTCACCGGGGGCAAGGACGGAGCAATAGCCGCCGGGGGTGTGATTCTGGACTCCGCTGGCAATCTATATGGCACCGCGTCCTTTGGTGGCAACAAGAAACTAGCCAATTGTCGCTTGGAAAACGTCCCCGGATGCGGCGTGGTGTTTAAGCTTACTCGCGATGTGCGCGGGGACTGGAAAGAAACCGTGCTCCATACCTTCACCGGGGGCAAGGACGGACGCGAACCCTGGGCTGGCCTGACCTTCGACAAGGCAGGGAATCTCTACGGCACCACCACCCGCGGCGGCGATACCCACTGTAAAGGAAGGACGCCCTACGGATGCGGTGTCGCCTTCAAGCTGACGCCCACCGCCGAAGGCCCGTGGACTGAATCGGTGATTCACACGTTTGAGACCACAGGCACGGGCGGCTATTTGCCATATGGCGGCCTGACGTTCGATTCCGCAGGAAATCTTTACGGCACAGCGTACTTAGGCGGCGACAACTCCGTAAGTTGCTTTGGGGATCCCGGGTGCGGTGTTGTCTATCAGCTGACTCCACGTGCGCACGGGCCCTGGAAGGAGACAGTACTTCATGCCTTTACGGGCGGCACGGACGGCGGTATTCCCCTATTTTACGTAACGCTTGACTCCCGCGGTAACGTCTATGGCACCACCATCTACGGGGGCAATACGACAGCAAACAATTGCCTTGGAGGAGACGGAATCGGGGTCCCCGCCGGCTGTGGTGTGGTGTTTGAACTGACGCAAGGAACCTGGGACGAGACCGTCCTCTATGCTTTTGCTGGTGGTAGCGACGGGGCGTTTGACGCCTCGCCCGTGGTTTTTGACTCATCGGGGAATCTCTACGGCAACACCGGAAACGGGGGGGACCTGGCTGGCCCTTGCACCTTCGGCACGGAAAACAACGCCGGATGCGGCGTCGTCTTCAAGCTTACCCCCACCAGCAAACCCCCGTGGACCGAGAGCGTCCTTTATGCCTTCACTGGAGGTGCTGACGGAAGTAGTCCCGAAAGCAATCTGCTTTTTAATTCAGCCGGAGACATCTTCGGCGTCACTGAAGGCGGCGGCAATACATCGGACTGCTCTGGCTTCGGCTGCGGGGTTGTCTTCGAACTCACGCCATAATCAGGGCAGGTGGCCCAGGTTGGCGCCCGTTCCTTGCATATTCAGGCTCTTAACACTGTTCCTCGGGCGCTAACCTGGGTTTCGCCACATTTAGCAAGGAGACAGCCCCAGATGTCATGGCTATAGATCGTCTTGCGCCATCAGGGCCATACAGCTCGTGCACTTCTACGATTCCCATTTCGGGAACTACCCTCAGGGCCCATCCACTTTCCCCTTGATCTCATTCCGTCGCTTCGATATTATAGAGCGACACAGGTTATCTATAAGATAATATCGTTCTTTGACAACCTGACAAGGTCGCAGCTCTTGTTTAGCAACTGGCTGAGCCCGATCAACAAGATGAAGGCGAAAAGCTTCGTCCAGCGCCTTGCTGTTGCCGATAGCGGAGGTAGCCGACGGCCGTGCTAACTCCAATGTTTAGAATATTTTGCCTGTAACTACCTTAAGAACCATAGATCTACGAGGCAGAATTTTTTCCGGTCCTTTGTTTTCTAGATTTTGGGCGGAATCGAGTGATTTTTTTGAAGGAAATGCTGCACCAGAATAGGTGCAGTCTGCTAAATAAAGGAGTCGGCGGTCGTCCTCATGCGGGCGGCGTCAGAACGGTTTTCGGCTCACAACCTGGCTGTCGTTGATGAAGAATTGCGCGGGGCACTGGCTGGAACCGCAGATTACCGGCAGCAGTCCGGCGAGTTGTTTGCGCGTGATCAGGCCAAGCGTGCCGCATTCGGGGCAGGAGAGCACGGCCCAGTAGGGGTCGTCTTTTTCTCCGACGCGGCCGGCGTTCTCCAGCACGAAGATGGTGCCGGGGAGCATCTGTTCCGGGATCCATTGGCTTAGGACGTCCAGTTCTCCAACCATTTTGCCTCCTTATGGGGCCACTATGTGGAACCAAACTTCCCTGCTTATGAAGCCTGTCTTAGCTTGCGCAATGAGCTCGATCGACTCGTGCCACTATTTTTTTTAGCGCGGATTTCGGCGCGCACCTGCCTAACCGTGTCGCTGAGGCAAATTGTCAGCATGGGCTGGCGCGCGTTTTTCAAGATGTCCACAATCTGCCGCGGCGAAGTTTCGAGATACAAAGTCTTGCCGTCGGTGAGCAAGTGATATTCGGACGTGCCGCTAACGGTCTCGGCCAGGCGCTTGCCGAACTCCCGCTGAAGAAAGCGCATGACCTTGCGGACGCGCTGCAGAGAGAATCCGCGATGGCGCAACTCGCAGATCACCGCGACCTCGGCGAGGTCTTCCATCGAATACAACCGGCGGCGGCCTTTCCGCGCGGGCACGACAATGTGGCGCTCATCCCACCACTGCAGTTGCCGGGACGTGATGCCGGTCAGCGAAACCACATCGCGAGATGTGAAAGGTTGCTGCATGTAGAGACCGAAAATGTTTCAAACAATCCAAGAGCTAAATGTTTGAAACATTCTAGGCACGGATTGGCGCATGTCAACTGTGGATTTCTGCAGCAAGGGGGTAACTAGACAAGTTCCCAGGAGAGATTTACAGCCGTAATTCTGAAGCGGAGGGTTTTTCAGTTATCAGTTGCCGGCTCTCAGTTCTCAGATCCCCCCGCCGACGAAGTGAACGATCTCCAAACGGTCGCCCTCAGCCAGGCTAGTTTTTGCCCAGAGATCGCGAGCCACGATGCTTCGGTTCAGCTCGATGGCTACGCGGTCTGTCTTCATTCCGAGTTGATCGACAAGTCCAGCGAGCGTGAGCGGAGGATTGAAATCCTTAGGTTCGCCGTTGATTTGCAATTTCATGTCTTCTGGATTTTCGCAGTAACCGCGAGCTGGCGGCAAGCGAAGCGGTCGAGCTAGGCCTCGACTTTGCGCAACTGGAATTTGCGGGTTGCGGTTCTCCCGGAGTAGTTCGCTTGCACCAGCACGGCAGAATCTGGGAGCGAGGATTCGTCAACGTCGATCTTCATTTCAGCATCGCCACCAGAGCCGGTGACCACCTGGGTGTAGAACGGAGCGGCATTGGGACGGGCGAAGCGAACCGTCAGCCGCGCGCCCTCGACGGCCGAGCCGCCTTCGGTCACGCGCAGGCGCAGGGTAAGGTTACGATCGGAATGTACCGAGCCGGCGTTGAGCCACAAGACATCGAGTTCCTTGATCGCAGCCAGAACTTCGGGCGCGACGCTTTTGTCGAGAACGCCCTCCACTCGGCCGTCCCGGATGGAGTCGAGGACGAGACGATGCTGCTCGCGCAGAATCTGTTCTTTCTGCTGGTCGGTGAATCCAGACTCGGCGGCCTGGTCCGAGTAAGAGGTGGCGCGCTTGCCGATGCAGCGTCCGCGAACGAACACCTGCGTCTGCAGGAGCAGTTCGCTCTCGCGCGCTTCACTCTGCACGTGGTAAACCGTGTCCTCGTGCTTCACATCGGTGTTGAAGCCAAAAATCATGCTTAGCCAATCCTACTCAACCATCGGCAAATGTTCGTAAGAATGTTAAAAAATCATCACAAAATCGCGCCGTGGCTTGACACTCCCAGCCGCGAAATCTAGTCTAGAATGTTTAGTTAATACTTGGCTGCGAATTATATATAGCTCCTCTATGCCCGACAATTACTTCGCGCGCTACCTGCCATTATTGATTCACCTCATCGTAGCAGGTGCTTTGGCTTCGGCCATCGTGCTGTTGTCCTGGTTCATTGGTTACCGGCGGCCTACGCGGGCCAAGATGTCCCCTTATGAATGCGGCATGACCCCAGTCGGGGATGCGCGCGAGCGCTTCTCGGTGAAGTTTTACCTGGTGGCCATGCTCTTTATTCTGTTCGACGTGGAAGCAGTTTTCCTGTATCCCTGGGCGGTCATCTTGCGAGAGCTTAAGATGTTTGGTTTCTGGGAGATGCTGGTTTATATCGGCATCGTTCTGGTGGGCTTCGTTTATATCTGGAAAAAGGGTGTACTGGACTGGGGTACTCCGTCGGTGAGAAGAGGCGAGGTTTAATGCCGCTGACTCCCGCCATCACCGACCTGGCCGCGCTGAAAGACCATCCTGCAGTGGCAAGGCTGCGCTCGTGGAACTCGGCTGCGGTCGAAGCAGCGAAATTCGATCGCGATGAGATGACGATCTACATCGAGCGCTCTTGCATTCGCGAAGCTTGCGTAATTTTGCGTGACGACCCGACTTGTCCCTTTAATTATCTTTCGGACGTGACTTGCGTGGATTGGTATCCTTCGCAGCCGCGCTTTGAAGTGGTGTATTCGCTGCTGTCGATTCCCAACAAGGAGCGAGTACGGCTGAAGGTGCGGCTGGACAACGACAATCCGGCCGTGGAATCGGTGACCTCGGTTTGGCCATCGGCAAATTACTTCGAGCGAGAAGTTTTTGACCTGTTCGGAATCCGATTTACCGGACATCCTTATTTACGGCGCATTCAGATGCCGGAAGATTGGGAAGGGCATCCGTTGCGCAAGGACTATCCGGTGGAGGGCTATCGCTAGACGCGCTATGGCCCACATGACCTCCACTCCCGTGCTCGAACCTGGTCAGGATCGGACCATGATCCTGAATATGGGCCCGCAGCACCCGTCCACGCACGGAGTGTTGCGCCTGATTCTCGAGATTGATGGCGAAACTGTCGTCCGTCTCATGCCCGATATTGGGTATCTGCACACTGGAATCGAAAAGACTTGCGAGGCCAAGTTCTACCAGCAGGTAGTGCCGCTTACCGACCGCATCGACTACCTGTGCCCGATGACCAACAACCTTTGCTACGCGTTGGCGGTCGAGAAACTGCTCGGGCTGGAGATCCCTCCGAAGGCGCAGTGGTTGCGTGTGATGATGAACGAGCTGACCCGCATCAACTCGCACCTCGTCTGGCTGGGCACGCATGCCATGGACATTGGCGCGCTCACGGTTTTCCTTTATTGCTTTCGCGAGCGCGAAGATGTTCTGCGCTTGTTCGAAGCCATCAGCGGTCAGCGCATGATGACTTCGTATTTCCGCATCGGCGGGGTGGCGCTGGAGCCGCCGCTAGGATTCTTCGACCGTGTGCGAGACTTCGCCAACCGCTTCCCTTCGAAGGTGGATGAGTACGAAAATCTGTTGACGGGTAATCCGATTTGGACGATGCGGACCAAAGGCGTAGCACGGATTACGGCGGAAGATGCTATCGCATTGGGCGCGAGTGGACCGACGCTGCGAGGTAGTGGAGTGGATTTCGATTTGCGCCGGGACATGCCTTACTCGGGCTACGAGAATTTCAAGTTTAAAGTGCCGGTATCGCAGGACGGCGACGTGTTTGCCCGATACATTTGCCGAGTGCAGGAGCTGCGTGAATCGATTGGGATCGTGCAGCAGGCGCTCGACGGGATGCCGGAAGGTCCGATCAAAGCGGATGCGCCGAAAGTTGTATTGCCCGACCGTGAAAAGATGAAGACGCAGATGGAAGCTCTCATCTATCACTTCAAGATCATTACCGAGGGCTTTGCAGTTCCGGCCGGGGAGGTTTATCAGGCGGTCGAATCGCCACGCGGCGAGATGGGGTATTACGTGGTGAGCGATGGCACGGCCAAGCCGTATCGCGTGCATATGCGGGCAGCCTGCTTGGCGAATCTGCAGCTGCTGCCAAAGATGTGCGAAGGAAGATTGCTGGCCGATGTGGTGGCCGCTATTGGCAGTATCGACATTGTTCTCGGGGAGATTGACCGGTGATCGGGATTAGAAAGACGTCACCTAATCAAGGTCAGGGGAGCGACAAGAGACTTTAAATTTGTCATCCCGAGCAAAGCGAGGGATCTAGGTTCTTGCGGTGCAAGCGCAAACCAAGATTCCTCGCTTCGCTCGGAATGACAATCGATGTTATTACCACGCAATGAAATTTTCCGACCAATTCGAAGCGCGCTTCTCGGATATGCTGACCCATTATCCTACGAAGAGGTCTGTCTTGGTCCCGACGCTCTTGTACGCCCAGGATGAAGTCGGGTATTTGAGCCCTGACGTCATTCACGAAATTGCGCAGCGCTTGGATCTGACTGAGCTCGAGGTGAGCAACGTGATCAGCTACTACTCCATGCTCACGACTAAGCCTCGCGGTAAATTCAATGTGCAGGTTTGCACGAATATTGCGTGCATGTTGCGTGGTGGCGAGGAGCTTCTCGATCACTGCAAGACGAAGCTGGGCATCGGACACAAAGGCACGACGCCTGACGGAACGTTCTCGCTGGAAGAAGTCGAATGCATCGGGGCATGCAGTTGGGCTCCGGCAGCGCAAGTGAATTATGACTTCCACGAGAACCTGACTGTAGAGAAGATGGACAAGGTCCTGGACGAATACAGAAAGAATTGAGTCAATGACTCGTTGAATCATTGACTCACTAAAATGGCTGACTTGGTTTCTCATCCCGACGAAGTGAAAGTCGTCTCCAAGCGATTTGGCAAAAGCGCGACCAATATCGATCGCTATCTGGAGCTCGACGGTTACAAAGCCGTTCAGAAAGCACTAGGGATGCAGCCGGATGCCATCGTTAATCTGGTGAAGGATTCTGGCCTGCGCGGGCGTGGCGGCGCTGGATTCAATACGGGAATGAAATGGTCGTTTGTTCCCAAACAGTCACCTAAACCGAAATACATTTTGTGCAACGGTGATGAGAGCGAGCCGGGAACCTGCAAGGATCGTTTAATTTTCGAACACGATCCGCACTCAGTGATTGAAGGTGTCGTCATCGCGGGAATTGCGACGGGTTCACACGCCGGATATATCTACATTCGTGGCGAGTATCGATATTTGCTCGAAATCATGCAGAAGGCGATCAAAGACGCTTATGCCCGCGGATTTCTCGGCAAGAACATTTTCGGCAGCGGTTACGACTTCGAGGTCTACTGGCACGGCGGCGCGGGCGCCTATGAAGTAGGTGAAGAGTCGGCGCTGATGGAATCGCTTGAGGGCAAGCGCGGCATTCCGCGAATCCGTCCACCGTTCCCCGCGGTAGTCGGGCTGTGGGGTGGACCGACAGTCATTAACAATGCAGAAACTTTGGCTAGCGTGCCGCATATTCTGCTTGGCGGTGCAGAATGGTTTGCTAAGTTAGGACCTCCCAAGAATGGCGGGACCCGCCTCTTCTGTTTGAGTGGTCACTTGAATCGGCCCGGAGTGTATGAACTGCCCATGGGCTACAACCTGAAGAAAATGATTTACGAGGTGGGCGGCGGAATTTCCGGTGGACGCAAGTTGAAAGCCGTGGTCCCGGGAGGATCGAGCTGTCCGGTTTTGACTGCGGACGAGATCGACGTCTCGATGGATTTTGATTCGATGATGAAAGCGGGCACGATGCTCGGCTCCGGAGGCGTCGTAGTTGTGGATGAAACCACCTGCATGGTGAATTTTGCCTTGCGGATCATGAAGTTTTATCAGCACGAGAGTTGCGGATGGTGCATCCCTTGCCGCGAAGGCACGGACTGGTTGAAGAAAACGCTGACTCGATTTCACCACGGCGGCGGGGTTAAGAAAGATATCGATAACATCCAATATCTGTCGGAAAACATGCTGGGACGCACCTTCTGTCCGCTCGGCGACGCTGCGGCCATGCCCACGATTTCCATCGTGAAGAAATTCCGCAAGGAGTTTGAAGATCATTTGGAAGGCAAGCCTTGTCCGTTTGAAAAAGCGGGCGTGACCGAACCCGCAGCAGTACTGGCTTGATCGCGGTCGTCGGCTAACCCAGCCGGCACTGGCGGTCTTGCCAAAGACGAACGACGATTCTTATGGCTGACGTAAACATCACCGTAGACGGCAAGAAGGTAACGGCACCCGCAGGAACCCTTCTGATTGAAGCCTGCAAGAGCGCGGGCATCGAAGTACCCTCATTTTGCTACTACCCAAATCTGTCGTTGCAAGGCGCCTGCCGGATGTGCCTTGTCAAGGTTGAGAAAATGCCCAAGCTGCAGACGGCGTGCACGACCGTGATTGGCGAGGGCATGATCGTTTCGACCGACACGCCGGAAATTCATCAGGCGCGCAAGGGCATGGTGGAATTGCTGCTGGGCAATCACCCACTCGATTGCCCGGTGTGCGATGCGGGCGGCGAATGCGAACTGCAGGACATGACTTTCTCTTATGGTGCCGCCGAATCGAAATACATCGACGCCAAAAATCATAAGGAAGAACAGCAATGGTCTCCGGTAGTCTTCTTCGATCGCCCACGTTGCATTCTTTGCTACCGCTGTGTCCGAGTTTGCGGCGAGGGCATGGATGTTTGGGCTCTCGGCGTTCAGAATCGCGGAGTTAGTTCTATTATCGCGCCCAACCAGGACGATCATCTCGATTGCGAGGAGTGCGGCATGTGCATCGACATCTGCCCCGTGGGTGCGCTCACGTCCGGGGCATATCGCTACAAAACGCGCCCCTGGGAGATGAAACACGTGGGCACGACTTGCACGCACTGTGCCGACGGCTGCAAGACGACCTTGGGCGTGCGCCGCTCCGATACCGGCATGGAGATTGTGCGCGGAGACAATCGCGACAAGAGCGGCATCAATGGCGATTTCCTTTGCATCAAGGGGCGTTACGCTTTCGATTTCGCGCATCACGAGGACCGGCTGACACAGCCATTGATCCGCAAGGATGGCCGCCTGACCCCGGCCACGTGGGAAGAGGCGTTTGAACTGATCGGGAAACGTTTCAGGGAAATTTGCGACCAGGTCGGTGGGCACGCGATTGGAGTTTTCGGCTCGAATCGAACCACCAACGAAGAGAATTATCTGCTGCAGAAGTTCGCCCGCGTCGTGCTCGAAACCAATAACATCGACCACCATCGCACCGCAGACTTCCCTGCTCTGGCGGCGGCGCTCACGGGCAAACCGGAAATAACGGCGAGCATGCGGGATGTTTTCAATGCGCCTGCGATTCTCCTGATCGGCAACGATCCCACCGAGCAGCATCCGTTGCTGGCATGGCAAATTCGGAACAATGTCCGGTTGCATCGGGCCCGCTTGTACGTGATCAATTCGCAACCCATTAAGCTGCGCCGGCAAGCGGCGAGCTTCATCCAGATTCCGGAAGGATCGGAAGGAAAATTGGCGGCGTTTCTCGCTGGCGAGGACGCGGCGATCGATGCGATCACGACCGAAGAAGTCAGCCGCGCTGCGTGGATCACTTTGCGCGACAAACTGCGCGGCGAACCGAACCTCGTAGTTGTTTTTGGAGCAGAGATTCGGGGTGCGGACATCGCTTCGGTGGCGAAACTTACTGCTAGCATTCAGGGCGCGAAAGTTGTTTGCCTGGGCGATTACGCCAACTCGCGAGGCGCCGCCGACATGGGACTCTACCCAGACCTGCTTCCGGGGTATCATCGAGTAGCGGATACGGGCAAGTTTCACGAAGAGTGGGCCACCGTTCCGCGAGCACCCGGCTTGACTCTGCCTGAGATGGTCGAAGGTGCGAAAGCCGGTAGTCTAAAAGCGCTTTATGTAGTGGGCGCAAATCCCGTCGAGCAATTTACCATCGATCCCTTCTCCTTTTCGAATAGCTTTGTTGTAGTGCAGGACATGTTCCTGACCGAGACCGCCGTGATCGCGGATGTGGTCTTGCCCGCTGCGAATGCATATGAGAAGTCCGGAACCTTCACTAACACCTGTGGTGACCTGCAGTTAGTAAAAAAGGCAGGCGAAGTAACAGGCACAAAGTCAGATTTCGAAATGATTGTGCGAATTGCCGGGGCGATGGGTTTCGACGTTCGACGGTTGGTACCGTTTGGACGAGGAGTCGGCACGGACATGGGGCAATCGCGAGGAGCGCAATCCGGCGAAGCGGACCGTCACGCGGTATGGCTTGAAGCCAATGGACTCGAACCGAAAATGAGCTCGTTCGATCCCATGGCAATTCTCGATGAGATTCAGCGCTTAGTGCCGGGATACGATGTTTCACGGATGAATATTTTGGCCGGCAACGATCAGCATACGACTTTGTCTTCGAGCGGGCCTGGAGCCTTGCACGATTCCAAATTGATTATGCCCGCGCAAGACAATCTTTTCAGTTCGGGCACACTGGGCCGTTATTCCCGCACTCTGAATTCGGTAATTGAGAATCGACACAAGCAACCAGCGGAAACGGAAGTTGCAGCCGACTGAACCACCAACTCTCCTCGTCCTGTCATCCGAGCGGCATTAGCCGCAAAGGATTTGGCGGGGAGTATCAAATAACACGTTGTATCACAAGCGCGAATCTTTGTGTCTGAAGCCAATGAGGATTGCGCAAGTTGAGCTTTTCAAAGAAAGACATCGTTGACCCTAAGCGTATTCATTCTCGTTTCCGTCATTAAGATCGTAGTCGCACTCGGTATATTGCTCACAGCGGTCGCGTATACGGTTTGGCTTGAACGCAAGGTTGTCGGCCACATTCAAAATCGCTGGGGCCCCACGCGAGTCGGCCCGTTTGGCCTGCTGCAACCATTAGCGGACGGCGTGAAGTTCATCTTCAAAGAAGATCTGCTGCCGCCGCACGTCTACAAACCGCTGTACATCGCGGCCCCCATGATTGCGCTGATTTTCGCGCTGACCTCGATCTCAGTCATTCCCATCGGCAACTGGGTGACGGTGCTCGGGATCCACACACCGCTCGAAATCACCGACGTCAACATTGGATTGCTCATCGTGCTCGGCATCACCTCGCTCGGCGTGTACGGCGTTGCTCTGGCGGGGTGGTCATCGAACAGCAAGTACTCTCTGCTCGGTGGATTGCGCGCCGGCGCGCAAATGGTAAGTTACGAAATCTCGTTGGGGCTATCGCTGGTGGGCGTGCTGATCATGGCGGGTAGCTTCAATCTGCGGGAAATCGTGGATGCGCAGAGCGGTACCTTTTGGGGATTCATTCCGCGCTGGAATATTTTCCAGGGACAGATCGTGGCCTTTTTTATTTATCTGATGGCGGCTTACGCGGAGACGAATCGCATTCCGTTCGATTTACCCGAGGCGGAAACTGAACTCGTAGCCGGATACCACACCGAGTACAGCGCCATGAAATTCGCCATGTTCTTCATGGCGGAATACGCCAACATGATTACGGTAGCGTGTCTGGCGACGCTGCTGTTTCTCGGCGGATGGAATGGGCCACATCGCTTTGGTCCGCCTCTTCTGCAGGCAGTCCTGCCCGTGTTCTGGTTTGCAGTTAAGATATTCGCGTTTTTGTTCCTTTATATATGGGTTCGTGGCACGTTGCCACGGTTTCGCTATGACCAGTTGATGGCGTTCGGATGGAAATTTCTACTGCCGCTGGCTATCGCGAACCTGGTCATCACGGCTTTGATTGTTGCATTGAGAGCATAACGCAAAAACAAAATGCTTCATCTGCTCGTATTTTCGGTGTTTGGGTTGATCTGCGTTGCCGGTGCGATAAATCTGCTGGTGCAGCGGCACCCGATCAACAGCGCCTTGTCGCTGGTCGTTGTGATGGGTTCGCTCGCCGTCGAATACTTACTATTAGGCGCTGAGTTCGTGGCGGCTGTGCAGGTGATTGTCTATGCCGGCGCGATTATGGTTTTGTTTGTCTTCGTCATCATGCTTTTGAACGCTGGCGTGGAAGAGCGCAGCAAAGGCAGCCGAGTGGCAATGCTTTTTGGAGTCCCTGGCGTGCTTATCGGCACTGTACTTGTCGCGTGGGTACTGCTTGCACGGTCGGGAACGGGAAACGTCGCGGTTGGCGCACTCCCGGGGCCCCCGAAAGTTATCGGATGGTTGCTGTTCCACGATTTCCTGCTGCCGTTTGAAGTGACGTCGGTGCTGGTGTTGATCGCGATTATGGGAGCCGTAGTTTTGGCCAGCCATCCCGGGTCGAAACAGCCCGACAAGAGGGAGGGCTGAATGGTACCCCTTTCTTATTACCTGGTCCTCAGCGGGATTTTGTTCGCCTGCGGCGTCACCGGGTTTTTGATCAAACGCAATATCATCACCGTCTTTATGTCCATTGAGCTGATGCTCAACGGAGTAAATTTGTCGTTCGTCGCATTCGCGGCGCAATGGCACGCGCTCAGCGGACAGGTTTTTGTGTTCTTCGTGATGGTGGTAGCGGCCGCCGAAGCCACAGTTGGACTGGCCATCATCATCGCGGTATACCGCACGCGAGAGACTCTCAATGTGGATCGGATAAACCTGCTCAAACTATGACGCCGAACCTTAATCTCTGGCTGATTCCGGTGCTGCCGCTGGTGGGAGCTTCCATCAATGGTCTTTTCGGCAAACGTTTTTCCCGGCAGACCGTATTGGCAATCGCGCTTGGATTTTGTGGCGCGGCGTTTGTCATGGCGCTCTGGATTGCCGCCCAGTTTTCTTCTTTAGCTCTACCTCATGTGGAGAATCTTGCATCCTGGATACGCGCGGGCGATTTTCAGGTGGACTTCGCGTTTTACCTCGATCAACTTTCATTGGTGATGTTACTCGTCGTCACCGGGGTCGGCTTGCTGATTCACATTTATGCCGTTGGCTACATGTGGGAAGAAGGCGGATTCTACCGCTTCTTCTGCTACCTCAACTTGTTCATGTTCTTCATGCTGACGCTGGTGCTGGCCAGCAACTACTTGCTGATGTTTGTCGGCTGGGAAGGAGTGGGGCTGGCATCTTATCTGTTGGTAGGGTTCTGGTTCACAAAAGATTCTGCCGCTTCGGCCGGCAAGAAGGCGTTCATCGTGAATCGGATCGGCGACTTCGGATTCTTGATCGCGCTGTTTTTGATGATCAAACATTTCGGCTCGCTGAACTTTGCTCAGGTGTTTCGGATCGTAGGCGAGATGCCCGCTGAAACCGCCGGCGCGGGCTTGTTGACCGCAATCGGTCTGTTGCTGATGGTGGGCGCCGCTGGAAAGTCAGCCCAACTCCCGCTCTATGTCTGGCTGCCGGATGCGATGGAAGGCCCAACGCCGGTTTCCGCGCTGATCCACGCCGCGACCATGGTGACCGCCGGAGTTTATATGGTCGCGCGGTCGCATGTGGTTTTCGATCGCGCGCCGCAAGCTTTGATGGTGGTTGCGATTATCGGAACGCTGACGGCTTTGTTCGCTGCCACGATTGGCATTTGCCAGACCGACATCAAGAAAGTTCTGGCCTACTCCACCATTTCGCAACTTGGCTACATGTTCATGGCTTGCGGCGTGGCCGCGTATTCGGCGGGGATCTTTCACCTGATGACGCATGCGTTCTTTAAAGGCCTCCTGTTTCTCGCGGCAGGCTCGGTAATCCACGCCGTCGGCGGCGAGCAGGACATGCGCAAGATGGGCGGTCTGCGGCACTACATTCCGTGGACCTTCTGGACGATGACGGCGGCGACATTTGCGATCGCAGGATTCCCTCCGTTCGCAGGCTTCTTCAGCAAGGACGCGATCTTGTGGAAGGCGTTCTCGAGCCCCTATGGAAGCTGGGTTTACTGGGCGATCGGCGTCTTCACGGCTTTCTTGACATCCTTTTATATGTTCCGGCTTTGGTTCCTTACCTTTTTTGGCGAGTACCGCGGTGAAGCGGAGGCAGGCCACGGCAACGATCATTTGCAAGTGGTCGGCGGGTCGCGGGCCGGGGCACCCGCGCCACTGGAGCATGGCCACGACGGGATTCATGAGAGCCCGAAGATCATGCTCATACCGCTGGTGATTTTGGCGGTGCTTTCGGTTTGCGGTGGTTGGATCGGAGCTGAGCGCTTCGACAAATTTCTTTCGCCCGCGCTTCATGCCGGCGTGACTGCGTATTCGTCAGACGAAGTCGCCGCAGCAACTCCGGCACCCGAACCGAAAGAGGACGGCGGTTCGGAAGGTCTTCTCACCGGCATTTCAGTTCTTGCTGCCGCCTCCGGATTATTTCTCGCGTGGCTGTTATACCAGCGGCGCCCCCAGTTGCCGCAGGAGATCGCGCACGCATTGGGCGGCTTTTATGAAGCTGTCGTCCACAAATACTACGTGGATGAAATATACGCGGCGGTCTTCGTGAAGCCTCTGATTGATGGTTCGACGCGGATTCTGTGGCAAGGCGTTGACCGGGACGTGATCGATGCGACCCTGGATAACAGCGCCGAGGGCGCACGCGAAGTTTCCGATGCTATGCGCCACATGCAGTCGGGGAATCTGCGCACCTATGCCGGCTGGATCGCAGCAGGAGCAGCCGTCGTGATCGCTTACATGGTTTGGACGGGAACAAGATGAGCACAGCTTTGGATAACTCGATGCTCACGCTGGTGACGTTTATTCCCCTGGCTGGCGCGCTCTTGCTGTTGTTTTTTCCACGGCGCGACCGGGATATTCGTCTGTTTGCTCTCGTAGTTTCCTTGCTCGATTTTGTTCTTTCCTTGCATTTGCCGGTGCATTTTCAGCGTGGGCAAACCGCCTTCCAGTACGAAGTAAACAATCTGTGGATTTCGAATCCCAATATCCATTACCACATGGGGGTAGACGGAGTTTCCATGTGGCTGGTGGTGTTGACAACGTTTCTGACTCCGCTATGCGTGCTTATTTCGTGGAAGTCGATTAACGAACGGGTAAAGGAATTTTTCATCCTGCTGCTTGTTCTGCAGACGGCGCTGATCGGCGTTTTCGTCGCGCTCGATTTGTTTCTCTTTTACTTCTTCTGGGAGGCCACGCTGATCCCAATGGCTTTGCTGATCGGCGTTTTTGGGCATGGACGCCGCGTCTATGCGGCTGTGAAATTCTTCCTGTACACGATGGTCGCCTCGATGTTCATGCTGGCGGCGATTCTATGGCTTTACGCGAAGACGGGCACATTTGATTTCGTCAGCATCCAGACTGCAATTCACAACGGCCAGATCGAAAACTTTGGCGGCGCGGCGACCTGGCTTTTTCTCGGATTCTTCATCGCGTTTGCGGTAAAAGTTCCGATCTTCCCTTTTCACACATGGCTTCCTGATGCGCACGTGGAAGCGCCCACCGCAGGTTCGGTTCTGCTGGCGGGCGTGCTGCTCAAAATGGGCACGTACGGCATGTTCCGATTTAATCTCGGCCTGTTTCCTGAGCAGTCGCGGAGCAACGCTTCGTGGATCATGGTGCTGGCTCTGATCGGAATCATTTACGGAGCGCTCGTCGCGATGGTCCAGCCGAATATGAAAAAGCTGATCGCGTACTCCTCGATCAGCCACCTGGGCTTCGTCGTGTTGGGGATTTTCAGCTTCACGCAGGCGGGACTGGATGGCGCAACCTTCGTCATGCTGGCACACGGAGTCTCGACGGGCGCTCTGTTTATGCTGGCGGGGATCCTTTACGAACGGCGGCATACTTACGAGATTTCGGAATTCGGCGGCCTCGCCACTCCGATGCCCGTATACGCGACGTTTTTTCTATTCATCGTGCTCGCATCCGTGGGATTACCTTTGCTCAATGGTTTTATCGGTGAGTTCCTGGTACTGAGTGGCGCGTTCCGCGACCGCGCGGTCTACGGAATTTTGGGTGCAAGCGGCGTGATCTGGAGCGCTTGTTATCTGCTCTGGATGTATCAGCGGGTCTTTTACGGCAAAGTTACGCATCCAGTTAATCTCTCATTGCCCGATCTCAGTGGACGCGAACGCGCTGCCCTCTGGCCAGCAGCGGCTGTCGCTCTGGTGATGGGCGTCGCTCCGCTGCTCTGGCTGAACGCGATTGATCCCGCCGTACAAACTGCATTGGCGCCGTTCGCGCAACTCGCCAGCAAGATGGTGGGCCGGTGAGCAGCGCCAACGACATGACGCAAGTAGTCCCTCAGGCGGTTGATTATTTTCGCGTCATGCCAGAAATCGTGCTGGCGGTTTTTGGCATGATCGTCATGCTGCTCGATCCCTTCCTGGACCAACGCCGCAATCAAAAGACGCTCGGAATCGTTGCACTGCTTGGCTCTCTGGCAGCGCTGGTCGCAACGTTGTTCCAGTCGCAATATCCCGGCCTCGGCTTTTGGAAAATGGTGCAGGTCGACAGCTTCAGTGTGTTCTTCCATTTTCTGGTCGCGGCGATTACCGCGGTCGTAATTCTGACTTCCTTCGAGTACATGCAGGTGCAGGGGATTCGGGCCGGCGAATACTACGCGTTGGTGTTGTTTGGCGCAGTGGGCATGAGCTTGATGTCCTCGGCAGTAGAACTGGTTCTCATCTTCATTGCGCTGGAAATCTCTTCGATCTCCACTTACATCCTGGCGGGATTTCGCCTGCGCGCCGCCATCAGCAGTGAGTCTTCCCTCAAATATTTCCTGCTCGGTTCCTTTGCGACTGCATTTTTTCTTTATGGAGTTGCGCTGATGTTTGGAGCCACGGGCTCGACCAGCATCACGATTATCGCCGATGCTCTTCACTCGGTGGATATCCCGGTCCTTGCCTATGTCGGAGTGGCGTTCATGTTCGTGGGCCTGGGATTTAAAGTGGCAGCGGCTCCTTTTCACGTCTGGACTCCCGATGTTTATGAAGGTGCGCCCGCGCCCATCGTGGGATTCATGTCAACCGCTCCCAAAGCGGCGGTGTTTGCGGTGTTGCTGCGGATCATGTTTCAGGCCGACGCTCCCGGGCGCCTTTGGTTGATTTGGGTCGCGGCTGCGCTTTCCATGACTCTAGGCAATATCGGCGCTCTCGTACAGGACAACGTAAAGCGGTTGCTGGCATACTCTTCGATTGCTCAAGCTGGATATATGCTGATCGCCTTTGCCGCGCTGCCGAACAATGGCATTGCTGCAGTGATGTTCTATACGGCCAGCTATGCAGCCATGAACGTCGGGGCTTTCGCCGTGATCAGTCACATCAGCGGCGAGGGCGAGCGTTATGTCACGCTGGAAGATTACGAGGGACTGGGACGGCGCAGTCCGTTGCTGGCGGCGATCCTCACGATTTTTCTTTTGTCCTTGATCGGCATTCCGATTACCGGTGGTTTTTTCGCCAAGTTCTATGTGTTCAGCGCCGCGTTGCAGGCCAATCTGGTTGGGCTGGTGATTATTGGCGTGCTCAACAGCGCCGTTGCTTCTTATTACTACCTGCGGCTCATCGTCGTGATGTATATGCGCGAAGCGCGAGAGGAAGTGCCGGTATTACCGATTCCCATCGGACTCGGAGCGGCTTTGGCGATCAGTTTGGCAGCAACAATTTATCTCGGCGTTCTTCCCGGACGGCTGCTCGACTATGCCGCGCGCACCGCGGCTGAATGGGCTCGTTAAATCACTCTACCGCGACGGCGATATCTACGTAGGCGAAAATCCTCGCGGACAGCAGCCAGAATGCTACCGTCTCCGCTCCGGCCAATCCGACAACCAACCAGGAAGCCGATCCCGGAGAGTCGAAAGAAGAATTGATCACCGTGGCTCCGAGTTCCCACACCGGTATCACCAAGCCCCATCGCGGACCCAGGAGATGACCAGCTAACGCCGGAAACCCAAGGACAATTGCGGTGGCGCCGGCGGCGAAGAAGGGATTCAGAAAGGTGGAGAACATCAGCGCTACCGTGCCGGCCAGCGCACAGGCGGCAAGCAGGCAAACCATAAGGAACCAGACGTGCGAGATGGGAAAGCTCGCACTCCCGAGTGTCCAGCTTCCGGTCATGCCGAGGGCGAAGCAATAAACCGCGCACGCAATAGTTACGCCGAGCACGAGTCCTGAAAGATACTGCTGGCGCCCTACTGCTTTAGAAAGCACGCCGAGAATCCGGCGCGACCGGCGTTCGTTATAGATGGCCGAGCCGCCGAAGAAGACACTGAATGCCAGCACATAGACGGCATCCTGTTTGAAGACGAAGAGCAAGTCTTCGCGTTCGCGATGAATATCCGTCACCAGGCCGAGAAATGCGAGCAGCAGAACCCACAACAGCAAAGTTAGAATAGGCCAGCGCTGCTCGCGCGCGAAATTAATTGCGATCAGTAGAACCGGTTTCACTGAACGCCTTTCGACAAAGGGGATAGTGGCTCGGCAGTCACTTCCAGGAAAATCTCTTCCAGGGACCGGCGCACTGGATTGACGCTGACCACTTCGCCTCCCAGGTTCCAGACTTTTTCCAAGGCCGCACGCTGGCCGTGAGTGGGTACGGAGAAGCTGACTATGCCGTCCCGCGCTGCAGCGCCTTCGAAATGCGATGGGGCTATGGCGCGGACTATAATTTCCGTTCGCCCGCCGGCTTGAAGCAGATCTGTAGTCCTCCCCAGCCGAGCCAGTTTGCCACGATGCAGCATGGCGACGCGATCACAGATCAACTCTACTTCGGAAAGCAAATGCGAACTCAGGAAGATGGTCTTGCCGGCGTTGCGCGCCCCGATCAGCAACTCGCGAACCATGACGCGCGCCAAGGGATCCAAGGCTGAGGTGGGTTCATCGAGAATCAGCAGTTCGGGATCGTTGACCATGGCCTGAGCCAGTCCTACCCGCTGCAACATGCCACGAGAGAACTTTCCGGCATTACGGTTCGCGTGATCCTGCAAACCCACAATCTCCAGAACTTCTCGCGCGCGTTTATCAAGCTGAGTTCCCCCCATGCCGTTGAGCGCGCCGTAAAAGCGAACCAACCGTTCGGCACGACGATGGTAGAGGGCCACGCTCTCTGCGAGAAAGCCCACACGACGGCGAGCGCCCGGATCACCAAAGGATTCTCCGAGCAGACGACCGTTGCCACTCGTGGGCTGCATAAAACCCATGGCGAGGTGAATAGCCGTACTCTTGCCTGCACCGTTTGGTCCGAGGAAACCGAAGATCTCTCCAGCCTCAACCGCGAGGCTGAAACTGTCGAGAGCGCGCAGGCGTCGCTTGCTGGCGAAGCTGCGATACTCTTTCGTGACATTCTCGAACTCGAGCACGAAACTCATCGTCGCTTATTCTAAATGGCTTGCACTACGAACGCTGGCTGGGGACAAAATAGCCGCGGCGGATGCAACTTTGAATTGACAATGGCGTACGCTACGGGCATTATTAACGCGCGCGCCACCACACACAATGGAGGAAATTAATGGAGAAGTTGATGAAACGACTATGGTCTGAGGAACAGGGCCAGGACATTGCAGAGTATGCCGTGATGCTTGCCGTGATTCTGGTTCTAGTGGTCGGGACGATACGGCTTATCGGCGGCAGCTCAAACAACGTTTTCTCTTCAGTCGCGAGCTCAATCGGGCAATAACGGCGTGCGCCGGGTCGCGGGGTGATTGTTTCGGCGCGGGCGGCTGAATCTACCACGACCCGTTCTTTGAGTTTCAGCGAGCGCTCAGTTGGGGCAGCGCATGGTTCTGTGTCAGGAAGCCGACCGCAGACCGGACCCCATCTTGTACTGTTTCAGTTTGTGGTAGAGGGAACTCCGGGGAATGCCGAGCTTTCTGGCCGCAGATTGGACGCGGCCGTGCTCGTCGCGAAGCACCTGCTGAATGTAGCCGCGCTCGATCTCCTCTAGAGTTCCAGAGCGGCCAATGCCTGCTAGATACTGCTCGACGTGCGCGTCAAAACGAGAATCCTGGCTCGGCGAGACATCTTTTCCGGTGACGAGCACAACACGCTCCAGAACATTTCTAAGTTCCCGAATATTTCCCGGCCAGGAATAACCCTGCAACGCTCGCAACGCAACCCCTCCAAGTTCCAGGTTTCCGATCCCTAAATCGGCAGCCAACTCGCGGAGGATGTGGGCGCTCAACATGGGCAGATCTTCCAACCGCTCGCGCAGAGGAGGGAGCGAAAGAGAAGTCCAACTGACGCGATGGTGCAGTTCGTCCCGAAATTGTTTGCGCAGGACGAGCGGCAGCGTGGCCTGCTGAGTCGCGACAATGAAGCGAACGTCCACTCTTCGATCACAAACTTCGCCGAGCTTGCGAAATTGTTTTTCATCCATGATCTTCAGCAGTTTTGGCTGGATCTGGAAATCCACATTTTCAATCTCATCGAGGAAGATTGTCCCCTTCTGGGCGATCTCGAGCAGCCCGGGGCGGTTCTGCGATGCGACGGGTCCCAGCACGTCTCCGCATAGTTCCGCATCCAGCAGGCCACCCGGAAATCGACCACAATTCAGATCAATGAAAGTCTCACCGGCCCGGGGACCGTTGTGATGCAGCCACCTTGCCACGGTTCCCTTGCCTGTGCCAGCTTCGCCCCGGATTAGAACGGGAGCATCGCTCAACGCAAGCTTATGAGCCAGATCAGCAAGTCTTCGCACACTGTCACTCTTGCCCAGGAAAGGATCCATGATTCCGCGACTGCTCCGGAGCCGTTCCGCCAACTGCTGACGATGATTTCGCCGACTGTCGAGACTGCGCTGGATCAGAAGGTGGAGAGCGGCCAATTCCGCAGGCTTCGGCAAGAAAAGATCTGCTCCCAGCTTGAGAGCTTCTACGGCTAAGTCAATCGAACCATACCCGGTCAGGATGATAATGGGAACAGAAGGATCAACGGCCTTCAAACGAGGTATAAGGCCAAGAGCATTTCCGTCAGACAGACTGTAATCGAGGATAGCAATATCTGGTCGACTTGTATGCCAGATTTGCTCTGCAAGTGCGCAGGTCTCAGCAGTCGCGATTTCGTACCCTTTGTCCTCGAGATAATCCCGCAACACCCCGCGGGTTTCTTTCTCGTCTTCAACAATTAATATTCTTTCTCCGAGCACCCTGGCTCCTCGAGCAAAAGCGGATATTGCTCTCGAAGCGGAACTGGCTGCGAGCATGCCCACGTAGTGCCTCCTTTCGCGCATCTTTCCGGCACGTTTCTACAATGTAGGCGGACGGCCTTGATTCGAGGTGCGCTGCGGCGGCCTGTCTCCGCAATCTTTTGTTAACACAAGGAGGGTTTGGTTGGATGCTTCGGTCCGCGAGTGTTACGAAAACAGAACAAGCTGGCGTTTTAGGAACGTGGCACATTCTGGTTGCTTGCGGCGGGGATTTTGATGAAGTGGGGTGCAGGTCAATCAGAACCGGCTAAGTGCAGCCCAGGGCAGAATCGCCCGCCCTGCTAGGATTCCGGGACTTGGGTCAAGTTTGCGATGTCAAATTCATACATCTTTAACAATCGTGTCACCAGCAAGAAATACGGACCGTCTACGCTTCCTATTCCTCGGCAACGATCCGTTCAACGCAAGCGGTGACAGTTGACCGAAGGAACGAGGAGGAATATGTTCAACCGAATCAGAGCATCAGCCACCCCCAGGAAAATGCTGGCCTTACTCACAGCATTAACCACAGCCCTGGGACCGAGTGTTTCGCCCGCATTTGGCGCTTCGCAACCGAAAAATATGCCCATCCAGCACATCGTGGTGATTTTCAACGAGAACATTTCCTTTGACCACTATTTCGGGACGTACCCAACTGCGCTCAACCCCAAGGGAGAACCGCAATTCCACGCCCTGCCCGGGACACCCACGGTGAACGGATTCACTAATGCTCTCTTGAATTTGAACCCTAACTTGAATACAGCGAATGGAGCGGGCGCGACGAATCCCTTCCGCCTGGATCGCTCCCAGGCCGTGACTGCGGATCAAGATCATGACTACACCGCTGAGCAAATTGGCTTCGACGCGGGCGCTATGGATCTGTTTCCGGCATCGATGGGAACGGCTGGGCCGCCGCCTTCCGGGGGAGGCATCGTCGACACAACCGGCTTGACCATGGGCTACTTCGACGGCAACACCGTCACCGCCCTGTGGAATTACGCTCAATACTTCGCTATGAACGATAACTCTTTCAGCAGCACATTCGGTCCTTCCTCGCCGGGCGTGGTCAATCTCGTGTCGGGCCAGACCAACGGCGTGGTCAAGACTCTGAATGGTACCGGCGGCGAGGTTGATGGTGGAGACGGTTCTCTGACAATGATCGGCGACCCTGACCCGCTGAATGATGTATGCTCCAACCCCACTGGGGGCCAAGCCCAGATGGGTTCAAAGAACATCGGCGACCTGCTCACCGCGGCTGGCGTGACCTGGGGATCGTTCATGGGCGGCTTTAACCTGAATATCAAGAACCCCAATGGCACCACGGGCTGCGCAAGAAGCTCGACCGGACTCGCAGGGACCACCGCTGATTATGTTCCACACCATTCGTTCTTTGAGTACTACGCGTCCACCGCGAATCCGAACCACACGCGCCCGAAATCAATCGCTGAAATCGGAAATGCAGGTCCAGCGAATCACGAGTACGATACTGAGGACTTTTTCGCTGCTGTGAAAGCAGGTAACTTCCCGGCCGTGAATTTCCTGAAGGCGCCCGCTTATCAGGATGGCCATGCTGGTTACTCTGACCCCATCGACGAACAGCACTTCATCGTAAAGGTCATCAACTTTCTACAATCACAGCGCGACTGGGACAGCACGGCCGTAGTCATTCTCTACGACGATTCCGACGGCTGGTACGATCACCAAATGAGCCCAATCGTGAATCAATCCACTGGTCCGGCCGACGCTCTCACTGGGCCGGATGCTTGTGGCACTGCCACCAATTCCCTGCCTGGAATCAATTCGGGGAATGCACACGCACTTGGACGCTGCGGATATGGTCCGCGTCAGCCCCTGTTGGTCGTCTCTCCCTGGGCAAGACAGAACTTCGTCGACCACACCGTGACCGATCAGACTTCGGTCATCCGTTTTATCGAGGATAACTGGCTCGGCGGGCAGCGCATCGGTCAGGGATCCTTTGACGGAATCGCCAGTTCCATCAGCCAAATGTTCGACTTCAGCAGGGGGAGAAGGGACGGTCGCCTGTTCCTCGACCCGAACACTGGCGAGCCAGCGCGATAAGAAACCGGCATCACCAACGCAGTTTGGTGGGTGAGCCATTTTGAATTAGCTAAAACAGAAACGGGCATGCGAGACTTGTGGTTCGCATGCTCGTTCTTATTTTGTCGGGTCGTCTTTTGTCGAATCGCGGCCGCAAATCAGATTCTCGCTAGGAGAAGCCGGGAGTGTCCGTTACCCGAAGAAGGTTCCTACAGCAGAGTGGGATGATAAGTGCGGGTCTGATGATTCCGCAAGCCATGCGCAACCGGCAAATGCCGCCGGTGCGGCCACTCCTCGATCCAAATTCATTGACGCAGTTTGTGGATCCGCTTCCGATTCCCGAGTTCGCGCAGGCTAGCGGGTATCGCCCGAGCCCGACGGAGCCGACCGCCAAACTTCCCTATTATCGCTTCGCCATGCGGCAGATCGAAAGTAAAGTACATCGCGATGTGAAACCGACGAGGCTATGGGGATTTGGTTCGAGTTCCCCGGGACCAACCCTTGAAACGCGAAGCGGTCAAGGACTGCTGGTGGAATGGGAGAACGAGCTACCAACGGCGCACTTTCTGCCCATTGACCACAACATTCACGGCGCGGAGACTGACAAACCCGATGTCCGTACGGTGGTTCACCTCCATGGCGCGAAGGCTCCTCCCGAGAGCGACGGCTATCCGGAGAGCTGGTATGTACCGGGGAAATCCGCACTCTATCATTATCCCAATAACCAGGACGCGGCCATGCTGTGGTATCACGACCATACTCTTGGGATTAACCGCCTCAATGTCGTCGCTGGCTTGCTCGGCGTCTTTCTTATTCGTGACTCGGTCGAGGACTCTCTGAATCTGCCCAGTGGCAAATACGAAATTCCTCTGGTGATCTACGATCGCATGTTCGACGCGCAGGGCCAACTCTACTATCCGGTTTCGCCGGATCCAAAGTCTCCCTGGATTCCTGAGTATTTTGGTGATGCCATTTTAGTGAACGGGAAACTGTTTCCGTATCTCGAAGTCGAGCCGCGCAAATATCGTTTTCGCGTTCTCAACGGGGCTAACGGAAGATTTTTTCACCTGTCGCTTTCCAGCGGACAGAGTTTTCACCAGATCGGCAGTGATCAGGGATTGCTGGCCGCGCCGGTTTCGCTCGACCATTTGCTGCTTGCGCCCAGCGAGCGCGCGGACGTAATCGTGGATTTCGCCGAGCACGCGGGCGAACAGATTGTCCTCAAGAGCGATGCCTTCACGGTGATGCAATTTCGAGTCGCACGAAACAAAACCACCGACACAAGTTCACTGCCTTCGGCACTGCGGCCCGTACCCAAGATTCCGGAATCCGAAGCCGCCAAAACCCGCATGCTTTCGCTCAGCGAAATCGACGACCGGGCGCAGAACCCGGTCACCATGTTGCTCAACCGTGCTCACTGGAGTATGCCGGTCACGGAAAATCCGGTCCTGAACTCGGTGGAAATCTGGAACCTGATTAACCTGACCGATGATTCCCACCCCATCCATCTGCATCTGGTTCGATTCCAGATCCTCGACCGGCGCCGCTTTGAACCTTTTTTTTATAAGAACCAAGGCGTGATGAAGTACACGGGGCCGGCGGTAGCGCCCGATCCGAACGAAGCCGGATGGAAAGATACGGTGCGAGCGGATCCGGGGATGGTCACACGAATCATCGTTCGCTTCGAAGGTTTTGTCGGTCGTTACGTCTGGCATTGCCACATCCTCGAGCACGAGGACAACGAAATGATGCGGCCCTACGACGTGATCGCAGCGCGGTAACTGCCAGCCTTGATTTGAAAGCGAGAACTCAGCGCTTTCATTGATCCTGCGACCAGCGATAAGCACGTACGCCCAGAAACAGGTTGGCGCCGCCGACAATTGCAGACGGTACATACCAGATACGGCTGTGCTTCTTCTTCATGAGATAGCTCAGATACGCAATGCCGAGGTCGGCGGGAATCCCGATGCCGTAAAGCGCGGTTCGGCTCTTCAGGGACGAAGGAACATCGTTACACGACGGATGTTTCTGCAGGCAGTGTATGGTCATTTCCGCGTTAAAAATACTTGCGCCGATCATTCCGCCGTTGATCAGCAGGTAGTTCCGGTCTGCAACACTGCGATCGGGTGAGAGCGGGCCACCTGTGGCTGCGGGCAGCGCTCCGTGAGATTCTTTCTTAACAACCGGGGATGGCGCTGGGTCGGCGGTTGACGAGTCGGATCTGGAGCTGCTTGGAGCGTCCGGCAGATCGGATTCACTGCCCACGCCGAATGCTGGAGCCTCGACCAGGGCAGCGCTAATAAGAAGAGGCTCGCCGGTCGCTTGAACGTCTTCCCACCGTTGGCCGCCCGTACGATCGGACTGCGCCATCAGCGAAAGCGTCGATGCCAGTACAAACGTGATACAGATGTAAGACCTTTTATAACGGTTACGCACCATTTCCTCCCGGTGCTCAAGCTTCAGTCTCGCGAATGCCATTCTCCGCCAGTTACGAAAACGCTGGCCAAGGCCGAATCATCCGCGGAGCCCCGCTGCATTAGAGCACTTTAATCACCGAGACTAACTTGCCCTCGGCATTCGACACTAGTAGCTGAGGATCAAGCACTTTGGATTGCACTTCGCGCGGCGGAAGATGAGGATAAAACGTGTAGCATCGCGCATTTACACGCCATGCTACATCTTGCTCGCGGCCCAGAAAAAATTCGGGCGGCCGATCGGATATCTATTCTGAAGATTATGTCGATGTGGTTTTTCGTATCGCGAATGAGACACAGGAGACGGAATTGCCAAATTTTTCTCTCGCTTTGAGACGCCCCGCCCGCCTGCCCTGGAATATCCGTTGTCTAAAGCTCCCGTTCCCGCGGATACAGACAAGCTTGCGATGGGAGTAGGATTTGTTCTCATGCAGACCCATCGCTTGTTCGAGTGTATAAAGGTTCCTCGCCGCGGAAATAAGAAGTAATAAGTAATAAGGATCGATTTTGTCGGACTGCTTGCAATGACCTTCAATCTCAAAATCTCGAACCATGACACTCACGCCCCACTTATTCCTGAGGCTTCTCTCCTTTTGAGACGCAACATGCCCGGTCTTCCCGAATCGGAACCGCTAACTACCCAAGAAAAAACAAGTTAGCGAATATACCGAATTGGCACCCGCCATGCATCTAGAACCGCGGCGAAGAGTGTAGTCGCCTACTTACACCGCAAGCCTACGAACTCGCGGTTACAGTATGCGGTCTTCAACATCGGCCGCGAGTACCAACCAAATTTTCAAAGCAAACAAACGCTATCTAAGCGACGGGGGCGAAGCCTTGTCTCAAGCGATCAACGGCAGCACTTCAGCGAATGCGAACTTATTACCGCCTCCATTATTTCCGACTGCCGGGCGCCCTCCCCATTGGTACGCCGTCTATACGAGTCCGCGACATGAGAAACGGGTTCGCGAACATCTCGAACACCGCCGTGTGCAATCTTTTCTTCCCTTGTTCCGCAGCATTCACCGCTGGAAAAATGGCTGCAAGGCGCAAGTCGAACTTCCACTGTTTCCCGGGTACCTGTTTGTGAATATTCCGCGCAGCGAACGCGTGCGAGTCCTCGATGTGCCCGGAGTTCTCTCGTTTGTCGGCCCCAAGGGCGAACCTGCTCAGCTGTCGGATTTCGAGATTGAAACTCTGCGTTCCGGCCTGCACCTGCAGAAATTCGAACCATATCGCGGCCTCGCAATCGGCCGCAGGGTGCGCATTCATGCCGGGCCTTTGCAGGGATTGGAAGGCACCCTGGTTCGAAATGCCAAAGGCCTGCGCGTCGTGATCACGGTCGACCTCATTCAACAAAGTGTAGCCGTCGAGTTGGATGCTGACGCTGTGGAAGCTCTCTAGTGGCGCCGGATTATTCTCATTCCGTTTCGTCTCTCTTTCTCTGTCCCAAGCTGAACCACAACTAAACCCAATGCCCGTTTCAAAGGTTCAAATCACGAACGGCACCGCGGACCGCATCGTTGAAGCGGCCGTGCAGCTATTCTCGCGCCAGGGTTTTGCTGCCAGCAGCACTCATGAGATCGCCCGACTGGCAGGGGTTAGCGAAGTTACAGTGTTCCGTCATTTTCCGCGGAAAAAAGATCTCTTCTGGGCGGCAACTGAATCTCGTCTCCGGCGTCTGCGAATCAGCAAGGAACTGAGAGGACGGCTCGAAGTTGATGAGAATCCGCGAACTGTCTTGCCTGGGATTATCGCTGTGCTAGTCGAGACCTTGCATCATCAGCCCGAGACCATTCGCCTGCTCTATCTATGCTTGTTTGAACTGGATTACGGAGCCGACCGCATCTTGCGGAAGCATTTAGTCACACTCTTTCAGCCACTTCGCGAGTATCTTACGCGTTGTTCATCTAAAGGCCTAATCCGCGATGTCGACCCCGGCATCGCAGCTCTAGGTCTGGCTGCGTTGATTGCCGCGCATCAGGGCTTTCAATCGGTGCTGATGGACGGAACTAGTCTCTGTGTCAGTGTCGATGACGCCATCATGACTTACACGGAATTCTGGACGAAGGCACTATTACCTGAGCACGCGCTGCCCGGTGTCGGAGTCAGCGAGGTATTGCCTTGAAGGATCACGGCACCAGTGGAGGATGAGCCCCATTCCTCAAAAACTTTATGACCGATAACAAGCTTGTAACAACAGGCAATCGTGACTTGGGGAAATTCACTTTCTCCCAGATTCATGCCGCCACGGTGGACACCTGCAACGATCAGATTTCGATTGTCCAGCTCTGTCGCGTCCTCCGAAAGCGGCGATGGCTCGTTCTCGGCAGTCTGGCGGCAGTGGTGTTGCTGGTCACCGCCGTTTCTCTGATTCTTCCCAAACGATACGAGGCATCCGCCGAACTCCTACTCGATCTCGATGGCACCGATGACCTCGGCCTTGGCCAGGTTGTGATGCCGATCGGTCTCGATATAAACACGAAACTCGAGACTCAGC
Organism: Acidobacteriota bacterium; assembly: GCA_013288805.1. Lineage (GTDB taxonomy): Bacteria > Acidobacteriota > Terriglobia > Terriglobales > Acidobacteriaceae > JABDBE01. Next base: position 48,672 of record JABDBE010000007.1, read on the forward strand.
TACGAATTGTGCAGAGTGACACCATCGCATTTAGCGTGATCAAGCAGCTTGGACTCCACCGCAATAAGGACTTCATCCGCCAGGAGGGCCAACTGTCCACGGCTGACTTTGACAGCCTGGATGTGCAGCAGCGGGCAAAAGTTACAGACCTGTTTCACAAGTCCATGAATGCCCGATTGGACCCCAAAACCGAGATCGTCGAGATCCATTTTCGCAGCCGGGATCCCAAACTCGCCGCCGACGTCGTCAATGCGGTAGCCAGTACCTACATCGAACACAATTTCCAGACTAAATACAGAGCCACGCAGCAAACTTCCGAATGGTTGACGAAACAACTCGATGATTTGAAGAAGCGTTCCGAATCCGCGCAGGAAAAGCTGATCGCGTATCAGAAGAAAACAGGAATCCTGGGCACCGACGAAACCCACAACATCGTGATTGACAAACTGGAGGAGCTGAACAAAGCGCTGGCCGCGGCCGAGGGTGATCGCATTGTGAAGGAGGCGAAATATCGCATCGCGATGACCGAGAACCCCGAGCTGATTGCGAACATCGCTCCCGAGAGTGTGCTCGGAGCGCTTTACAAGGAGCGGGCGGAAGCGAGATCACAATACGCGCAGTGGGCGGCCAAGTATGGAGCCTCGTATCCTCGCGTCGCCCAGCTGCAATCCCAATTAAGCGAGCTGGACTTGAGCATCAGCCAAGAAGTGGAGAAGGTCGGAGAAGCTGTACGCGCGGAGTTCCAGGCAGCACTTAAATCCGAGCAGATGCTGCAACACAGCTTTGAGGATGAGAAGCAAGAAGCCTTCAATATGAACGAAGCGGCGGTGCAGTATGGCATTCTGCAGAAAGAGGCGGAATCCGGCCGTGACCTTTATGAGGATTTGCTTAAAAAACTGCAGGAGGCAGGCATCCTGGCAGGCCTGAAATCGAGCAACATCAACATTGTGGATGGGGCCAGTATACCGAGCGAACCGGTCGCGCCCAAGATCCCGTTGAACATTGGCCTAGGTTGTATAGGGGGTCTGCTGTTGGGGATTGTTCTGGCTTTCGTGGTTGAAAACTTCGATAATTCCATTCGCACCCCGGAAGACATTGAGACCTACGGTTCCCTGCCTTCACTTGGCATCATCCCCAGCGTTGCTTCGAAAGGCAAGAATGGACAAAGGTCACTAGCTCGCACGGACCCGCCGCAATTGATTCTGCCCGTAACCATGGAGCAGCGCAATTCCGGTGGCGCGGAGGCTTTTCGAGCCTTGCGCACTTCTCTCCTCCTGTCCTCACCGGAGAAGCCCCCGCAAGTGATACTCGTGACCAGTGCCATGACGCAAGAAGGCAAGAGTTTCACGTCACTTAATCTGGCGGTGGTCCTGGCCCAGACCGGAGAGAGCGTCCTCCTGGTCGATTCCGATATGCGGCGGCCGGCGATCCATAAGTACCTGGGCATAGCGATGAACCGAGGCTTGAGCGCCTGCCTGGCGGGAACACAGGATTCCGCAGCAGCGGTCGTCAATATCGCGGAGATTCCCGGTCTGCATGTCCTTCCGGCTGGACACATGCCGCCTTACCCTTCGGAAATGCTCGCTTCGAGCGCCATGCATCAATTAGTGCAGGGCTGGCGGCAAACCTTCCGCTACATCGTGCTTGACACTCCGCCGGTATTGGCTGTGACGGATGCCGTAGTGTGCGCCCGAGTTGCGGACGTGGTCGTGCTCATTGTCCGGTCGGAACAGACAGGCCGCCAGTCGTTGATACGTGCGCGTGATGTCCTCAGGAAGGCGGGAGCCAATATCGCCGGTGTTGTCGTGAACGACCTCTCCTTTAACTCGGTCGACTATCGGCAATATTATGGATATTACGGCGATGAACATCACAGCTATTACCACCTTGACCAGTTAGGTGGGAACGGCAACGGCAACGGCAACGGTCATCATTGAAACGTAGTCTGATAAGCATTCTTAGCGCCCACAGCCTATTCGAGGATGTGCATGAATAAAGTCAAGAATTACCCTGGCCTTTGTACGGCTCTGCTTCTCCTGATGATCTGCGTACCCAAGGCTGGGTTTGCGCAGGAGGACCGAATGCCGGTCTTACCTTCTCCTGCTCCCCTCGTGGGGAGCTCCGGGTTCAGCAGTGGTGCGGCAGGCCCGGTTGGCGCCGGCGATCTTGTGGAAATGAGTGTTTTTGACACTCCGGAACTAACAGGAAAACTCCGTGTCAACAACTCCGGCGATATCTTGCTGCCGTTGGTAGGCTCGATTCATGTGGCAGGGCTGCAGCCCGCACAAGCTCAGAACATGATTCGCCAGAAATTCATCGACGGCGGTTTCCTCAAGGATCCACAAGTCACGATATTCGTCACCGAGTCTGCAACCCAAGGGGTTTCGATCGTAGGCGAGGTCCATAAACCGGGTGTCTACCCCGCTTTCGGGGCGCATCGCTTGCTCGATTATCTCTCTATGGCCGAAGGTCTTACTGCGTTAGCCGGCACGACTATCACCATCACTCATGCCAATCATCCGGATCAGCCGGACAATGTGAGCGTAACATCGGGCGCGGCTCCCCAGCCCGTAAACAACCCGGAGATTCTGCCCGGTGACACGATCTTCGTGGAGCGAACCGGAATTGTATACGTCATCGGAGATGTTCTACGCCCCGGTGGTTTTCCCATGAGTCACGACCAGCATCTAACCGTTCTCCAAGCGGTTGCATTATCGATGGGCACGAATTACACGGCGGCGAAGAGCGACGTCCGGATTATTCGCACCACAGCGCAAGGCCGCGAAGAGATTCCCGTGAATTTGAAGAAGATCCTGGCGTCCAAGGCTCCCGACATGCCACTGCAGGATAATGACATCTTGTTTGTGCCGAGTAGCACCGGCAAGAACGTTCTGAAGGGAATTGGAGCCGCAATGCCCGGAGCGGCTTCGGCAACGATTTACCGAATGCCCTAAGCAGTCCAGTTGCACTCGTTCGAGCCAGCCACCAGTGCAACGCCTGTCCACCTTGGACTACAAAATGAGTCCGTCTTCTAAGAAAATTCTGTTGGTCGTCACCTCGCCACTTACCTGTAGTTTCTACGGTGGCTTCTTAGGATACCTGCAGGACGCGGGGATAAGGGCGACGTTAGTCTCATCTCCCGGAGAATTGCTTGACCAGGTAGCCAGCCGACATGGCGCCGCGAGAGTAGCCGTAGCGATGCAGCGTGAGATCAGTCCTCTGCGGGACTTGATCTCTCTATACCAGATATTCCGCACCATGAAGCAGCAGAATCCTAGCCTGGTGGATGTCAGCACGCCTAAAGCTGGGCTGCTTGGCGGTGTGGCCGGTTGGTTGGCTGGAGTACCGTGCCGGGTGTACACCTTGCGCGGGCTACGCTTGGAGACCACAACCGGACTCAAGCGCGCCCTGCTGTGGGCAACCGAATGGATTTCTTGCCAATGCGCCCATCGCGTGGTGTGCATCAGCCCGAGCCTGGGTTCGCGGGTGGTTGATCTAAAGCTGGTACCAGCGAACAAAACAACCGTGTTGGCGAACGGCAGCCGCGGGGTCGATCTAGTCCGCTTTGTTCCCTGCGATCAGAAGCGGTTTGAAGCTGATGCTATTCGCGAGCGACTGGGCATTGCCGAGAATGAGCTTGTAATCGGGTTCGTTGGCCGTTTGGTGAAGGATAAAGGGATTCGAGAGTTGGTCCAGGCGTTCCGGCGAATTAAAGGAACTCGCGCGAACACTCGTTTGCTGTTGATTGGAGATTTTGAACAAGGGAATCCCGTGGAGGGTAGAGCTCGACGCTATATCGAGTCAGACCCGGAGATAATCCGGCTGGGATTCGTCGCCGACACCGCACCCTACTACGCAGTCATGGATATCTTCGCGCTGCCAACTTACCGAGAAGGATTTCCTGGAGTTGCGCTGGAAGCGCAAGCCAGCGGCGTCCCCGTCGTCACTACGAATGCCACAGGCGCAATCGATTCGATTCTCGATGGCGTTACTGGACTTCTGGTGCCGGTTGGGGACTCGAATTCTCTTGCTGTGGCCATCGATAAACTGCTGGGCGATCCAGAAGCGAGAGCGCGCATGGGACGAGCCGGACGCGAGCGAATGGAGCGAGATTTTCGCCCGGAGGTGATTTGGCGGGCGCACCTCCAGGTGTATCGCGACCTTCTTCAAGAGAAGCAGGGGAGGAGTCGAAATCATTCGGATAGTATTACCTCGCAGACCAGTCGATGGGCAAAGCGGTCGTTCGATCTTTTGACGGCAATCGGTCTGCTCCTTGTGCTCTCCCCAGTCCTGGCCGCGATTGCCGTTGTTGTCCGCTTGCTCGCCGGCTCGCCAGTCCTTTTTCGGCAACGGCGGCCGGGGCTGCGCGGTCAACTCTTTACCTGCCTCAAATTCCGCACTATGACCGCTGCTCATGACGCCAATGGTCAATTGCTCCCGGACGGGGAGCGCCTGACGCCATTTGGACGGTTCCTGCGCTGCACTAGCCTGGACGAACTGCCCGAATTGATCAACGTGATTCGCGGCGAAATGAGCCTGGTCGGTCCCCGGCCACTGCTACCGAAATACCTCAACCGCTACTCGCCGGAACAGATGCGTCGGCACGAAGTGAAGCCAGGGATCACGGGCTGGGCGCAGATCAATGGTAGGAATGCTCTGAATTGGAATCGGAAGTTCGAGCTTGACCTGTGGTACGTGGATCACCGGAGCTTCTGGCTGGATCTCAAGATTCTGGCAACGACCGCCTGGAAAGTCTTGAAGTGCGTTGGTATTTCCACACCGGGTCACGCAACCATGCCAGAGTTTGTAGGCGTAAACACGGAGCGGGAACAGGGAAACGCCTGATGAAGCGCAAGCGAATCGTCATCATCGGTGCCGGTGGGATGGCTCGTGAGGTTGCGTCAGCGCTGCATTGGATCAATCGGGCCGAACCCCGGTTCGATTTCCTCGGCTACGTCGTCAGCGACGTCTCGCGTCTCGGAGGCCACGACACTCGCGACCGGGTGCTCGGCGGTTTCAGCTGGCTTGAACAGAATCGTTCCTCGGTAGATGCGCTCGCGCTCGGCGTCGGGAGCCCAGCGACTCGATTAGAACTTGCTGCTGGGATCACAGCGTTGCTGAAAGAAATCGAATGGCCAGCACTCATCCATCCAACGGCGGTAATCGATCTTGACTCGGCACAACTGGGGGAAGGTTGCTTCATCGGAGCCGGGACGGTCGCAACCGTGAACATCGCGCTGGAACCGTTTGCGCTGGTGAATTTCGGCGTCACCCTGGGCCACGAAGTGCGCATCGGACGAGGTTCAGTGGTCAACCCTGGAGCCAACATTTCTGGCGGCGTGGTAATCGGCGAAGGCGTGCTGGTCGGCACCGGGGCGCAGATTCTGCAATATCTTCAGGTCGGTTCCCACACCATTGTCGGCGCGGGCGCCGTGGTTACCAAGAATGTCGAGTCCGATGCAACCGTTGTCGGTGTGCCGGCTCGTCCGTGTAGGGCCGCGAAAACCGCCGCCGCTGGCAAGTAGTCGTGGTGAGCGCAGCACCAAATCAGATCCTTTCATAGCGACTCTATGAACACAACCGCGGCTCAGCGACAAAACCTGCCATCGTCCGCACAGGAACGGCTAGTTTTTTCGCCCTGGCCTTATTTCGAAGGTGATGAAATCGAGGCAGCAGCCTCGGTCCTCCGCTCCGGAAAGGTTAATTACTGGACGGGCGAGGAGGGTCGCCGGTTCGAACGCGAATTCGCTGAATCGGTAGGCACGAAGTACGCCGTTTGTGTGGCTAATGGCACGGTCGCGCTGGAGCTTGCTCTGCATGCGCTCGGCATCGGACGGGGCGACGAGGTCATCACCAGTTGCCGCACCTTTATCGCGTCCGCGAGTTGCGCCGTGATGCGCGGCGCGCGTCCGGTTTGTGCCGATGTCGATCCTGAAAGCCAGAACATCACCGCGGAAACCATTCGACGGGCAATTACGCCGCGAACCAAAGCAATCCTCGCAGTACATCTGGCAGGATGGCCCTGCGACATGGACTCGATCCTCGAGTTAGCAGCGGAGTACGATCTGCGAGTCATCGAGGATTGCGCGCAAGCGCAGGGCGCGACCTATAAGGGCCGTCCGGTCGGCTCTATCGGCGATGCAGCGGCTTTTTCCTTCTGTCAGGATAAGATCATGACGACTGCAGGCGAAGGCGGCATGCTCACCACCAACAGCCGCGAGATCTGGGAGCGCGCCTGGAGTTTCAAGGATCACGGCAAGAATCACGATGCCACGCACAACCGTGACCACCCGGCTGGCTTCCGCTGGTTGCACGAATCATTCGGCACCAACTGGCGCATGACGGAGATACAGTCGGCGATTGGCCGCGTAGCGCTGACGAAGGTGCCGCGGTGGATCGAAACCCGCCGCCGCCACGCGGCAACACTGAATTCACGATTCTCCAAGCTGCCCGGACTGCGTGTCACGGTGCCGCCCGACGATAGCCGCCACGTCTATTACAAGTATTACACCTTCGTGCGTCCGGAAACGCTGCAGGCTGGCTGGGACCGCGATGCCATCATGCAGGCAATCGTCGCCGAAGGAGTTCCCTGTTTTGTCGGCACTTGTAGCGAGATTTATTTGGAGAAGGCCTTCGTGACGCGACGCAGACCCGAGCGTATGGGTTCGGCGAGACGATTGGGCGAAACCAGCATCATGTTCCTTGTCCATCCGACCCTCTCTGACGAACACATTGCTATGACCTGCCAGGCGGTCGAACAGGTAATGGCAAAGGCTACCCAGCCCCAACAATTTCAAACGGCCATGTAGTTTCAGCAGACTCTATGCGGCAACTTGCCTTCTGGTCCCTTGCACTCTTCATCTTCGTCGTACCATGGCAGGACGCCGTCAATTTCGGCGACCAACTGGGCGGGATCGCCCGAGTTGCAGGGGTGCTTGCATTCGTCGTCGGAGTGCTCGCCGTGCTTTTCAACGGTGCGATTCGACACCCCAGAACTGAGCACATACTCTGCCTGGTGGTCCTGCTCTACTCTTTCTTGACCATTCTATGGACGGTCGATGTTGAACAGAGCACATACATGGCGCGTACCAACCTCCAGGTCATGTGGTCAGTTTGGTTAATTTGGGAGTTTGCGGATAGTATCAAGCGCATCAACCAGTTGCTCTGGACCTACATCATCAGCGGATTTGTGGTTTCGTGCCAGACCATTCTGGATTTCATCCACACTGGCGTTCCATTCGGCGCCAAGCAGTTTCGCTACAGCATCGATGAAGGAGTCAATCCCAACGGACTGGCCCTGGGATTGGCCATGGGAGTGCCGTTTGCCATCTATATGGGTGTCCGCCAGCGCAAGTTGCATATCCGGCTCTTCGCATTAAGCTATGTTTTTGTCGCATTGTTTGCTATCGCACTCACTGCGTCCCGCTCGGCCTTTGTGGTTGCGCTCGTCGGCATCTGCTTCCTGCCGCTATTCTCCGCCCAGGAAAATCTTTCCAAGAAGGCGGTCGCGGTTTGTGGAATTACGGGAGGATTGCTGGCAGCGTACGCTTGGATCCCAGAGGTAGCGACTTCCCGCCTCTCGACCATTCTTTCGCAACTGCAGTCCGGGGATCTCAATGGTCGAGTAGCCGTCTGGGTCGCATCCTGGAACATTATCCAGGACCATCCCTTCCTGGGTATCGGAATCGGTAACTTTGATCAGGCGGTGGGGCTGGGAATGAGCGCGCACAACACGTACGTCTCTATTCTCACTGAGCAGGGCACGATCGGTCTGGCGATATTTTCCGTACTTCTGCTCGCTCTTTTTGTGAGTATGTGGAAAATGCCGCGGGGGGCGAAGCTGCTTTGGTTTGGAGTTCTGGTTTGCTGGTGCATCGGAGTGACCACCATCGACTGGAATTCGAATCGCATCACCTGGATTGTATTCGGATTATTGCTTACGCATAGTGCGGTGCTTGCTGAACAAGTCGAGCGCGTACGGCATTCGATCCTCGTGCATGCCACGCACCGCCGGTACGAACCCTCAATAGATGGAATTCGTGTTCCGGCCCGGGTCCGGTAACAACAACTGCTTCCGGGCTGTAGCCAATATTTCATCGATCGAAAGGAATATATGTTGCGCAGATTCGTGCTGATTGGCGTCGTCGGGATGTTCCTCACTCAGCTGGGTGCGGCACAGGTCCTCTACGCTGACAAAACTCCGGGAAATGATTTTAGCAGTCACCTTCTGGCCACTCTTAAGACCGTTCCGGATGAGGGTGCCATCATTGATGCCAGGAACCTTGGCGGGAAGCAAACGTTGTCTCGCGACATCAATATCAACAAATCGAATCTCAGCATTTTGTTGGGAGTGGTCCGGTTGAATATGGGCAAGTTTCATATCTACGTGGCGCCAGGCACTCAAAACGTCGCCTTTGTAGGAGCTACGCCGTTCGGGGGTCTGATGGGCGGTCGTTCCTACGGTGGCACGTATCTCACGTTCACTGGCGACGGCGCAGCAGTTTCCGTGGGAGCCGCCAGTGACAACACACTCGGCTTCTCCTGGTCTGACATCGCGCTTGACATTTCCGGGGCCAGTTCGAACGCGACCGGAATCAACCTGGCCAGATCCATCGACTTCTCCATTTACCGCAGCCGGATTTCAGGATTCTACAAACCAAACAACCAGGTCCTGTTGCGGTTGGACGGCAGCGGCAATTACACGGGAGGCCTGATCGAAAGCGCGTACTTGATGAACGGCCATATCGGGCTGCAGTTGACTGCAATCGGCAACTTTGCCGTGGCAAACGTGACGGTTATCCATCCCCACATTGTCGGCATGCGAGATACTGGCAGCATCGGTGTGGACTTCGTCCAGTGCGGGCAGGATGTCGTGATTGGCGGAGATTTGGAGAATTGGGACGTAGCCTATCATTTTGGCGCCCATGCCGCCGAGGTCGCTTTATATGGAGTTCGCTACGAAGCAAATAATCTTGACGCAAAGTTCGAGTCCGGAAGCCGGCACAACGACATCTTTACTCCGCTGGTAGGCACCAAGTTCGTCGATAAGGGAACGGAAAATGCGATCGTTGACGGCGAACGAATCTCCCGGATGATTCCACTAAAATAGGCAGGACGAGACCACAACTCAAGTTGTTGCTTGCACGGACGAGCAATTCAAAGCCCATAGCTACAGGTGAATCTCTGTACGCAGTAACTGATTTAGTCAAAAAATGCCATTCGGACGTGTAGTTTCAGCTTTCCAGTCGCCCAAGACAGCGAATCACAAGATATTCAGAGCTGCCGTGATCGTCGCGGCATTCTCGCTGGTGGTCAAGGTGGCGGCCACCTTTCGAGAGGCGACCACCGCACGCGCATTCGGGCGGGGAGATGCGATCGATGCCTTCATTCTTGCTTACCTCGTACCGTCATACTTTGTCGCGATTCTGGCTGGTTCGCTGAATCAAGCTCTCGTACCGACGTACGTTCAGGTGCGCGACAGCAAAGGCCAGAAAGCAGCGGATCGGTTGTTCACGAGCGCTCTTTCGCACAGCACAGTGCTGCTGAGTTCTGTGTGTCTCGCGCTTGCAGTTCTGGGGCGACTTATTCTCCCCCACCTGGCTTCGGGTTTCAGCGCCCAAAAGCTGGAGTTGACCCTTCATTTGTATTACGCCATTCTCCCCGTCGTAGTTCTCGGAGGCGTAAGCGCAAATTGTTCATCGGTGTTGAATGCCGAAGGGCGATTCGCCTTCGCGGCATTCACTCCGATTCTTTCTCCGATCATCATGACCGCCGGAGTATTATTTCTCGCTCCTTGGTTCGGACCATGGGTATTGGCATGCGGAATAGTCTCCGGAGCCTTCTTGGAGTGCTCTCTATTAATTTTCTCATTGAAGGCGTACAACATTCATTTAACGCTGGAGGATCCCGGCACGGAGACCGGAATCGCCGAGGTTCGAAAGCAATATTTCCCTCTAATCGCTGCCGGCGTTCTCGGAAGCAGCGCAATGGTTATCGATCAAGCTATGGCTGCAATGCTGTCGCCGGGCAGTGTTGCCGCGCTCAACTATGGAAACAAGATCATCAGCGTCGTGCTGAATCTGATGTCCATTTCACTAACAACTGCAGCCATCCCCTATCTTTCAGAGATGGCAGCCGCGGAGAACTGGAGTGGCTGTCGCCGAACCTTGAACACGTATTCGAGGTTGCTGCTGGGGCTGTCGGTTCCGCTTACTCTGATTCTGATCCTGGGCTCGCGGCTGATTGTGCGAGTGTTGTTGCAGCGTGGGGCTTTCACCGCTGCCGATGCTGCCGTGGTGGCGCACGTTCAAGCCATGTATGCGCTGCAGATGCCGTTTTTTGCCGTGAATATTCTCATCGTCCGTGTGCTGACGGCGATGAAACGCAATGACATCATTATGTACAGCGCTGCGCTGAATCTAGTGCTGGACGTGATCCTGAATATCATCTGCATGCGGTTCTTTGGGGTGGCGGGCATCGCACTTTCGACTTCGCTGTTCTACGCTGCTTCCTTTTTCGTCCTGGGAACGGCTGTGCACGTTCTGTTGCAACGCGCAGAGAAGAGTCCAACAAATTTGTCTCCTGCGGTTGTCTTGGGATCAGTATCGTAGTCACTTCCCTGTTAGCTACTGGGCTTTTAACCTACGCAGACGCATGGCTTCGCGCATCTGCCGGGTAAGAAAGAAATCGCTCTATGTGCGGAATAGCGGGATATTGGTCGCCAGAGCGCCGCCAGGCAAGGTCGGCAGCGGATATGCGGGAAATCGTGCGCCGTATGACTGCGACCATCCGCCATCGCGGCCCGGATGACGAAGGGCAGCACATCGATCCAGAAGTAGGCCTAGCACTTGGCCATCGTCGGCTCGCAATTCTCGATTTATCGCCGGAAGGACACCAACCCATGGTCTCCCGTAGTGGCAGGTATTGGATGGTGTTTAACGGAGAGGTGTTCAATTTTGTGCAACTTCGCGCTGAGTTGGCGCATTCCGATTGGCGGGGGAGATCCGACACGGAAGTGATGTTAGCCGCCATCGAGAGGTGGGGCCTGCGCGAAGCTGTGCGGAGATTCATCGGAATGTTTGCCTTTGCGCTTTGGGACAGCTTCGCAAGAAAGCTGTACCTGGTGCGGGACAGACTCGGCATTAAACCGCTGTACTACGGCTGGGCGAATGGCACGTTTCTGTTCGCATCCGAATTGAAGGCCCTGCGCGCGCATCCCGAGTTTAAGGCAGTTATCGACCGCGACAGTCTCGCCTCATACCTGTGCCACAACCATGTCCCGGGGCCTCGAAGCATTTATGTGGGCGTTCGCAAACTGATGCCGGCTACGATTGTTACCGCCAGTTCGGGAAATCCCCAGGATTCCTCGCTCGAGAGCTATTGGTCAGCCTGCAATTACCCGCGAAGTACTGATCTTCCGCTTGTCGCTACGACGGATGAGGAGGTCATCTCGCAATTAGATGAACTATTGCGGGATGCGGTGCGGCTTCGCATGGTTTCCGATGTTCCGATCGGCTCCTTTCTGTCGGGAGGCATCGATTCAACCACGGTAGTGGCCCTGATGCAATCCATGAACCACTGTTCAGTCAGGACCTTCAGTATCGGTTTCAGTGAAGGGCGATACGACGAGAGTAAGCATGCACGAGGTATTGCGAAGTTTCTCGGAACCGATCATGTGGAGCAGCACATATCGCCGAGCGATGCTCTCAACCTGATTCCACAATTGCCAGCTATCTACGACGAGCCGTTTGCCGACTCTTCTCAGATTCCGACTACCCTCGTTAGCATGCTTGCGCGACGTTCTGTCACGGTCGCTCTTTCCGGCGACGGTGGCGACGAGCTTTTCTGCGGCTATCAGTCTTATCCAAAGCTCAACGATATCTGGATTCGCAGAAACCGGATTCCGCCGCCTTTGCGAAGTCTCTTCGCTTCCTTCGCGCGCTTGGGAACCTCACTGCTCAAAACGCGTGCGTTCTCTCACTTTGGTTTGGGGAAGCGTCCGCACGAAGCGGCGGTGCAGCACTTGGCCCGCATTCAGGCGGTGCTCGAAGCACAAGATATTCGGCAATTCAAGCGCGTCTTCCAGTCCTATTATTTCAATTCGTTTGCCATCATGATCGGCTTCCAAGATGATGTGGATTCGCTCCCGAGGAACGGCAATCGGCACGAAGATCTTACGGACCTGATGTTAGACGACATTGAGGGATATCTTCCCGGGGACATTTTGACCAAACTGGACCGGGCCAGCATGGCCGTTGGGTTGGAAGCGCGCGTGCCCCTGCTCGATCATCGGGTGGTCGAGTTCGCTTTGAAATTACCCGTGCGCTATAAAGTGCGTGATGGGCAGACCAAATGGCTGCTGCGCCAGGTCCTGTACAAATACGTTCCGAAGCACTTAGTGGAGCGGCCTAAACAGGGATTCGCGGTTCCGATGGCTGCCTGGTTGAAGGGGCCGTTGCGCGAATGGGCCGAGGAACTCCTTAGCGAGTCGCGATTGTCAAACCAGGGAATCTTCGATGCCAGCGTAGTCCGGCGTCTCTGGCATGAGCACTTGCACGGGCAGTGGGACTGGAGCGTCCAGTTGTGGGGATTGCTGGTATTTCAGCAATGGATCACGGCGGGGCCGGGCGTACCCATCGCGCGAGGGGCGGCATGCGCATAACTTTCGTCAACTGCGGGCTCGGTTGCGGCGGAGCCGAACGAACCATTTCCTTTCTGGCCAACACCTGGAGCGAACTCGGCCATCAGGTCACAATCGTTACGCTTAGTGCGGATTTACCATTCTTTCGTCTGGGTGAGGACGTTCGGCATGTCCCGCTGGAATTGCAATCTAGTTCCAGAAGCGTGGTTGAAGCCACTATGGCGAATCTGGGCCGGGTCTTCAGACTTCGCTCCGCCATTCGCAAGACCCAGCCCGACGTCATCGTAAGCTTCACGGTTCACACAAACATTCGCGTGCTACTGGCCACGATTGGTTTGGGAGCCCCTCGCATCATTTGTGAACGGACCGATCCGCAGGTGCTGCATGTAGGACCATTCTGGAGTTTGCTGCGTCGCCTGACTTATCGGAACGCCGAGGCCGTGCAATGCTTAACCGATAATGTGGCGGAGTGGGTGCAGCCTCTGGTTACAGGGATTGTGACAGTCATCCCGAACCTGGTTTCGGTGAGCACGACGTCGACGCGGAGTTCAACTGAGCTACCGGGCAAATATCGGGTGGTGGCAATGGGACGTCTTCATCCGGTCAAAGGATTTGAGTCTCTGTTCCGCGCATTCGCAGGCCTCAGTTCGCGGTTTCCGCAGTGGTCTCTCATCCTGATTGGAGAAGGCGAGGAACGCGCTCCTCTAGAACAGCTAAGGGAGGAATTGGGATTGCATGACCGAATTCACCTGCTGGGCACGCTGGAAGATCCGACCTCGGTTTTGCGCAATTGCCACCTGTTTGTATTGTCCTCTTCGCGAGAGGGTTTTCCCGGCGCGCTCTGTGAAGCGATGGCCTGTGGATTACCGGTCATCAGTTTCGATTGTCCCTCCGGCCCGCGATTCATCGTTCGCGACGGCGTGGATGGACTCCTGGTAAATTCCGGAGACCTGGAAGGCCTGACCTCCGCGATGGAAGCGCTCATGAGCAACCACGAACTGCGCGCGCGTATGGCTGCCCGTGGTCCGGAAATAGTCGAACGTTTCGGACTACAGAGTTTCATGGATAAGTGGAATTCGTTGCTAGGCGAAGTCGCCCCGCGGCCCTCTACAGAAAAACTCACAGGACAAGCGTGGAGATGCTAACGACAAAAGGGCCAGTGCGGATCGCAGAGATTTGGTTCGACGATGATTTGCGAACCGCCGGGGCTGACATCGTGCGTTTCCGCAACCGGAGCACGCCTGTAGAAGAGGGTCGCTGCCTGGAATGGCACACGCTGATCGTGGATCTGACGCAGGAAGCCGCTGTGATCGAAACCGAGATCAAATCCGACACGCGTTATGCGATTCGCCGTGCTGCGGCAAAGGATGAACTCACATACAACTATCACGATCAGCCCGGCGATGATGCGATGGAATCTTTCCTGGGTTTCTACAACGAATTTGCCCGCGCAACCGGGCTGCCTGCCGTCAAACTTGCACATCTGGGGTTAATGCGGGACACCAGGAAACTCATTCTAACCAACGTAAAAACAGCCGATGGCGAAGACCTGGTTTGGCATTCATATCTTTGCGGCAGCAACCAGGTTCGCTTGCTGCATTCGGCTTCGTTGTTTCGAACCGTCGACAACAGTAAGTATCGGCAACGGGTCGGCCGGGCAAATCGTTATCATCACTGGCGCGACTTCCTGAAGCTCAAGGAAGCCGGTTTCCGAACCTATGATTTCGGTGGCTGGTACGCTGGTTCCGACGATCCTGACAAAGTCCGGATTAATCGGTTCAAAGAAGAATTCGGTGGAACCGTTGTGCCCACTTACTACGGGGAAGTTGCGCTGACCATGCTGGGGAAAGCGGCTCTGAAGCTAAAACGTGCCTGGGATAAGGGTGTTTCTCATGGCTGAGTACCTGCTCCGTTTCGACGATTTTTGCCCGACGATGAATCATGAGAAATGGACGAAGCTGGCAGACTTGCTCGACCATTACAGCATTAAGCCGATCGTCGCGGTCGTGCCCGACAACCAGGATTCCTCTCTGAGAGTTGCTCCTGAAGATCCTTCATTCTGGAATCGCATGAACCGGTTGCAAGCAAATGGATATGTGATCGCTCTCCACGGCTATCAGCATGTTTGTAACGTTCGCGGTCACAGCATGGTTCCTTTGCACCGCCTGACTGAGTTTGCCGGTGCTTCCGAACTCGAGCAACGCTACAAGATTGAGTCAGGAATACACATTCTGCAGTCTCACGGTCTAACTCCGCAAATCTGGGTTGCTCCTCGGCACGGATTCGACCACACGACCATCAAGGTGCTTGGACAACTCGGCATCACTACGATCTCTGATGGCTTTGCGCGTTACCCGTTTCGCCTTGATGGCGCGCTGTGGGTTCCGCAACAGCTCTGGGATGTCAGAGAGATGGCAGAGGGCGTTTGGACCGTTTGCTGCCATCCGAATACGCTGGCAGAGCGGTCGTTCGATCACCTCCGAGCTTTCCTTCAGGCACACCACAGCCAATTCACCACGGTGGAAGAAGTACGACAGCGCTGGTCAAATCGACGGCGCAGTCTGGGGGATCGTATTTTCGATTCATTCTGGCGCAAGCGGATTGTGGTTCGCGACCTGCTGTACCGCGTCAGGCAGCAGAATCTCGCTTGGGCGGCAGGAGCGTGAGCGTGGCCGCTCGAATCAAAATTGCTTACATCATTGGATCCTTGCGGACCGGCGGTGCAGAAGGCCAATTGCTCGAGTTGCTGCGTGGACTGGATCGCTCCGTGTTCGATCCGAGCCTCATCATTTTCCGTCCGGATACAAGTTCTCGTGCCGAAGCTGTGGTCGAGCAAGTTTACTCGCTCGGGAATCCCAAGACCTCCGGGTTAATTGATCGATCGAATCTACTCAAATTCCCATCATTTTTGCGAAGGGCGCGAGAACTGCTGCGGCACATTCAGCCCGACGTTCTCCATGCATTCCTGCCTGAAGCGGCTACGATCGTAGGTTCGCTCGCGGCTCGCGCGGCCGGAGTTTCTTTAATTGTTGCCAGCCGGCGAGGTTCGGCGGGCTTGTATCGGCGCTCACGATTTCTAACTGCTGCAGAACGCTATGCGTTGCGCCGGACGGACTTCATGCTAGGGAACAGCGCCGCGCTTGCCCGCGAGATTGTCGACCTGGATTCGTACCCGGCGGAGCGTACTGCGACCATCTACAACGGCGTCGACACCAGGCGTTTTGCACCCAGGAGCGGAACCGATCTCCGTCGGGCGCTTGGATGGTCGGACGAGCACGTCGTATTCGCCATCGTCGCCAATTTTCGCGCGTGTAAGCGGCATGCGGATTTTGTCAGCGCGGCGGCGCGTCTGCACCGTGAGTTTTCGCATACTCGTTTTGTGATGTGCGGGCACGACCGGGGCGAACTGACTCGCCTAACCACACAGATTGCCGATGCGGGATTGAAAGACGCTTTCCACATCACCACCTCCGATGAGCCCGAACGAACCGTCTACCCTTTGATCGATGTCTACGTCTGCTCGTCTGAAACTGAAGGGTTCTCAAACTCGTTGCTGGAAGCTATGGCCTTCCGCAAGGCGGTGATTGCAACCAGAGTCGGTGGAAACCCGGAAGCTGTGCGCGATCGCGTTGAAGGCTATCTCGTTCCTTCGCATGATCCTGAAGCCATTGCCGCAGCGGGTGCGTTGCTGGTGAAAAATGCTGACCTGCGCGGCCGGATGTCCGCCGCAGCGCGCGAACGCGCAGTGACCACCTTCTCCCTCGACTTCATGGTGAAAAACCACGAGCAACTTTATTTTCGGCTCCTCAGCGAGCGTGGTGTCATTCTTGAGCAATCAAAGGCGGCTGCATTTTGAGTGTCCATGCATTAAGGGCGAAATGGGCTGGATTATGAACCGCAAATTGAACTGGCACCTCTACGCATTTTTCAAGGGCGGAGTCTTCGCTTCACGAAAGCTGGGGGTCAAAGTGGGCGAGGGATGCCGCATCTACACCGCTAATTTCGGGAGCGAGCCCTGGCTTGTCAGCATTGGCAATCGTGTCACGGTAACTTCTGGCGTGAAATTCATCACTCACGATGGCACTGCTTGGTTGATGCGCGATGACAAAGGTCGTCGTTTCCGCTATGCCCCCATCAAAGTGGGCGATGATGTTTTTATCGGCGTGAACTCGATCGTGATGCCCGGAGTCGAAATTCAGAACCGTTGCATCGTCGCCGCCGGGAGTGTGGTCACAAAATCGGTGCCATCGGGATCCATCGTTGGCGGGGTTCCGGCCCACATCATTGGGAGCTATCGTGAATATGAACGTCGCGCGCTTGACGAGTTTCCCTGTTCTTCGGATATGCGCGGCACTTCCAACGTCGAGCAGGTGGAGAACGTGATGGAACGGACCCCGGCTCCCATGATGAAACAGACCGGATCAAGAGCGTTAGAAGCTGAAATCTTCAATGAACATTACTAAGCAGGTTTCACTAAACGAAATTGCGACAAAGTATTTCGAATCCCGCTCTCCAAGCAGGGGTGAGTCCCGGCAACCGCCGCCTGACCCGAAATCCATGTTATGCCTGATCACAGGCCTCAATCGTGGGGGGGCGGAGACGCAACTGGTTTTGTTAATGGAGGCTCTCACTGCCAGGGGCTGGAATGTGCGAGTTGTTACCATGTTGCCCGGCGGCGCGTTGCAGGCAGACCTCTTGAAACTTGGCATCAAGGTCTCCTCTTTAGAGATGCGCCGAGGCATTCCCGACCCCAGAGGCCTTACCAGGCTTCTCAAAATTCTGCGAGAGGATCGTCCCGCAATTCTGCACATGCACATGGTTCACGCCAATTTGCTCGGAAGACTTTGCCGATTACTCGCCTCGGTGCCGGTGGTGATCTCTACGATTCACACTTCGCCCGCCGGCAGTCGATGGGCCGACATTTTCTACCGGCTAACCGACCCGCTCACAGATCTAACGACCATCATCAGCGACGCCGCGGCGGAGCGGTACATCCAGGTGGGAGCAGTTCCAGCGCGCAGGCTGACGGTAGTTCCAAACGGCATACCGGTCGATCAATTTCAACTCGGCGGCGAAATACGTCAGCGGGTTCGCACCCAACTCGGGGTTGAGGACAAATTCCTTTGGCTGGCCGTGGGGCGATTCGAAGCGCCAAAAGACTACCCGAACCTATTGCACGCGATGTCCCGCCTTTCGACACCCCGTAACATTTTGCTCATGGCCGGAGACGGTCCATTGCGCGCATCAATGGAACAATTCGCCGCTACTCTCGGGATTTCTAGCGAAGTGCGGTTCCTAGGCACCCGAACCGATGTGCCTAGGCTGATGGCCGCCGCCGATGCCTACGTGATGGCCTCCGAATGGGAAGGCTTGCCGATGGGGCTGCTTGAAGCCAGCGCGTCCGCGTTGCCAATCGTGGCGACGGATGTCGGGGGAAATCACGAAGTCGTCAGGGACGGAATAAGCGGGACGCTGGTGCCAGCGAAAAACCCCAGGGCGCTGGCGGAAGCAATGCTTCGAATCGAAGAACGATCGGTGGATTCGCGTCTCTCCATGGGCTTGGCGGGACGACAGCACGTGCGCCAGCACTACAGTTTGTCAGCGGTAGTGGATCAATGGGAGCAGATCTACGAGTCGCTTCTGCAGCGAAATTTGCGTTCGTCACTGTCTGCAACATCTTGCCTCAATGCGTAACACGCTGTCTGCGTAACTTCGTTGGATTTCGAGCTGCCTTGGGGAGCGCGGGAGCAGCGGTCTATTTTGGATTTGCGAGGGAAAGTGCGCGGTCTGGCTAATTCAAAGACTGAATCTACCACGGCGCTGGCCAATCCACAGGGCATCTGGCGCCGACGTCACTTAATCTCCAAATCGATTGTGGAGTACTTTCCATGCTAATCAGGCAGCGGTCCTGGGTCATTGCGGCATTTCAGATCCTGTTGATCACGGCATCGGCCTTCGCGGCCTGGTGCCTGAGATTCGATTCTTGGATCATCCCGTTTCCCAAGCTATTGCTTGGCTGTCTGCCGCTTTTGCTCTTGTTCCGCGTGGTTGCACTCGCTCGCTTTAACCTGCTGCACGGATATTGGCACCACAGCGACGTCACGGATGTCATTGACATTCTGAAAGCGGTCACCCTGGGGAGCATTTGTTTTTTTCTGACGGTCCGGTATGTGCTTGGCGTGCTCGCGTTCCCGCTCACTCTCTACGCTTTGGAAGCAATCACCACCACTGCCGCCCTGTCCGGGGTGCGGTTGCTCGCTTTAGCGCTCAAGGACAACCACGCGCGTCCTTCAGACGGCCTGAAGCGTCGCGTGGTTTTGGTCGGCGCGGGCGAGGCGGCCAGCCTGTTGATACGGGAGATGCAAAGGACCGAGTTTGTGCCTGTGGCTTGCGTGGATGACGACGCTTACAAGCACCACGCGAAAATTCATGGCGTCCCGGTAGCCGGTACGATCAACGACCTGGTTTCCGTTGCCTCGGCGCACCGCGTGGAAGAGGTGTTCATCGCCATTCCCTCGGCCAGTGGCGCCCAAATGCAACGCATCAGCCGCGTCTGTGAGCAAACCGGACTCCGCTACCGGACCGTTCCCGGGCTGCAAGACTTGCTAACCGGACGGGTGTCGGTTTCCCAACTGCGGGAAGTAAACATCGAGGACCTCTTGGGGCGCGCGCCGGTCGAACTGGATCTCGCGCTCGTGCGTGAACAGGTGGCCAACAAAACGGTATTGGTGACGGGGGCTGCTGGATCGATCGGCTCGGAGCTTTGCCGTCAGATTCTGGCGTACTCTCCCGCCAAGTTGATCGTGGTGGATCAGGCGGAAACGCCGATGTTCTATTTGCAATTGCAGCTCACGAAACAGCCGGGTGGTGATCGCGTGGTATACGCGGTTGCAGACGTCGCCAATACCATGCGCATGCGCCGAATCCTCGCCGACGGAGGCGTAGAGATAATTTTCCACGCCGCGGCCTACAAGCACGTTCCACTGGTTGAACTCAACATTCGCGGTGCGCTGAACAACAATGTGCTCGCATTGGCTCCCTTGCTTGACGTCGCCGAGGAATGCGGGTGCGAAGCCTTCGTCCTGATTTCATCTGACAAAGCGGTGCAACCGACGAGTTTCATGGGTGCCACAAAAAGGCTGGGAGAACTCATCCTTGCAGCCAGACCTAAAAAGCACATGCGCTGCGTCTCGGTGCGGTTTGGCAATGTGCTGGGTTCTCAGGGCAGCGTGATCCCAGTATTCAAAGAGCAGATCGAAAAGGAAGGCCGCATCACGATCACGCATCCGGAAATCACCAGATTTTTCATGACGATTCCTGAAGCTGTATCCCTGGTTTTGCAAGCGTTCACTCTCGGCGACCACGGCGACATTCTAGTCCTGGACATGGGCAATCCTGTACGCATACTCGATCTGGCCCATTCTTTGATCCGGCAATGCGGAAAATCCTCAAGCGAGGTAAAAATCGAATTCATCGGCCTGCGCCCAGGAGAAAAGATGTACGAGGATCTCTTCTACCCGACCGAAAGAAGATTCGGGACCACGAACCGCAAAGTTAAGCGAACCAAGTCTGAGATTATTGCGTGGCCGGCACTGTGTTCACATTTGGAAGACCTGATCACATTAGCAAACTCTGGAACAGAGATGTCGATTCGTGCGAAGGTGAAAGAAATCATCCCCGAGTATTCCTACCAAACTGTACTTCCAAGCGTGCAGAACGCACCCGCCGAGAATACTTTCCCTCCAGTGATGCATATCGAGCGAGCATTTGCCGCTGGCGCCGGACAGGACTAAGATCGGCTGCCTCGCATCATCCCGTCCTTCTAAGATCACCGTCCTTTTTTCGTAGGCCGCCCACGACGCGCGCCCAACCAATTTTGGTCAACGTGTGGTTCTACGTTTGCCAAATGCGGGTGTGGACGATTTCCCCGTGGTCGGCTATTCTTCTGTTTTTCGTGGCTATTTAATTGGCTTTGTTCAACCATGCCCGGGATCAATTCTCGGGGAAAAATGTTGAGGAGTTTCGGTTGTCACTGACGGGCGGGAAAATAGCAACGTTGGACGGATTCTGTGCAGAGTTGCCGAGACTGTAGAGGAGAATTTTGCGCCCTTCGGCATATACCACAGCCGAAGCGAGGGCTTCCTGGTTAACCCATCTCAGCGGCTTTGGCGGCATTGCTCATTGCTTTTGATACGCCTAGTGGCAACTCCACCGTCACCAGCGAGCCACGTGGCTGCAGGTTCGCGAGCCTGATCTCGCCATCGTGCTCTTTGATAATTCCGTAACAAATGCTCAATCCAAGCCCAGTGCCTTTGCCCACAGGTTTGGTTGTGTAGAACGGATCGAGCGCACGGTTCAGATCCTTGAATCCGGGGCCCGTATCTTCCACCTCGATGATCGCGCGATTCCCACGAGCAAAGGCGCGCACGGTGATGCGTTTCGGCCCTTCTATATTTTCGACCGCGTCGATCGAGTTGTTCAGCAGATTGAGCAGAATCTGTTTGAACTGGTCTTCATCCACCGCCACTCGTGGAAGATTGGATCGAACGTCGGACAGAATCTCCAATCCTCTCGTATGCGCGTAATAATCTCGCAAGGCAAGGACGTCTTTGATAACCGGCGCTAAATCCACTGTCTGACGATCCATCGTGCTTTGCCGGGAGAACCGAAGGAGGTTTTCTACGATCTTCTTCATCCGCCGGCTCTCGTTGACCAGTTTATCCAGCTTGTCACGTGCGGGCCCGGTTGGAACATCGTCCCCGAGCAGATCGCCGTAGCCCATCACCGCGGTAAGAGGGTTATTGAGCTCGTGAGCAACACCCGCCACCAACTGCCCCAACGCCGCGAGTTTTTCCGAGCGGATCAACTGGTTCTGCAGCGACTTCAGCTCAAGAGCGACCGCAAGATCAGCTGCCAGCAGCTCAATTCGCGCCAACTCGGGAGCATTGACCGCTTCCACGTTCCGCGGATCGTCCAGCGCGATACATCCCAGGTACCCCCCGCGCGCGGAACATAAAGGAATCAGAAGTTCATCGCCGGTATTCCAATAAGGGTTGCGATCGTAGCAAAGGGAACTTTTTAGAGGATCGTATTTCGCCGCCTCTGCCTCGGAGAGTAAAAACGAATTTTGACCGATCTGACGACCGCGGCTGCAGAAATCTTTTATGTCATCGGCAGTCCAACGGCGCGCTTTCTGCTCCAACTGTGCCAAGGCAGCCGGAGAAAGTCCGCTGGCACCTGCCACCCGCAAACCGTATCCTCCGCTATCGAGTTGGATGACGGCAAGACGGAAATTGCTCACGTCGGTGATCGCAGAAGCGATTTCATTGCATAACAAATCCACAGTCGCGCCGCTCAGCAATTGTGAGGTAATCGTCGAAAAGCGTTCGAGTTGATGATTGAGGCCGCGCTCCTTACGCTGCATGGTTTCGATCGATTCAGATTTATCCTCAACGACTGCCAGGATCATGCCGAACGCCACAAACAGCTTCGGAGTATTCCAAAGCTCAGCCGGAACATTTGCGTGCGGCGCGATGTGATCCAGCAGCATGCCTACCGGAAACACGGCGCCCCAACAGAAAAATCCTCCGGCCGCGGTGAGAATCCCAGGGGAAGCGCGCCAGTAATTCCGGCAGAGGAAAACTCCTGGCAGGGCGAAGCCCAGCCCCAGCAGAGCGGTCAAGCCCTCATCGAAGGAACCGCGCATGGCCGCGCGGATCGCCCAAAGAGCCGTTGCCGACCCCAGCAACGCAAGCGAAACGGCATATAAAGAGAATCTCCGTAACCAGAAGAGAAGGAGAATCCCACCCACAAAACAGGTTATCAGACAGAGGACGTAAGGCCATCGCGGATGCACATCGTAGCTGGCAAGAATCGCATAGGCTACCGAAGGCAGGCCGGTGATCAAGAGCATTAGCGTGCGCTTGCGCTTATCCTCCGCAACCGCAGAGACAGAGACGACAAAGGCAACCGCGGCGGCTTGCAGGGAGCCCAGATCAATCGCCAGAAGATATGAGCTAACGTCTCCAGTTGCGGGCTCCAGCAACTGCGCCACGAAGTGCGTAAAAATCAGGAACCACGCCACCATCCATAGTTGCAAACGCGCAGAGTGGCTATGCCGCTTCAAGGCCAGGAAAATGCCAACCAGCACGGCCACGGTCACGACGGTAGGAATTTTCTCAAGGAGCGTCATAATATAGATATTGCTGTTAAGGAAAAGCTTGATCCACAGTATGTCAATTTCGCGACGCAGCCAAGCGGTTTCGGGTTACCAAAGTAATCACGTCATACAAGCTTGCACTGGCAACATCCTGCGCAACTTTGGTGGCGGTTTGCGGGTTTGTAACATTTACGGGGTTAGTAACAGAGGTCACGACTTTGTTCGTTACAATTCTTGACCCTTCTTTACGTGGGGCCATGCCAACCGATGATTGAATATACTGGACTTGAGAAGTCGTTGTGACTAACAGGCAAGGAATGATTCGGAATCGGAGCGTACTGCACAAATCCAACTCTGCTGGCCGAAGCCACATCCAAGTTTCTAGCAATTCTTTGGAGAAAAACTTGAAAAAGCTAACTTTGATTGCCCTGCTCTTTGTATTCGCTCTTTTGGAAAGTACCGCGCACGCGCAACAGATCGACGCGGCTTTTGGCGTCAGCACACTCACCTCTGGTTCGGGTAAGACGACAAATGGAGTGTTCTTTCCCTCCGTGGGAGGCGGCGCATACCCCATGTTCAGTGCGGACGTCTTGCTAACCCATCATTTAGGAATTGAAGGAGACGTATCCTGGAGGGCGAGCCAGAATCTGTACGGTGGCTACCAGCCCTATCGTCCGATTTTTTATTCGTTCAACGCGATCTGGGCTCCAAAAATTGCCACGCACATTACGGCCGAGCTGCTGGCTGGTATTGGGGGCGAGAATCTGCGGTTCTACACTCCGTATCTGAGTTGCAGTTACGTAACCGGGTGTACGAACTACGTTACCAGCAATCATTTCATGGGAGACTTCGGAGGCGGCATCCGCGCATACGTCTGGCGTAGCGCCTTCATTCGTCCGGAAGTGCGCTTATTCCTGATTAACAACAACGTTGAATTCAGCTCGTCGTATGCAGTTCGGTATGGCGTTTCTCTCGGTTATAGCTTCGGTGGACGGTAGTTGCTCTACGTCCGTTGAAGAGAATCGACAGGGTTGGGAAGAGTGTGTCCAGCATATTCGTCGCGGACGGGTCCTGCTCGGGCATTCTTATCCGATCGAGGTAACTGCGGAACGAACTGGTTCTCTCGTCATTTCTCCGTCGATCATTCGCCAGATGTGCAGAGGATTGGCGTCTTTTAACGCATCGGGGAGAGCTGCTTGCGGAAATGCCTGATAGCAGACAGGGCGGCAAAACCGAAAGATTGCTTGACTGCCCACAGACGTCGAGCGCCCGTCGGAGGTTGCGGGATAAGGTCCGCCGTGCACCATAGCGTGCGAAACTTCAACCCCAGTCGGAAAGCCATTGAAGACCAACCGCCCGACTTTTCGCTCCAGAATTGCTATCAAGTCGTTGAACTCTTGTAAGTCCTGTTCTGTGCCGTGGATGGTTGCAGTCAGATGACCCTCGAGATTGCGTGCAGCCTCCAGCACTTCCTCCCGGTTCGAATGACGAATTAGCAAGGTCACGGGTCCGAAGATCTGCGCGGCCAGCTTTTCGTCTGCCAGGAAAGAGCGAGCGTCGGTTTCGAAAAGCGCCCCGCCTACGCTGGATTCTTCAGCAGTTCCCTTCGGCGGCTTTTCAGCAACAAGTCTGACACTCGCTTTCGCCTTGCGGGCGCTGATCGCGGCGCCGTAGGAAGATCGTATCCCGGGAGTAAGCAAGTGGAATGGCGCGGATTCATTGATCGACAACTGCAGCCGATTGACGAACCCGGAAGCCTCCGCAAGCGCGGGCAAGAAGACCAGCCCCGGCTTGGTACAAAACTGGCCTGCTCCCAGTGTGAACGAAGCGTATAGTCCTGCAGCGATACTATCCGCGCGTTCCCGCAGCGCACCGGGCAGAATGAATACGGGATTCGTGCTGCTCATCTCGGCAAAAAATGGGATCGGCTCGGGACGAGCGGCTGCGAAATCCATCAAAATTCTTCCCGCGGTCCGCGATCCGGTGAAGCCTGCTGCCTTCACCAGAGGATGCTTGATCAAAGCAGCGCCAACCCGATTTCCGCTGTCGAACAAAAGCGAAAAAACTCCCTCGGGCAAGTTGCATTGGCGGACGGCGTGCTGAACAGCAAGGCCCACCAATTCGCTGGTGCCTGGATGCGCCGGATGGCCTTTGAAGATGACCGGATTCCCCGCCGCAAGCGCGGAAGCTGTGTCCCCACCGGCGACCGAAAATGCCAAGGGGAAGTTACTGGCACCGAAGACGACGACTGGTCCTAGGGGACGCAGCATGGAGCGAATGTCCGGTTTTGGAGCGGGCTTGCGGTTCGGATGCGCGCGATCGATTCGTGCTTGTACCCACGAGCCCTCCTCCACAACTTGCGCGAACAGTTGTAACTGCCCACACGTACGTGCGGTCTCAGCCTGCAAACGCGCCTTTGGCAATGCGGTTTCTCGTTCGGCACGTTCGGCCAGATCTTCCGCAATGGATTCAATATTGGCCGCAATCGTGCGCAGAAACGCGCCTCGATCTCGAGCTGAGACCCGGTCGTAAGTTGCAAAGGCTTGATGTGCCAGTCTCACAGCGCGATCAACTTCATCTGGCAAAGCTGCAAAAAAAGCTGGTTCCAGACGTTCGCCGCTCTTGGGGTTCATGGCATAGAATACTTCGTTCGTAGCGGTGCTTGATCCGAATCCGATGAGCGATCTACCAGACAGTTTCATCTTTCAATACTCCGGAATTAGTTTGCTTGCCAACTCTGCCTCTTGATAAGAGTGGATGACAGTAGGGTAAACCACCGGGCATTGGATTTCGCGATTGGTATTCCTCCAATTTGCTGCGAGTCCAAGGTTGCAGATATCATCCCTCCACATGACATGGGCCAAAATTCTTCTTTTAATGGCAGCCAGTGCCGCTAGTTTCGCGCAAGTTTCTCCGGGGTCCAAGGAAGTCGATGCCGTCTATCCTGAGGCGTACGCTCTGTATCTGGATCTGCACCAGCACCCGGAACTTTCTTCCCATGAGACGCAGACGGCAGCCAAATTGGCAAGCCAGCTTCGCGACCTCGGGTACGAAGTCACCGAACACGTAGGCGGTACGGGGATTGTCGCCATCCTCAAGAACGGCCCCGGCGCGACCGTTATGCTGCGGACCGAACTTGACGCACTTCCCGTCGAAGAAAAAACCGGTCTCCCTTACGCCAGCAAAGTTCGCGCCAAAGACGACGCGGGACGTGACGTTCCCGTCATGCACGCCTGCGGACATGACTTGCACATGGCAGCACTCGTCGCAACTGCGGCGGTGATGGCGCACAGCAAGAACACGTGGCACGGGACGTTGATACTCATTGGCCAGCCTGCAGAGGAAACCAGCTCAGGCGCAAAGAAGATGATCGACGATGGAATGCTGCGGCGATTCCCTAAGCCAGACGTAGGTGTCGCCATGCACGTCGGCAATCAACTTCCCGCCGGAACAGTCGGCATCACTGCGGGATTTTCGTTTGCCAGCGCGGACTCCGTACGCATTACGATTTACGGAAAAGGCGGACATGGCGCTACCCCGCAAAACACGATCGACCCAATCGTGATTGCCGCCCGAACGGTTCTCTCATTGCAGACCATCGTTTCCCGTGAGGTCAAGCCGGGAGAAGCGGCCGTGGTCACGGTGGGATACATTCAGGCCGGCACGAAGAACAATATCATCCCCGACCAAGTTGAGCTCGGACTGACTATTCGCACTTACAAGCCGGAGGTTCGTAAACAGATTCTCGCAGCCATCGCACGCATCGCCAAGGCGGAAGCTGAGGCTGGTGGCGCGCCGCGTGAACCTTCAATCGAGCTTTACGAGTCCACCGACGCGGTGTACAACGATCCCGGACTTGCTGAGAGGCTCAGGAGGACGTTGGAAAAATCTCTCGGCAAAGACAGTGTTGTAAGCGCTGAACCGCTGATGGTCTCCGAGGACTACGCCTTCTTTATCGAACAGGGCATCCCATCGTTTTACTTTGCGCTCGGCGGAGCAGACCCCCAAAAATATGCCGAAGCCAAAATCAGCGACTCCAAGCTTCCCTCCAATCACTCTCCCCTGTTCGCTCCCGACGTGGATCCGGCGCTCCATACTGGCATTGCCGCGGAAGTGGCTGTGCTCCGTGATCTGCTAAGCGCGCCGCCGAAGTAGCAGCGATGCCTCGTTCTCGCGCGAACTGGATCTCATCGTTCTCGCAACTCATTTTCCATTCAGTGATACGTAGCTGATCGCATTTCGCGGCCGGGAACGGAGAGCATCGCGGATAATTGTTCTCGTCTGCTCGAGTTCATCGCCCACCAGCTCCAGACGCGGCGGACGAACGCGCGCGTTCCCGATCCCGGCCTCCGCCTGCACCAGCTTGATGAGTTGGACGAAGTTGGGCGTGGTGTCCATGCGTAGCAAGGGCAAGAACCAGCGATACAGTTCAAATGCCTTGTCACCTTCCTCATTCATGCCAAAGTTGAAAAGATCGACGGATTCCCGCGGCAATGCATTGGCCAAGCCCGCAATCCAACCGGTCGCGCCAACCCCGATCGCTTCGAGCACCGCGTCATCCACACCGACGAATATTTCCAACCGGCGATCCAGTAATGCACGAATAGCGGAAACTCGTCTGACGTCCGTGCTCGATTCCTTCACCGCTTCGAAGTTTTCATACTCCGCCGCGAGCTCTTGAATCTGCACAGGAAGAAAGTCCGTGCCATACGCAACCGGGTTGTTGTAAAGCATGCAGGACAGCGGGGTGGCCTCGAACACGGCTGCAACGTGCGTTTTCATTTCGCGCCAGTTGCCCTGATAAACGTATGGCGGCAAGACCATAAGAGCGTCGCAGCCCAAATCTGCGGCAGACTTCGCGACAGCCACAGCCTCGGACGTCGTCAGCGCTGAGACCGACGCCACCACCGGGCCACGTCTGTTCACAGCGCCGACAATGGTGCGCAGCACTTGCAACTTTTCATCGAGAGACAAAGTTGCGCCTTCTCCGAGTGAGCCCAGCGCGACAATGCCTGCGCAGCCATTCTCCAACAGCCACCCGCAGTGCTCTGCCATGAAGCCATGGTCGATTTGGAGATCCTTACTAAAACTGGTTGTGATGGCGGGCATCACGCCCTTCCAATTCATCAGCGTCCTCCTGTGGTTTCGCAGAGTTCCTGCTTTGAGTCACCGGTCAACCCGGCCAAGCTTTCGATGCGAGCGGGAAAGATGGGCGGCCGCACCGAATCCGGATTCCACTTAAAGAGAAATTGCGTTGCCGGTCCACAAACCCGCCCCTGACAAGCGCCCATGCCGCACCGGGTTTGAAGCTTGGCAGCGCGCCAACTGATGTGATCGCGAAGATGGGAGTAGCGAACGTCCTCGCAGCGGCAAACGATGGTTTCCGGCTGGGGAAGGTTCGTGAGTTCCGAGCGCAGCCGGAACGTCCGATCGAGCCTCTTGGCGAAGAGTCGCAACTTTTCCCGTTTGCCGAATAAACTGCTCGCCTCCGCTATGCGCCCCGCGGCAGCAAGCCCTGCGATCTCGCCCTCGATGAGCGATAACTCGACACCTCCAATGCCCGTCGGCTCGCCTGCACAGAAAACTTCCGCAACCGATGTTCTTTGAAGATCATCAACGCGCGCGCACCCATCTTGAATCTCACAACCGAGCACTACCGGCACTTCGATATTAGGAACGAGATGAAAACCACAAGCCAGATAATCGCAGGGAATGGTTTCCAACTTCCCCCTTCGCGAAATAGTTACAGACTCAACTGTCGTTCTGCCACTAGCAGCAACCGGCCAACTGTTCGGGCTGAACTTGATCCCTACAAGCTCTTTCTTCAGTTGGAATCCCTGAAAAATCTTACTCGGCTGTGCAAGCAGCGCCACACTGAACCAAGCCAAACTTGTCCACGATGCTTGCTCGCAAATCATCTCAATCTCGGCGCCGTGCTGGCTTAAATATGCGGCGACAGCGAGCAACAGCGGGCCCGTGCCGGCAACAACGACGCGCTTGCCCTGCATCGGCAGGCCGCACTTTACCATTGCCTGCAAGCCACCTGCACCCATGACATTGGGCAAAGTCCATCCAGGAAAAGGCAGAAATCTTTCGCGTGCTCCGGTCGCCAGAATCAGCTTCTCGTAACTCAATTCCTGGACAAGGTCGTCAGCCTCAGCCAGCAAGACGCACGGCTCGGGTTGGTAAAAAATCCTGCCGCGAAGCAAACTGGCGCCAGAGGATCGCAACCGCTCAGTCCATCTTGAAGCCTCGGATCCTGCTTCCGACTCTCCCCGCCAGATCTGCCCGCCAAGCGTGGCATTGTCATCGACGATGCCAACGCGCCGACCAGCCTCTGCCGCACGAACCGCTGCGGCGATGCCCGCAGGTCCCCCGCCGACCACAAGAACTTCGAACCGCTGTCGCATCCTCCTACTCATCGGTTCTCACATCCATGCCCTGTTCGCACAGGATCTGGCAGCCCGGACGATGCGGTTGCCCATTAATGGCTACGCGACACTCAAAGCAAATACCCATCCCACAGAGCGGGCCGCGTGGTTCCCCGCCTACAGAAACTCGGCAGGCTTTTCCCGCAATGACCATCGCAACCGCGACGGTCGCACCTGATGGCACAACGATCGGTGCCCCGTTTACCGTTACGGTGAGCGGACTAGACATGTGCGTGTTCCTTAGCGACTCGCGACGGCAAGTACGGCTCAATGGGAATTTCCGGTTTCGTCCCGGTAATCTGATCGACCAGGATTCGAGCGGTTGCAAGCGACGTCGTAATCCCCAGTCCCTCGTGCCCCGTCGCGAGGAACAATGACTTATCCACTGGCCACGGACCAATGAAGGGAAGCTTGTCGGGCGTCGCAGCGCGGAATCCAGTCCAGGTACGGATCGCTGACATTTGCGCCAGGCCCGGCAGGTATTCACAGGCACGTTGCAACATCCGCGCAAGTATTCCGCTATCCACTTCGTGATGGTCCGCTCCATATTGCCGCGAGGATCCAATCAAAATCTGACCTGTTCGACGTGGTTGAACGTTGAAGGCAACGGAATCGCTGCTGATCGAATGCGCACTCTTCAAGTATCCGAGTTCTACCAGTTGATGCCGCAGGAATCCGGCATAGCGATCAGTGATGACCAAGTGTCCTTTTCTTTTCTTGATTTCAACGCCCGGCGTGAGATGGCCGGCGCCAGCTCCCGCAGCGTTCACAATGATTCCTGCGGAAATCTCAGAACCATCCCTCATCCGCACTCGCCCCTGTCCCGCATCTGCTACCGGTTGACCAAGGTGAAACGTGGCTCCCCGTTTCTGCGCGCGTTCCATCAAAAAGTGCGCGGCGCAGGGCGGATACAGCACAGCGTCCTCCATCACGAGCAATCCTCCGGCTAGCCCGGGCCGCAGGTTTGGCTCAAGACGCAACAGAGTTCGCGAGTCCAACACTTCGGTTGGAACTTCTCGCTGGCCGTAGTAATCCCGCTTGCGCAGAACTTCGATCATCTCTTCTTCATCAGCCGCAACCCAAATCGTGCCGCACTGATCGTACTCAACATCCTCCGGCAACTCGGGACGCAATGTCTGCCACAGTTGCTGCGAGTAGCGCGTCAGCGCAAACTGGGCATTGGAGTCATCCATGGCGACGATGTGGCCCATGCCGGTTGCCGTCGCACCACTGCCGACCATCTCGCAATCGACGACGGCAACCCGCATACCCCGTCGCGAAAATTCGTCCGCGCAAGCCGCGCCCACAATGCCCGCACCCACCACGACCACGTCATAAGTGGCATGGCTCATGCCCGAATACCCATGCATAATGGATCGTGAGGATCAAGCACCAGTTCGGCTTCGGCGTTCACGAATGCAGATCCCGTGATGCTTGGATAAACTTTGCCATCTCGCACTTTCACCGTGCCTTCAAACACGCTTCCGGTAATGCTTTCCTGTCTCCAGGTTTGACCTTCGCGAATTTTTCCGTCGGCATATAGACAAGCCAATTTGGCGCTGGTCCCAGTACCGCAAGGAGAACGATCATAGGCTTTGCCGGGACAAAGCACGAAATTCCTGCTGTCGGCCCCTGCAGTTTGGGGTGGCGCGAACAACTCAATGTGATCGATCTCCTGGCCCCCGGCACCAGTAACGCCATTCGCGCGGAGAGCCTGCCGAATCGCCCAAGTAACATCGGTCAGCGCGTCAATGTTGTTGAGGGTTAATTCGAGATCGCGATTGTGAACGTCGTGATCTCGAACCAGGTAAAACCAGTTTCCGCCCCAGGCCACATCGCCTTTTACCTTGCCATAGCCTGGCACCTCAACTTCCACGTTCGCTGCCATCCGATAACTTGCGACATTATTTACCGTAACCTCGCCGTTTTCGTGCAGGATCGTGCCCACAGTTCCCACG
>JABDBE010000008.1 GCA_013288805.1 Acidobacteriota bacterium
GTATTCTCTAACGGCGGGCGATTTCAACAATGACCATGCTCCCGATTTAGCGATTGCCCCTAACGGGGCAGACTACATCTCCGTCCTGCTCAACACCCAGTGAGTTCTGGTTTACCTGATTTTCCTCATACCGAAACCGATTCCGGTATAGCCGGACCACTCCATCTTTTCATAAATAATCCATAGTATCTTGATAGACTATATGGTATGCTTCTCCCCGATATGTTGGATGGGGCACGCGGTCGGGGGAGGAAACGAGACTTTATGATTGCACTCTTCGCGAAGACCTGGTTCCTGTGGTGGTTGCTTGCAAGCGTGGTCATTCTGCGCTGGTTTTACGCCGTCGCCGTAGTTGATCCAGGGGATACCCAGTATCCGCCGAAACGCGACAAGCATGAGCACAGCATTCCCGGTCCGTTGGCCTCTCGAGCCTAGCCAGTCTTCTGGCATCGGCCTTAAGAAGTGACGGCCAGGTTGAATCCTGAGCGTTGAATAGTACCGGCGTCCTCATTCGCCAAAAGGAGATTCGCATGAGCAGATTCTGTCCGAAGTGCTGGACGCAAACCAAAAGTACAGTGCGAGTTTTGGAGACAAAGGAACGTTAGCTCTGCCACCTGCGCGTCGCTTCGCGATTCTTACCTGCATGGATGCCCGGCTTGATCCCGCTAAATATGCCGGTCTCGCCGAAGGAGACGCACATGTGATTCGCAACGCGGGCGGCCGCGCCAGCGATGACGCCATCCGCTCTCTGGTGATCAGCTACAAGCTGCTGGGGACGCGGGAATTCTTTGTCATCCATCATACGAATTGTGGGATGGAGTTTTTCTCGAATGAAGTTATGCGCGGGTTGCTGGCGTCGAGTTTGGAGACGGCCGAATTGACGCCGAGTGGATTTCGTGACGTCGGCCGCGGTCCCGGATCCACCGCCGGCGAGCAGGTCGATTGGTTAACTATCAAAGATCAAAAGCAAGCCGTGCTCGATGATGTCGAACGCATTCGTACTCATCCGCTGATCCCGAAGTCGATTCCGATTTACGGATTTATTTATGACGTGCAGTCCGGAAAGCTGATCGAGGTAGAAGGAGCTCAGGACGCAGGCAAAGCGGCCTGAAGAAGTTTCTGGGGGGGGTAGATGTATGCCGTGGGGTGCAGCAGCAATAGGATTATTGGTTGGCTTCTTAATTGGCCTGACCGGGATGGGCGGCGGAGCCATGATGACTCCGCTGTTGCTTTGGACGGGGTGGGCTGCGCCCACCGTCGCGGTTGGGACTGATCTGGTCTGGAACGCTCTGACGAAAGTCGTGGGCGCGGCGGTTCACTATCGCCATAGGAATGTGAATTTGAAGCTGGTTTGGCGGCTGGCGAGCGGAAGCGTTCCGGGAGCGTTGGTTGGCCTCTATTTGTTGGGTTCGTTGAAAAAGTCTGCCGGGCTGGAGTTTGTCGACCATCTGATCGTTCGTCTGCTGGGCGGAACTCTGATTCTGGTGGCGGTGGGAATTATCTTCAAGGCGTACATCCATCGTTGGCTTCCGGCGACAGCCACTCGATCCGCAACAGACGAGAACCTGCAAGGCTGGCAAGTGCCACTGCTGGGGTTCGTTGTGGGCGTGCTGGTTTCCTTGACCTCGGTCGGAAGCGGCAGCCTCATCGTAACTACTCTCTTGCTTATGTTTCCGGGCGAGAAGTTGAACCGGTTGGTAGGCAGCGACGTATTTCACGGAGTACTCATTGTTGGTGTGGCCGCGCTGGGACACTGGCGCCTCGGAGATGTGAACCTTCCGCTGGTGCTGGGCCTTCTCCTAGGATCCGTTCCCGGAGTTTGGCTGGGCAGCTTCATCGCCAGCCGCATACCCGAGGGAACTTTGCGCCCCGCCGTGGCCGCGCTTCTATTCGTGACCGGGGTGAAGTTGGTGTAGCTGAGAAGGCACCGATCAATTTTAGCGGCGCTTAAGAGCTTCCAGTTCATCCAGCGTACGCGGCCAATCTGATCGCAAGAGCCGGGACAGACTTCGATCCGCAAGAACTTTTCCTCCGGTTTGGCAGCGAGCACAATAATTGGTTTCATTGTCCGCGTAGCGAATTCGCTGAATCTTCTCGCCACACCTCGGGCACGGTTCTCCATAGCGTCCGTGAACCGCCATCTCTTTGCGAAACGCAGTCACTTTTTCTGGAAAGCCAGTCTCCGCTTCGGCGCGCAGCCGGTCGATCCAAAGCTTGAGAGTGTTTTGGGTCGCTGCGAACAGGCGCTCCCATTCGTCCGGCTTTAGCTTTTGCGTCAGCGTGATCGGGGACAGTTGAGCAGCGTGCAAGATCTCGTCCGAATACGCGTTGCCGATACCGCTGAGGATGCGCGGATCTGTGAGCGCCCTTTTGAGCGTACGGTTTTCTGCTGTCAGCGCTTCGCGAAACGAGGCGAGATTGCTGCTGAACACGTCGATTCCTCCGGGGTCCACGGCCTGCAAAGCTTCCTCGCTGGCGAAAAGGTATAGCGACGCGCGATGCTTTGTGCCAGCTTCTGTAAGCACGAGGGAGCCGTTGGGAAAATCGAAAGCTGCCAGGCTCTTGCGTCCCGCCAGCTTTGCTCCCTGCGGACGCCAGTGCAAGCGGCCGGCGATCATCAGGTGCAGCACCAGCCAGAGATGGCCTTCGACTCCGATTGCAATGCGCTTGCCTATGCGCCGCAACTCACGCACGATGCGGCCTTCGACATCCGTAAGCGCTGGTTGAACGGTACGAAGCAGAAACGGGCTCGCTAATCGGATATGCTCAATTGGCCGGCCGACGATCCGTGCTTCGAGCGCACTGATGTAAGCGGTAATATCTGGCAATTCTGGCATGTTCCGTAGCTTGCAGTGCGCGACTGCGCTTTTGCAAGCGAGCTACTGGGCGAACTACACTGGGCGACTACTAAGATAGATCATGGCCAGCGTTCGAATCGATAAATGGTTGTGGGCTGCCAGATTTTTTAAGACGCGCAGCCTGGCGGGGCGCGCGTGTGAACTTGGCAGGATTCAATCCAACGGGCAACCCGCCAAGCCTGCGCGCGAGGTGCGGATCGGCGACATGTTGCAGGTGACCAACGAAGGCGGCGACTTTCAAGTGGAAGTTTTGGGCCTGAGCGAAGTTCGCGGTCCCGCGTCGGTGGCACAGACACTTTATCGCGAGACGGAGGCGAGTCGCGAACTACGACTGAAGGTCGCAGCCGAGCGCAGGGCGATGAAGCAATTCGAACAATTACCTGCAGGAAGGCCCGACAAGCGCGATCGGCGCAGAATCATCCAGTTCCGAGGGCGACTGTCAGAAGAAAAATGACCGGTAGTTGGCGGCCCATCACTTTTTGCGGTTGTTCAATTCGTCGAGAGTGCGCTTCAGCTCTTCAAGCTTCTGTCCAGCCTCACCCAGCTTGCCTTCGGCCGTGAGGCGCTGGTAGTCCGCGAGGTCTTTGGCGGCGTGCGCGATGAGCGCGTTGAGATCCTCCCCGTTCGGTGGTGACGTAACAGATGGCGGCGCATTTCGTGTTGCCTCGGGAGTTGCGGCAGCATTCGACGAAGCAGTCAGCGAAGACGACGCCCCTCCAAACAATGCCGCCATTGCCGACTCAAAGGTTGGCCCATACGCAAGCCGATCCTGTACAGCGAGCACCACCAGACGCAACTCAGGCATCGGGCTTCGCTCAGCCTGCAGATAAATCGGCTCCGCATACAACAGCGCCTTCCCAGTCGGAATGACGAGCAGAGCGCCGCGGCGCACGTGCGAACCTTGCTGATTCCACAGCGTCAGTTGTCCGGAGAGCTGCGCGTTTTGATCGATTCGCGCTTCGATCTGCAGAGGTCCGTCGACCAGCTTGGTCTTGGGAAAGTTGTAGACGACCGACGTGCCGTAGTGTGCGCCATCGCTGCGCCCGGCGATCCAGCCAATCAGATTGTTCCGATTCGCGGGCGTGAATGGCAGAATCTCCACAAACTCCATGCCGCTTTCGTCTGGCAGTTTCATCAGTACGAAATTCGGTTCCATCGTCCGTGTCGTCTGCTCGCCGCCCTCACTCATTCCAACTTCAGTCGCGACCGTCCATAAATCCTCACGGTTGTAGAACGCTTCTGTATCCGTCATGTGATAGAGGCCGTAAACTTCGGCCTGCAGCTTGAGCAACAATTCCGGATAGCGTACGTGTTTGCGCAGGTCCGGAGGCATTGCCGCCGCATCTTTGAACAAACCAGGAAAGATGCGTCGGTAAGCTGCAATGATCGGGTCTTCCGGATCAAATACATAAAACGTGGTCGTGCCATCGTAAGCGTCGATGACGACCTTGACACTGTTCCGCATGTAGTTAAGGGCGCTGCTGTCGAGACGATAATGGGTCGAATATGGATAGCTATCTGAAACTGTAAATCCATCCATAATCCATGACAGCCGGCCATCGTCGCCGAGAACGATGTATGGATCGGGATCGAAGGTCAGAAACGGCGCTAGTTCGGAGACGCGATCGCGGAGGTTGCGACGCATCAGCAAGCGGCTGTCCGGGGTCACGTCGTCGCTGAAGGGAAGCTTCGCAAGGTCGCCGCGGTCGAGAGCGATAATGATGCGCCGGAGAAAACCGCCGAGCAGGATGCCACCATTGCCCTCGTAGGAGTTTAGATTGTTGGTCTGGCCTTGCGGATAGTTGAATTCCTTCTGCCGTGTTTTCACGTAGACGTCGGTGTTCGTCAACTCGCCGAAATAAACTTCTGGCCGGGTCACGTTCAAACTATGCACCGTGCTCTGCACCGGCATGTTGCTCAGAATAAGAGTGGGCAACCCTTCCGGAGTGAATCCATTGACTGGGTTCATAGTGATGCCGTAACCGTGGGTGTAGATCAGCTTTTCGTTGATCCAGTTGCGGCTGCTCTCCGGGAGCTTGTCAACGTTCAACTCGCGCGTGGCCAGCATAACCTCGCGAGTGGTGCCGTCGATTGCATAGCGATCAATGTCGATGTCAGGAAAATCGTAATAGGTGCGGATTTCCTGGATCTGACGAAGCGTGTCCTGCAGCGCGCGCCAGTCCCAAAGCCGGATGTTCTGCAGCGTAGCCTGATTGTTCGCCGGGTCGGCGGCCTCGACGGTCGTCTCCGCGGGAAACTCGCGCTGCAAGACGCGGTCCAACCCGTACGCCTGCCGAGTAAATTCGATGTTGTGGGCGATGTAGGGTTGCTCGCGAACTAGCTCGTTTGGTTTGACGATAAAACTGCTGACGTACCAGCCGACGATTTGAACCCCGAAATAACACACTATGGAAGGAACGATTGCGACGATAAGCCAGCGTCCGCGCTGCATCGACAGAGCGTTGGCGGCTGCGATCACCGCGCCGACAAGGAGCGCCGCACACACAACAAGCGTCCCGGTCAGCGTGACGTGCGCATCCGTGTAGGTCACACCTCCGAAGATCGTGTGATCCTCGAATAAACGCTCGAAGCGCCCGAGGTAGGACAGAATCGCCAGGACTAGCAACAGGAACGCAAAGCTGATGGAAAATCCACGCCAGGGCAAAGTAACGGAGCTGCGGCGCGCGAGCACACTGCTTCCACCTGTGACAAGGAGAAAGAAAACCGCGAGCGCGCAAGTAATTACGGCCAACGTAAGCAGCCAGCCGGCGATGAGCTGCCATGCCGGCAAAGTGAACAGAAAGAAATTCAGGGGCTTGCCGAAAATCGGGTCCATCACGCCACCCGTGGCAGGCGGCACGTACAAAAAAAGCGCGAGCGTCGGCCATTCCGCCATCATCCCGGCGCCGGTTGCAAGGGCAATAGCCGCCGAAATACCCATCGCGATGAGCCGCAGGACGGGCTCGACCGGCAATCTCACTGGCTGCTGGCCGATGAATATTGTGTGGCCGCTCGGCAAATCCGGGAGATGCGCCCGCTTCAGGGCCATGAACGATCCGAACAGAATGAAAAATGTTGCGGCTGCAAAGACCGCGAAGATTCCCCACTGCAGGCTCAGTGTTTTCCAGTACACGGCGCCGTAGCCGAGCGATTCGAACCAGAGCACATCAACGTAATATGAGAGCGCAGTTCGTCCGACGAAGGCGATGCCGATAAGTACGGCGAGAATAAGAAGGAAACTACGACGGCGGCGCGGCGGATACGCCCGCGGCCAGTCAATGGACTCGGGCATTGCCCAACCCCGTGTTCCGCGCATACAGCTTTTGCATGGTTTGGATTATACGTGGCGCGAAGCGAGGAAGCAGGAAAGATCAGTGCTGCGTTTCCGAGCGTCGTTCCCCGACGCCTCTCGCGGTGTTACCCGCGAGAGGGCCTTCGGCCTTGGGGTCGGTCAGGACTAACGATTACTGAGGTGGCGCACCTTGCTGCTCGGCGCCGCCGCCCGGCGGTCCGTGGTGGCCACCTTGCATCCACTGTTCGCGCTTGGCTTGCATTTCGTCCCACTTCTTTTGCTGCGTGGAGTCGAGGAGCGCACGGATCTGCGTGTCACTGGTCTTGTGGATGTCCATCATTTTGCTGCGGCGATCCTGTTGCGATTGCGAGGTGTCCTGGCGCAGGCTCTGCATCTGAGAATGTTCGGATGTAAGTATGCCCTGCACTTTGGTTTGCTGGTCAGCCGTGAGATTCAATTGTTTGGTCAATTCCTGGGTGCGCTGAGCGGGATCGGACATGCCGTGATGCCCGCGACCACCCTGTGCGGGCGGAGATTGCTGGTCGTTGGACGAGCTATCCTGGGCCGCCACGAACGGCGCGCTGATCAAGATCACTCCCGCCGCGAGGAGAACTAGCAGGTATTGTTTGAGCATGGAAAACCTTCCTTTCAAAACGATCTTTCTACACCTATGAATGGGATTATGAACCGGAAGTTGCGGGAAAAAGCGGGATTCTCATAATCTTTGCATAACTTTACGAAACTGGACAGTTTGGACTAATGCGAGCGCGGTTACTCCTGAGGCGGGATGAGACGGCTGGCATGAACCGCGCCGCCGCGTTAGTCCTCATCTGCGGCTTTGCAGTGCTTCGAAATGGTGCGGACATCCGTCTGCACATTTGTCACCTCGAGCGGCACGCCATCCACCCCGTGCTCTGTATCGCTGGGATTGCTGCCCGACTTCATCGGATTTACGCCGGTCTTGATGGTCCCAGACCGCAGCCGGCCCTTCACTTCGACTTCATGGTGCAGTTGAGCGTCGAGCTTGTTTCCCACTCCCTTCAGGACGTACACCAGGCCAGTCTTGTCCTCGACCACGATGTAGTTTCCGCGCTGGCCGTCAAGACAGCCGCGAACCCTGCTGAGGTTGGATGCTGCCGCGCTGGCGCTTCCAGGCGGGGCCGACGATTGTTGCGCGAACACTCCCAGACTGGCGAGCAGAAATCCGATCACGACAATTGAAGTCTTCGTGCGATCCATACAACCTCCTCGGAAGCGATGGTGAGGCTTGTTGAAAGAACCATCGATTCACCGGCGTTTCCTGTTTCTATTTATACTCTTTTGCCGCTTATATTTACTGATTCACCTCAGCCTGACGGAATTCGAAAGTTCGACGAATTCTGTAAATCTCATATGACGTTCGCGGCCGGCAATCGTGTGTACATGTCCCAAATTCGTATGGCAATTGAACTGTTTGCCCGTTGTGGCGATGCCATATCCGACGACAATGGTTCGTGGGAATCTTTCGCTTGGGCACCAAACTTTCCGCACTAAACATATTCCTTCTAACCGTGCTGCTCTCGCTGGTGCTGGCGGGTTGCAATGGCGTCTCATCCGGAGGATCGCAATCCGGCGGTGGAAGTGGCGGCGGTGGAAATGGTGGAGGCGGATCTCAGAACAATGCCTGCAGTGTCATTTCCACCGGCCAGGGAGCGAGCTTGAACGGCTTCGTACCGTTCCCCGCCGGCAGTGCCTGGAACCAAAATGTCTCGAGCGCCGCTGTCGACCCGAACTCAGACGCGATCATCAATTTCATCGGCCCGACTGTGGGCCTGCATCCCGACTTCGGCGCTGGTCTCTACGACGGATCGAGCATGGGCATTCCTTACAGCGTAGTGGGCGCGTCGCAGAGCATGGCGAACATCGATTTCACGGCCTATGGTGACGAAAGCGATCCCGGACCGATGCCGATTCCAGCGAATGCGCAGATCGAAGGCTATCCCAATTCCGGCAATGGCGACCGGCATGTGCTGGTGATTGATAACAGTAATTGCTTTCTGTACGAACTCTACAGCGCGTCGGCTAATAGCGACGGCAGTTGGAATGCGGGCTCGGCGGCAGTGTGGGATTTGCTGAATGGTGAGCAGCGTCCGTGGACATGGACTTCAGCCGATGCCGCAGGACTGCCCATCTTCCCCGGATTGGTTCGCTACGACGAAGTTGCTGCCGGAAAGATTCAGCACGCGATCCGCTTCACCTTGCCGCAGAGTCAGGCCGCAATGGTGCCGCCAGCGTCGCACTGGGCAGCGACTTCCTCGAACCCGATCGCTCCACCCATGGGAATGAAGCTGCGGCTTAAGGCCGGCTACGACATCTCCCAATTCTCGACGAATGTTCAAGTCATTCTGACCGCGCTGAAGACCTATGGCATGATCATGGCCGACAATGGCAGTCCCATGTATCTGAGCGGCGCTCCGGACAACCGCTGGAATAACGATGACCTGCACAACCTTTCTCAAGTGCCGGCGTCCGCGTTCGAAGTGGTTCAGATGAATCCAATCTACACAGCCTCAAACGTGCCGCAGGGAGCGGCTCCGACCATCGCCAGTTTTGCCGCGAGTTCTTCCAGTGTGAGTTCAGGAACGCAAGTGACTCTTAGCTGGCAGGCCAGTGGCGCATCTTACAGCATCATCTCGCCGCAAATTGGCGCGGTACGCGGCAGCAGCGCAACCGTCACTCCGACGCAGACGACCACCTACACTCTTTACGCGACTAACCAATATGGCCGCACCCAGGCAACGGTAACGGTCACTGTGCAGTAGAGGTGCTGTTAGCGTGAGCGTCAGCGATCAATCCGCGTTTCACTTTGATCGGTTTTACGAAAACAGAAGGAACTGGAATCAGAGGCGTATCGGTGTGTGACAACCAGCCTACTCTGGATAATTGACGCGCATCACTGCATCATTCGACCGCATTGCGTGAAATTACATCGCGATACCACTCGGCACTGAGCTTCGGAGTACGCACCTGCGTTTTGTAGTCGACGTAGTGAAGGCCGAAGCGCTTGCTATAGCCGTCAGCCCACTCGAAGTTATCAAGCAGGCTCCAGAGGAAATACCCCTTGATCGGGTAGCCTTCCGACGCCGCGCGATGCAGCTGCGTAAGATGATTGCGCAGATACATTACCCGGTCGGTGTCTTCGATCCGGCCTTCAGCGGTTATAACATCGTCCGACGAGCAGCCGTTTTCGGTGATGTAGAGCGCCCGTGGTTTCCAAACTTCGCTGACGTTGCGGACCGCCCAGTAGATCACTTCCGGGCCAATGTACAACCAATCCGAGGCCATGCGCGGAAACGAGGACGGACGCTTTTCCACGACGTAACCGGCCGGTGACGCGTCTGCTCGCGCATATTCTGGCGCGTAAACGTTGAGCCCGACAAAGTCGAGCGGGCTGCCAATGATTTTCATGTCGCCGGGTTCAACCTTGGGAGCGTTCGCGCCCTGGCGCTGCAAGTAACCGTCCGTGTACTTGCCTTCCATGACCGCCGTCAAAAAGGGTGCGTTTTCTTCGCGAGTCGCGGCCCGCGCAGCTGTGATCTGCTCGTGCGTCTCAATCACCGGCACGTAGACCTTGGCATTTTCGGCCAGGCCGATCTGGGTTCCGGGCCTGGCGTTAGCGCGAATCGCCTGTACCGCCATGCCGTGCGCGAGTACAGCGTTGTGGCGAATCTGATTCACCTCTGCATCCGGCAATTTCAAGCCCGGGGCGAACTTTCCGGTTTTGTAACCCTCATCAGTGAAGCAGGTAAATTCGTTAATCGTGAAAAAGTGGCCCACCCGATCCGAAAGCTGTTTGGAAACATAGCCCGCATAATCAGCGAACGCTTTGGAAGTGTCGCGTGACTGCCAGCCGCCGGACAAAGCCTGCGGCAGGTCCCAGTGAAAGAGCGTGACGTACGGGGCAATATTGTTCTTGAGCAGTTCGTCCAGCACGCGCTGGTAATACGTTAGACCTTTCTGGTTCGGCTGGCCGGTCCCGTCGGGAAAGATACGTGACCACGCGATGGAAAAACGATAGCCGCGTACGCCCAGGTTCTTAAGCAGCTGCACGTCTTCCCGGTAACGATGGTAGGAGTCGTCGGCGACATCGCCGGTGTCCCCCTGAAAAGTTTTGCCCGGCGTGTGCGAAAAAGCGTCCCACACGGATGGCTTGCGTCCATCTTCGTTCACTGCACCCTCGATCTGGTAGGACGCGGTAGAACAGCCCCAGATAAAGTTGGAAGGAAATCGCAGTAATTCCGGCGTGGCCATTTGCGCCAATGCAATCCGCGGCAAGGATGCACTTGCAAAGGCGCCTGCGGCAGTGCCTGCCAAGGTCTTACCAAATCGGCGACGCGTGAGATTTTTCATCGTTCAAGAAGACTACCATCAGGGTAGGCACAAAAGAAATCACGCAAGGGCACACGTTGGTTCGCGAACGGAGCTAATGAAGCGTTGTTGTCCGCACAGAACGGCTGTAGCGCAAGTTTTGACTATTTGGCGGGCGGGGTGGCGGGCTTCACATCTTCAGCTGATTTTTGGAGGTCGTCGATTGCTTTGGAATCGATCTGGTATAGGGTGGAATCGTTTTCCCGCATCGCGACGTAGTTGTCGCCAAGCTTGGCCATTCTGATCTTCTCGACCCGCTTGCCGTCGTTCGATGTGACGGTCAGGTCGATCGAGGGTGCAAAGGTGAGTCCAGTGTCGACAAACTTGGTGGCGGAAAGATCGCGGATCTTGTCGATCAGGCCCTGAACAGCGCCTGGATCCATCTTTTTCGCGCTGCCTGACCACCAATCTTCACCGCTCCGCGTCAAAAAAGAGGATTTGGTGCCATCGCGAATTTCGATCTTGTTGGGATCATCGGAGCCGAGGTCGAACAACTTCTTGTTGCGGAAATCGTCCAGGTTCTTATCGAGCGCCTGACCAAGCGTACTTGCAACTTTGTAAGTACCACCGACCGCGCTCGACTTGGCATAGTAATCGTCTTTATTCTTTCGGACTTGTAGTTCCTGCGTTCCGGACTCAGCCGTCAGCTTCACCGTTGCGACGGGAGTCGCGGAGGCGAACACTGAAGCTATTTTCTTCGGATCATCCAATACATTGAGCTCCATCTTGGCATCGGTGAGAGCGCGGACCAGTTCATCGACTTGCGAGCCATCCGCTCGCAACGGTCGGGGCTTCACAATTTGCCATTCTTCCTTGTTGCGGCCGAATGCTATTTCCTGCTTCTTGGCGACCAGATCGACTTGCCTGATTTTGTCGGGATCTAGCGTTAGCAGGCGCTTGTCCCGCAGATCGTTCGCAGTCTTGTCGATGCTGGTTTTATCGAAGCTGGGCATGATGAAGATGCGCGGATCGCTGTCGAGCTTGGCGTAGATTCCATTGCCCGTCGGAGTGTCATCGCCGAGCAAGAGCTTCTGGGTCTTGTTGTCTTTTTCAGACAGATCAAATTCAAGCTTCGGCGCGTCCAAACCGTAGGAAGCAAGATTGGCGGCCTTCTCTTCCACCAGACGTTGCGAGTTAAGAGATGAAAAAGTACCGAGCAGGCTGGAAACTGCACCCTGATCGGCGGCGAGGGATTCTGGAGAAGTAATGCGCCACTGGCCCGAACTAGTGCGCTCGCCCGCGACCTGGTCAGCGCCATTTTTCTTGAGGTCGAACCGGGAAATGTCCGCTTCTTTGACTGCAAGAATCTTCGGCGGCGCATCGGCGGAAACTTCGGTGCTTTCCGCCGGCTTGTGATGATTCGACCAATACAGTGTTCCAGTGAGCCCGCCCAGGACGACGACGGCGACGATAAGACCACCTAGTTTCATCTACCGCCTCCGCCACCACACCGACACACCCGCGAAGACGACAACCAGGGGCAGCAGGAACTGGCTGGTGAGCCGAACCAAACTCAATTGAGCATTGGTCATGGTGATACGGCGATCTTCTTCTTGTTTGGGACGGATCGAAATCAGATCTTCGTCGGACGCCAGCCAATCGATGGTGTTCAGAGCCAGATCGCTGTTGCCATTGAATTTGATGAACGAGTTGGCTGCCCACGACGAACTACCTACAATTACGAACCGGCCCTGCGAATCCTGCTTTCCGGTGTTGTATGTTCCAGCGGCAGCAATCGTCATTGGTCCTTTCTTG
Organism: Acidobacteriota bacterium; assembly: GCA_013288805.1. Classification (GTDB taxonomy): domain Bacteria; phylum Acidobacteriota; class Terriglobia; order Terriglobales; family Acidobacteriaceae; genus JABDBE01. The sequence continues at coordinate 12,313 of JABDBE010000008.1, forward strand.
TTCTTCGGGTCATTCGGGTCGACAGCCGGAGAGTTCAAGTTGGTCGTCGCCAGGCTCGTGGTCGAAGAATCGAACAATTTCTGGACCGTGGTCTTGTCGCCGTTTTTGATCTGGATCGAACGCGACAACGGGAAGCCAGTCGCTGTGCCCTTCATGCCATTCACAATGGGTTGCGAATCGTAACTGGTGACAAGGGCCACCTGCGGGCCGAGTCCGGCCAACTGGCCGATCGGGTTGAGGTCCAGGATCAGATTTTTATCCATGGTTACGCCCCAAGTCTGCAGCAGGCTCGTGAGGGCGTCGTTTTCCGCGATGTCAGAGCGCCCGATCTTTAGCGGCGGATCCAGCATGAACAGGGCCCGCCCGCCATCTTCGACATATTTCTTGATGGCATCGACTTCAGGCTGCTGATAGTCGCGAGTCGGTCCGCCAATTACCAGGGCAGTGCAATCGCTCGGGACTTCGGCCTTTTGCAGCAGGTCGATGGACTTCGCTTCATAGTTGTCTTTGCCAACGAGTTGCTTGAAATCGGAATACCCGTTCCGGTCGGAGTCGTCGATCTGATGTTCGCCGCTGCCGGCTGCGAAGCACACCGTGCGCGTCTTGTTCTTCAGCACACGAATCAGCGCTCCAGTGATACCCTCCTCCGTCATGCTTTTGGCTTCTTCTTTTCTGTCGCCGACTTGCACGAGCGCCGTTCCGTAATTCTTTATACCTTCCTCGCGAGCTTGTTGCGGATTCTTGTCGGGATCGATGTAGTCAACGTGGACTTTCGGGGAAAGCGACGCATATTCGTCAAGCAGATCTTTGGCGTGCTGAAATCGCGTCCCCTGATCAAAGTAGAGGATGGTCGCATTCTCTTTCAGTCCCTTGACGATCTTCGCGGTCTGCTCGGACAGGCTATAGCGCTTGTTCGACGTTCCGTCGTAGGACTTCGTGTAGCGATTGGCAAGGATGTTCACGATCACAACCGCGGTTATGACGACAAGGACGTAGACGACCGCGTATGCCGCATATTTCGTCTGTCTCGCTTTCAGCAATGGTGTATTCACCTACGACCTCCAGCGGAGAGATTCCATGGAACGCGCCGTGAAAAACAGCCCAAGGAAAATCACCGTCACATAAAAGATGGCATCCTTCGAGTCGAGCACGCCTTTGGCGAACGACTCGAAGTGCGTAATGATTGACATATAAGCGAGAACTTGGGCCCAGGTTGCGGTTTCGTATCCGCTCACCCACTCCAGAACCCACAAAAGCAGGCACACTCCGAAGGTCGCAGCTCCGGCGATAATCTGATTCTTGGTCAGAGTCGAGATGAATGTGCCGATGGCCAGCAACGCTCCCGCTTGCAGCAGCAATCCCAGATAGCCAATCGCTAACGGCTTCCAATCGGGTTTACCGTATTTGAAAAGGAACGCGAAATTCACTGCCGCAACCAGCAGCATACAGGCGTAAAGGCTGAGGGCCGCAAGCCATTTTCCGATGATGATTTCGACGTCCCGAATCGGTGAAGTCGCGAGCAGTTCAATCGTGCCGCTGCGTTTTTCTTCCGCGAACAGACGCATCGTAATCATTGGAATGAAGAACAGCCCGATCACGCCAACATTCGACAGCAGCGGCCTTACGATGATTTCGTTGAGATTCATGGGCGTCATCTGACCCCGCATCTGCGATTCCATGCCCATCAAGACGAAAACACCCAATGAGTTCCAGAAGAAAAAGCCGAAGATAAAAGCAAACATGGTCAGGAGCAGGTATGCAATGGGTGACGTGAAATAGCTGCGAAGCTCTTTGCAGCAGATGATCAAAATGTTTCGCATTACTGTGCCCCCCTTGACTGCGACTTCTTCTTTCGCAGCTGTTTCCCCGCCCGTGAGTTGCAGGAATATTTCTTCGAGACTCATAGCGGTAGGACGAAGCTCGTTTAAGTCCCAACCGGCCTCGACCACAGCCCGGGCCAGATCGCCGCGGACAAAGCCCTTGCCGCTTTCGACCTCGAAGCTGCTGCGGTTCTGCTGGTTCTGCTTCGCCACGACACGACTGACGCCAGCGATTTGTTCCAGCCGCCGTTGCACGGCTGCGAAATCGAGCATGCCGTTGCGTCCGCTGACTTCGACCAACACAGATTCCGCGCCGCGCGCGCGATTTTGCAGGTTGTGCACAGAATCCGTCGCGACCAGCTTGCCTTTGTTGATGATGAGCACCTGCTCACACGTCTGTTCTACTTCGGGCAGAATATGCGTGCTCAGAATGATGGTGTGGTCGCCACCCAGGCTCTTGATAAGATCGCGTGTTTCGTTGATCTGTTTGGGATCGAGACCGGAGGTCGGCTCATCAAGAATCAGCACCTCGGGATTGTGAACGATCGCCTGCGCCAAGCCTACGCGTTGACGATAGCCTTTAGAAAGTCTGCCCAGAAGCTTGTTCTTTACGTCCGCAACAGCGCAGCGGTCACAAACATAGTCGACTCGTTTGCGCAAATCCGTACCCGAAAGCCCTTTGAGCTTGCCGACAAAAGTCAGGTATTCTCCAGTTTCCATCTCGGGATAAAGCGGCGGCGTCTCGGGAAGATAGCCGATGCGTTTCTTGACCTCGAGCGGCTGCTCCAACACATCGAATCCGGCGACAGTCGCGGTGCCTGACGTGGGCGACAGAAAACACGTAAGCATGCGCATGGTTGTCGTCTTCCCGGCTCCGTTTGGCCCGAGAAAACCGACAATCTGGCCTTTTCCAACCTCAAACGAGATGTGGTCGACAGCAGTATTCCGAGCGTATCTCTTGGTAAGCTCTTTAACTGTAATCATAAGAGGTTTGTCACAAGGAATTGCGGTTTGCACCGCCCGAACCGTACAACTATTGAACAGTTCAAGGCTGAACATATATGTTAAGAAGCTCTGAGCGGTAATGTCAAATCCCGGCAGCGGGATATTTTCATCTCGCGAAGGAGGATTCATGAAGTATCGAAGGCTTGGCCGCACCGGTTTCGAGGTCAGCGAAATTGCGCATGGGCTCTGGGGAATGAGCGGCTGGAGCGGGTCTGACGACCAGCAATCGCTCGATGCTCTGCAGTTGGCCGTCGATCTCGGCTGCAATTTCTTCGATACCGCGTGGGCGTACGGCGAGGGCAAGAGCGACGCCTTGCTGGGCAAGATTCTATCCGGCAATCGCGGCGAGCGATTGTATGCCGCGTCCAAAATTCCGCCGTTGAACGACAAGTGGCCGGCTTCTTTGGAAGACAAGTACCACGACGTCTTCCCAGCCGCGCACGTTTTCAAATACGCCAACCTGATCCGGGAGAAGCTCGGAACCGACTCGATCGACCTTTTGCAATTTCACGTTTGGGACGATAGCTGGACTGGCGAAGCAGAATTTCGCGAGACAGTCGATAAGCTGAAGAGCGATGGACTAATCCGCTTCTTCGGACTGAGCCTCAATCGCTGGCAGCCAGAGAACGGCATCAAAGCCATGCGGACCGGACTGGTAGACGTCGTGCAAGTGATTTACAACATCTTCGATCAGGCTCCGGAAGATAAACTGTTTCCCGCCTGCCGGGAATTAAACGTTGGCGTGATTGCGAGAGTCCCGCTCGATGAAGGCAGCCTCGGCGGCAAAATGACGGCACAAACCAAGTTTCCCAGCGACGACTGGCGGTCGAAATACTTCAGCCCCAAGAACCTCAGGCAAACGCTAGCGCGCGTCGAGAAACTGAAGCCGGTGATTCCCAAGAACATGAGTCTGCCGGACGCGGCATTGCGATTTATTTTATCGGACCCAACGGTGAGCACGACGATTGTGGGAATGAGAAAGCCGGATCACGTCCGGCAAAATATTGCGATGAGTGAGGCCGGGCCGCTCGACGCGGCGCTGCTTCAAACCTTGAAAAAGCACCGCTGGGATCGCACGCCGCAGCCCTGGTCAGACTAGCGTGGTCACACTAATTCGCTATTATTCAGAACGCCCTCAGTAGTAATCCGACTGGCCTTGCAAATTTCCTCTGCAACCTTGACCACAGCGTCACTGCTGTGGACCGGCCCATCCGCCGACATGACCGAACTGGCAGCCAGGGTGAAAAGCAGAGCGTCCTCCTGTTTGTCGAAGTAGAGAACCACCTGATTCGCTGCCATGTCCACACCTCCACAGATTCTTCTTATGAATGATAGGCCGATTCCCCAGGGGAGACACGTTATCTCTTTTGGTGCGCCCTAATCGGAAGGGCAGGTTGTCCAGCGTTTGGACACCTTCGCGGGACAGTGAACGCTCCTAATGAAACGCGGTGGGCCTGCAGGACAGAGCAGGGCTCGAAAATGCTACATTGGGAGGTCCTATGTCCGCGCCTAAATCCCGATTCGTCAAGGCTTGCAAGCTGCAGCCCGTGGATCGCACACCCGTCTGGTTTATGCGGCAGGCTGGTCGTTACATGCCGGAATACCGTGCCGTCCGCAAACAATATTCGCTGATCGAGATTTGTAAAAAGCCTGAAGTCGCGGCCGACGTGACCATCACCGCTGCTGAAGCCCTTGGGGTGGATGCGGCGATTATCTTCGCCGACCTACTGTTGCCGCTGGAGGTTATGGGATTACCTTTCCATTTTTCAGCTGGGGAAGGTCCGGTAATCGAAAAGCCGGTAAGGACAAAAGAAGACATCAACCACTTGCGCACCGACCGCGCGGCCGATCTGGGCTACGTTTCCGACGCGGTGCGCCTCGTCTGCAAGCATTTTGGAGAGCGTCTGCCGGTCATTGGCTTTTGTGGCGCACCGTTCACCCTTGCCAGTTACATGATTGAAGGCGGCGGTTCGCGCAATTATGTTTATGCCAAGAAAATGATGTATTCCTCGCCCTCGATGTGGGATGAATTGATGCGGAAGCTGGTCGCCGTGGTTTCGGAATATGCAGCTGAGCAAGTCAACGCTGGCGCCGACGTTATCCAGATTTTCGATAGTTGGGTCGGCTGCCTCAGCGTCGAAGACTATCGGCGTTACGTGCTTCCGCGCACGACTGAACTGGCGAAGGCGCTGCAAAGGACCGGCGTGCCTATAATTTATTTCGGAACCGATAGCTCTACTCTTCTGCCCTCAATGCGAGAAACTGGCGCCGAAGTGATTGGGCTAGATTGGCGCATTCCACTCGATGATGGCTGGCGGAATCTCGGTTTCGAATGTGCCGTGCAGGGGAATCTTGATCCGGTTCTGCTGTTCGCGGAATGGAAGGAACTGAAATCGCGTGCCCGGGATATTTTGTATCGTGCAGCCGGACGACCCGGACACATCTTCAATCTCGGGCACGGCATTTTGCCGGAAACTCCGGTTGAGAATGTGAAAGCGCTGGCCCAATTTGTGCAGGAACACTCGGCAAGAAACGTTCCAGCATTGGAGTAGCGATTGGCTAATTCAAAGAAAACTGCTGTCCTGCTGCTGGCTCATGGCAGCCCCGACTCCGTCGATCAAGTGCCAGACTTTCTGCTGCGAGTAACCGGCGGGCGGCCGCTTCCGCAACCCGTCGTGGATGAAGTAAAGCATCGTTACGGCCTGATTGGCCGCTCCCCGCTCACCGAACTGACGTTGAAGCAAGCGGACTGTCTGACACGTGAAATCGGCATGCCGGTGTATGTTGGCATGCGCAACTGGAACCCCTTCATCGCCGATGCGGTAAAGAATATGGTCACGGATGGCATCGAGTACGCAGTCGCGATCTGCCTGGCGCCGCAGAATTCACGGACCAGCGTCGGCCTTTATCGCTCCGCTCTCGCTGACACTGGAACTCCCTTTACCGTCGATTTCGTCGAGTCCTGGCATGATCAACCATCATTGATAAGAGCCTTTGCCGAAAGGCTGCGTGCAGGATTGGACCGCGCCCATCGCGAGGCGAAGACGCAAACAATTCCAATCATTTTTACCGCGCACAGCGTCCCCGAACGCACTATCGCGGACGGCGATCCCTATGAGAGCCAGGCAAAAGAAACCGCGTTACTCGTGGCGCGCGAGGCCGCCCTCGCGCCTGAAAGTTGGACCTTTGCATTTCAAAGCCAGGGCATGTCCGGTGGAGCATGGTTGGGTCCGCGAGTTGAGGATACGATTCTCGGCCTGAAAGAAAAAGGACATCGTGGTGTATTTGTGCAACCCATAGGATTTCTCTGTGACCATGTGGAAGTGCTCTACGACATCGACATTGCGTTCAAGGAATTCGCGGACAACCAAAGCATGCGCCTGTGGCGCGCGGAGTCGCTGAATGATTCGCCGTTGCTGGCTGCAGCCTTGGCCGATGTCGCTAGATCACGGTTCTTGCCAGCACTTCTCGCCAGCAAATGAAGCGCATAGCCATCATCGGTGGCGGAATCTCAGGATTGTCGGCTGCCTTCGCGCTCGAAAAGCGGCGCCAGGCTGGAGCTTCGCTGGAATACGCTCTGTTTGAGTCCAACCCGCGGTTCGGGGGAGTGCTGGTTACAGAACGCGTGGACGGCTGCCTGGTCGAGGCCGGGCCTGATTCGTTTCTTACCGAAAAGCCCTGGGCGAGCGACCTCAGCCGCGAAGTTGGATTGGGTGATCAACTCGTCGGGTCGAATGATGCCGACCGTATAACCTACATTTTGACGAAGGGAAAATTGGTAGTGATCCCCAACGGCCTGATGTTCATGGTGCCCACCAAGATCACGCCCACTATGTTGTCGCCGTTGTTTTCTACGCGCACCAAACTGCAGATGGCTCGCGAATGGTTCCATCCTCCGCGAAAGGCCAATGCGGATGAGACTGTCGCTTCCTTTGTCGAGCGCCATTACGGTCCTGAAATGGTGGACCGTCTCGCGGATCCGCTACTTTCTGGCGTGTATGGTGGCGAGGCTGCACAACTCAGCGTGCGCGCCGTTCTACCGCGTTTTGCCGAGATGGAAGCTACATATGGCAGCCTGGGCCGAGCCATGCTGGCCGCTCGTAAAAAGATGGGGCATGCTTCGAAGGTTTCGGCAAGGCCGCTGTTCACATCGCTGAAAGATGGGATGCAACAGTTGGTGGATGCGATAGTGTCTCGTCTCCCTGCATCTGCACTCAACGCCAATACTCCGGTGCAACGGGTCGAGCGGCCGAATGGGGGATGGGTGATTTCCGCCGGCTACGCTTCCGATGAATTCGACGCAGTAATTATGGCCATACCTGCGTATTCGGCGGCGGAACTGCTAAGCACGACCAATGATGGTCTCGCCGCCGAGCTCCGCGGCATCCAGTACACGTCGTCCGTCACAGTCAATCTCGGCTACGACCGCACTGTGCGGGCGTCTCTGCCGCCGGGATTTGGTTTTCTTGTGCCTCGCAGCGAAGGCAAACGCATGCTCGCGGCCACGTTCGTGCACAACAAGTTTCCACACCGCGCTCCAAACGATCGCGCCCTGCTTCGCTGCTTCGTTGGCGGAGCGCGCAACGAGCGGGTTCTCGAGGCTCCCGATGAAGAAATCGTCCGCATGGTTCATGAAGAGCTTGGCCAGATCATCAAGCTGAGGGCTGATCCGCTTTTCACGCGCGTCTACCGCTGGAGGCGCTCAATGGCGCAATACGGAGTCGGTCATTTGGAGCGGTTGCAGCGCATCGACAGCCTGCTACAGTCGCTTCACGGGGTGGCGCTCGCAGGCAATGGATACCGCGGAATTGGAGTGCCCGATTGTGTCCGATCAGGAAGCGAGGCGGCGATCAAAGCTTTGCTCGCGATTGGATTGTCAGAGGGCACCTCGCAGCGGGTCGCCTCCTAAGGCACGTCTTCTTCCCAAACCTCGATGGAACTCACGCTGCGCAAGCTTCGTCGATCGCCTCTTGCAATTGCATCACCGCCCAATCAATTTGCTCAGAGGTGATGACCGCGGGCGGCGCGATCAGCACATGATCGCCCGAGACTCCGTCCACGCATCCCTGCATGGGATAAACCAGCAGTCCTCTTTTCACCGCCGCTTGCGCCACGCGACCGGCAAAATTTAGTTCCGACGCGAATGGCTGCTTCGTAGCTTTGTCAGCCACGAACTCAACTGCCCACAGCAGTCCAATTCCGCGCACATCGCCAACTGGCTTTGCATCGTGCAACCCATCGAGCGCTTGGCCCAGGGTCGCGGCCGTCGAGCCTTGCCGATCGGAATCCGCAGCCTCTACCAGCTTTCGCTCCTGCAGAAATCTCAGCACAGCCCTGCCTGCGGCCAGCGAGATCGGATGCGAGTTGTAGGTGAACCCGTGCAGAAAAGCTCCGGATCCGTCAGCGATCGCGCTTGCTACTTTCTTCGAAACCAGAACCGCACCCAGCGGCGCGTAACCACTCGATAACCCCTTGGCGGTGACGAGAAGGTCAGGAGCAACGTCCCAGTGGTCGACGGCAAAATTCCGCCCGGTGCGGCCCATGCCGGTCATCACTTCATCGGCGATTAGAAGAACGCCGTGACGGCGGCAGATCTCCGCAACTTTCTGCAGATAGCCGGACGGCGGCACGACCGCGCCCAGGGTCGCTCCGCTGACTGGTTCAACAATGAAGGCGGCCACCTCGCCCTTTGCGGCCTCGATCGCTTGCTCCAATTCTGCGGCATACTCCTGCCCGCAAGCGCGGCAGCTATCCGTGCAATCAAAGGCACAGCGGTAGCAATACGGAAATCCGACGTGAGCGAACTCCCGCACCATCGGACGATACATCTCGCGCCGTCGTTTATTTCCCGAGACTGACGATGCACCCAGCGTTGACCCGTGATAGCTTTGGCCGCGGCTGACCACTTGATAGCGACCTGTCTGACCGATCTCCACCTGATACTGACGCGCAAGCTTCAGCGCGGTCTCGACTGACTCCGAGCCGCCACAGGTAAAGTAAACGCAGCCGCCCTGAAAATTCTTGCCCGCAAAATCGAGCAACTCCAGCGCATACTCTTCCGCCACCGGAGTCGTGAATTGGCTGCTGTGAACAAACTCCAGTTGTGCTGCCTGAGCCGCCATCGCCGCCGCGATCTCGACCACTCCATGCCCGATGAAATTTACGGCCGCAGATCCGGAGAAATCAAGATATCGCTTATCGCGCGCATCCCAGAGATAGACACCTTCACCGCGCGTGGCTGGAGGAAAAGTCCTACGGAACGAACGCCGGAGAACGGCGGAATAGGAAGACGGATCAATCACAGGGGATTCCGGCACGCCTTCGGATTATCCGGCGGCTTGCATATAGGTGTCAAAACGTTGAGCTAGGGAATACTCAAGTGAGCATCACGAGTGAACCATGTGTCCTATCTAAACGATGAGCAGTGGCCGTGTAGAATCGGCCTTTGATGGCAACTCCGGCAAATGGTCCCCGCAGCCCGATGAGCGTCTCCGCACGTTGGCTGCGCCTTTTTCAGCCGTCTCACCAGCACACTGCCTTTTCCGCCACAGTGTTGTTGATGACGGCGATGATCCTCTCGCGGATTGTCGGCTATCTTCGCGAGGCCTACACCGCCTGGGCATTCGGAGCGGGCCCAACAACGGATGCTTACATTGCTGCCTTCCAAATTCCCGATTTCCTGGCGTACCTGGTCGCGGGAGGCACGATTTCCATCACGTTCGTCTCCATCTACACGCGATTCCTGGCGGAAAAAAGGGAGGACGACGCACAGAAAACCTTCTCCGTGATTATTACAGTCATGACCCTGGTGCTGGGGATCGGTGTCATTCTCGCGGAGATCTTCGCGCCGCAAATCACGCGGCTCATGTTCCACAACTTCAAGCCCGAACAGATTGATCTTTGCGTGCATCTGACCCGCATTCTGCTGCCGGCCCAAATCTTGTTCTACGTTGGTGGCGTTGTTTCCGCAGTTTTGTCTTCGCGCCGGCTTTTTCTTTTCCCGGCCTTGGGGCCATTAATTTATAACGGTTTCATCATTCTGGGCGGCATCACGCTTTCCCATTCGTTCGGAATCGCATCGCTGGCATACGGGGCGCTCGCAGGTACTTTCGTCGGACCGTTCCTCATCAACGCAATCGGAGCCGCACGCGTAGGTGCCGGTTACCGCGTTTCGTTCGACGTGCGCAATTCAGCCTTTCGCGAATGGGTCCGAATGTCGATTCCTTTAATGATCGGAGTCTCGCTGGTCAGCGCCGACGACTGGATTCTGCGTTACTTCGCATCCGATGCCGCTGGGGCAATCAGTCACATCAACTATGCCAAGCGTCTGCTCGCTGTGCCGATCGCGATTCTGGGACAAGCCGTTGGCCAAGCCTCGCTGCCATTCTTTGCCCGCTTGTTTGGAGAAAAACGAATGCAGGAGTTTGCCGACACGGTAAATGGGTCGGTCTATCGGACCGCTGCCGCTGCGCTCCTCGCGACGAGTCTGATGATGGCAGCCGCGCTCCCTCTGATTGATCTGGTATACCGGCTGCCACACGGACACTTCGTTTTCTCTGACTCGCAGGCCACGGCAGCTTACTTCTTCTGGTTTTCCGTGTCCCTGGTGTTCTGGTCGGCACAGGGACTTTATGCGCGTGCTTTCTACGCGGCCGGAAACACACTCACACCAATGGTCGCCAGCAGCCTGATTACGATCGCATCGCTGCCCATGTACCGCGCGCTCTACCACGCCTTCTCATCTGTCGGACTTGCTCTTGCTTCCGATCTCGGCATCGCAGCCAACTGCCTGGCCATGGCGATTCTGCTGCACTTTCGCAAGCTGGTTCGATGGAACGAATTGCAATGGGGAGAGTTGGGAAAAGCCACCATCACCGCAGCCGCGGCGGGATTCTTGAGTTACCGTGTGGCGCGCGCAATCATGGTTAATGGCAGCCGCATTGCCGATATCGAAGCGCTTGGACTGATCGGCATCACTTGGGCAGGGGCGGTTGCGGCGGGATTGTGGCTGACGCGGTCTCAGTTGCCGGGCGATCTGCGCCGACGCAAAGGGCCAGTCCTCCCCCGCGTGGCGGAAAGACAAGCCGAAGATTTGACCAAGGGAATTGTGCCGTAGACAAGCTCCCAGGTCCCAACCACTACTCTAGGTGATCGAGACCTGAAAATAAGGCCTAACTAGGCTCGGGCTGCGACCGCTTCAACCGCTGCCGGCGCTTTCACTTCTTCGCCATTCGGTTTCTGGCCGCCCTTGCGAATATCGATGCCGCCCTTGAAGAACGCGCCATCTTCAATCGAGATGCGGGCCGCAACCACGTCGCCGGTAAGCGAACCGTCGCTACGAATGTCCACCCGATCGCTGGCCGTCAGATTGCCGCGCACCTTCCCCAGGACCACGATCTCACGCGCATTGATATTCGCGGCCACCACGCCATTGCGGCCAACCGTAACCCGGTTGCCGGCGAGGTTGATGGAACCTTCCACGCGACCGTCAATATAAAGCGACTCCGAGCCTGTTACTTCGCCCTTGATCACCAGCGATTTCCCGATCGTCGCCTGGTCCGCTGTGCTGGCCGCAACTGCCGGACGAGGTGCGCTGGCGGGTTCGCTCGGCGCAGACGACACCGGACTTGGCATGGCGGGACGCTCTGGCTCACCTGGCCGCGAAGGTGTCGTAGAAGGCTGATTAGTGGGTTTCCACATGTCGAAAAATTCCTTTCCTCACAAGTAGGTTAAACGGTCAAGCCCGCACTTTGGTGACCAAACAAATTCTACTCCCGCTTCCAGCCCAAGTCTTGTGGAAATTCTGTGCTTTCTACGGTTTTCGACCCTTTCGTAACCTACTTGTGCACGGGCGAGGAAACGAACCCAATGTAATTCCTGCCGCGTAATATCCGGTTTCTATACAGTCTCGGGTAATAGACCGGCGATACTTGGCAAAACCATCGCGGCAACCACACCGGAGTATTATGGTTTGAGCCGCAAACCATCCACGATCTTGGACAGACTCTCCGATTCCGTCATCCTCAAGAAGATCGAACGCCAGCCTAAGAGCATGGCTGGCTTCAAGCAACTGGTGCGCGAACTGGGGCTTCACGGCGACGCACGCCATGAACTCTCCAATCGCCTGCAGACTCTTGTAGGCAGCGGTCAACTGGTTGAGGTCGACTCGGACCGTTATGCAATTCCAAAGGCTTCCGCAAGCAAAAATGCTTTGGTCGGAAGGCTGAGCATGCATCGTGACGGCTACGGGTTTGTCACTCCCGATCCTGCTACCCTCGACCCACGCCTGAAGGCTCAACTCTCCGGAGATATTTTCATTCCGCCACCCGCAGTCGGTTCGGCGATGCATGGGGACCGCGTGCTGGTAGAGGTTGGCACGATCCGCCCCGACGGTCGCGCCGAAGGCCGCATTGTGCGCCCCGTCGTGCGTGCTCATAGCACGGTCGTCGGAATCTTTCATCATGGCAATCGTGGCAACTATGTGACCCCGACTGACCAGAAGATTTCTCAGGACATCGTAATTCCGCCGGGGATGGAATATCCAGAGGAACAAAGTAGCGCCGCCACCCCACCGACTGTCCCGAAGCCGTCCAATCCGAGCCGGGGAGGCGATACGGTTTCAAAGAGAACGAAATCCGTCGATCGCGTTCTCGGCGACGAAGCCGCCCGCCGCGAATGGAACGATCTCGAAGGGGTAGTTGTGGATGTGGAAATTACCGACTGGCCGTCTGCCACGCAGAATCCGCGGGGAAGAGTAGTTGAGATTCTTGGCTACGAAGACGATTTCGGCGTCGATGTCGAAGTTGTTATCCGAAAGTTTCACCTGCCGCACCGTTTCCCAGCGGAGGTTCTCGCCCAAGCACAAAGTATTGAGCCGATCATTCCAGCCCCTGAGGTCCAGAAGCGGCGGGATTTCCGCGATCTCCCGATCGTCACCATCGACGGAGAGACCGCCCGCGACTTCGACGATGCCGTCACTGTCGGTCAAATTGAGGGCGGAAACTACGAACTCCAGGTACATATCGCCGACGTCGCCCACTACGTCACGCCCGATTCGGCGCTCGATCAGGAAGCGCGGCTGCGCGGCACCAGCGTTTATTTCCCCGACCGCGCCGTGCCTATGCTGCCGCTTGAGCTTTCGACCGACATCTGCAGCCTGCGCCCTCACGTCGACCGGCTCGTGCTTTCCTGCGTTATGCAAATTGACCACCGTGGCGAAATCCTAGGCTATCAGCTGTGCGAAGGCGTCATTCGTTCCGCCGAACGTATGACCTATACCGACGTGAACGCGGTCCTCGAAGGCGATGCCGGCATGCGAAAGCGTTACGCAGACCTGGTTAGTACTTTCGAGATGATGCGTGACCTCGCCTTGATTCTGAAACGCAAGCGCGAGCGGCGCGGTTCTATCGATTTCGATCTGCCTGAGCCGGTAATCGAATTCGACGAATTCGGATTGATGAAGAGCATCACTCGCTCCGAGCGCAATATCGCGCATCGCCTGATTGAAGAGTTCATGCTCTCGGCCAACGAATGTGTCGCCGGATATCTCGAGAACAAGCGCGTGGCTTCGCTCTATCGCATCCACGAGAAACCTGATGCCAAGCGGGTTTACGACTTCGAAGTCATCGCCGCGGCCTTCGGATATTCTCTCGGCGTGGGTGCTCTACCCATTCAGCGGGTGCAGTTCAAGTCTGAGCGTCGCGCCAACCACGGCACCGGCAAACGCCCATGGGAAATCGAAATCCCCAAAGAGGTTCACATCACGCCCCGCATGTACCAGAAGTTGACCGAGAAAATCGCAGGCAAGCCGGAAGAGCGAATTCTTTCTTACCTGATGCTGCGTTCGTTGAAACAAGCCCGCTATTCAGAAGAGAACCTGGGACACTTCGCATTGGCGGCGCCAACCTACACGCACTTCACCTCGCCCATCCGCCGCTACCCCGACCTGATCGTCCACCGCATTCTCAAAGAAGTATTGCGAGACGGCGCGAGCAATCACGTGACTCGGGCGTCTACGCAAGCGAAACACGAGGCAACGGACGCACCTTCCCCGTGGTCGAAGCGCCGTGACCATGCCGCGCATCGCGACGCGCTTGAACCACTCGGAGGTCCAATCTCCTTGGAAGAGCTTCGGGAGATCGCCGAGGAATCGAGCCGAGCAGAACGTCGCGCCGACGAAGCCGAACGCGATCTCATGGAGTGGAAGAAGGTCAAATTCATGCAGGACCGGGTCGGCGAAGACTTCGACGGCTTGATCATCAGCGTCACCAAGTTCGGATTCTTCGTCGAACTCACCGACCTGTTTATCGAAGGCCTGGTCCCGCTGGATTCGCTAATCGACGACCGCTATACCTTTCACGAGAACACACGCGAAATCATCGGCCAGCGCAATCGCAAGATTTATGGCCTGGGACAAAAGATTCGCGTGCTAGTCGATCGCATCGACCCGGTCGAAAAGAAAATTCAGTTCGCCGTATTCGAGGAAAAACCGCAACGGCCCGCGAAGCGAAAACGGAGACCGTAACTCAACTGGAGGACGGGCGTCCGCCCGTCTAGCGGAGCGCAGCTCCGGAGCATTGTTGGTGGATAAAATTTGTCAACCAAACGAAAATGCTCCCGGGTGGTGTAAAATCTTCAAGTCAACCTCATCCGCTGCGGCTGGCTTGAAAGCAGCGGATTTCCTACTCGTCGGGACGTGGCTCAGCCTGGTAGAGCACTCGCTTGGGGTGCGAGGGGTCGGCAGTTCAAATCTGCCCGTCCCGACCATTCTTTTCTGTAAAGTAATGTAAAACACGAGTGGATTCCGCTCTCGTGGGTTTACCCTTTTATGTGGATAAGCCCATATTCCGAACGGATTTCCTGACGGCCTTCACACGCGTTTTTTCCGTTCTTGATAGTCCTTTGTTACTCTAAAGCCTATCCGTTTTATCCGGTTGCGAAGCAAGACCTGGAGCCATCGTTTGGCCGAATGGAATTCAGGCTTCGCTATGCCGAAGTCTGAACTATAGGAGACGTATTCTTTTGAAGACTTTTCTGTTCCGCTCTCTTTTTTCCCTTACTCTTTTGAACTTGCTTTTGCTCGTCTCCGTTGCCCAGCAAACGCCGTCTTCCAATCCATCCGCTTCACAGCCTGCCCAGACCTCACCGGCGCAACCAGCCGACCCGACCAAAGACGCTCAAGACAAGAAGGCCTCCGATACCAATCAAGGCACCTCGAAGGACCGCCTTTTCTATGCCCTACCGAACTTTCTGACTCTGGAGAATGCTGGACAGGTTCCTCCGCTCACAGCCGGACAAAAATTCAAAGTCGTGACTCGGGGCTCGTTCGACTACATCCTGATTCCGTGGTACGCCGCTCTAGCTGGTATCAGCCAGGCTGAAAACAGCGAACCAGGCTACGGGCAGGGCGCGCAGGGCTATGGAAAGCGTTTCGGTGCAGCCTTCGCCGACGGCACCATCGAGAACTTTCTGACTGGAGCGATTCTCCCGTCCGTGCTCCACCAGGACCCCCGTTTTTTTCAGCAGAGCAATGGCGGATTTGTACATCGCACGGGCTACGCGATCAGCCGCATCTTCGTCACGCGGACCGATTCCGGGCACCAGCAATTTAATTTCTCTGAGATTTTCGGCAGCGCAGCCTCAGCCGCTATTTCCACCTACAGCTACCACCCCAGTGCAGATCGCACTTTGTCCAACACGGCGAGCGTTTGGGGAACGCAGGTTGGTTATGACACCCTCACTTACGTGGTAAAAGAGTTCTGGCCCGACATACGCCGCAAGCTGAGTAAGAAAAACAAGACCTCTCCCGCCAACTGATGCGGATACTGGGCCCTTCTGGATTACAATCGCTGGCCTGAGCTAAAACGGAGAAGTCGCATGTTTCAGCCTGACCTGCTGCGCCAGAAGCGGATTCTTATCACCGGCGGCGGCACCGGCTTGGGCAAAGGCATGGCCCACCGTTTTCTGGAGCTGGGCGCCACGGTTTACATCTGCGGACGCCGCCAGCATGTTCTATCTGAAACAGAAACTGAACTCAGCCGCGTAGCTTCAGGCAAGATTCGATCTCTCCCTTGCGACATTCGCGATCTGCTCCGCGTGGAACAAATGATCGAGTCCATCTGGAAAGATGGACCACTCGACATTCTGGTCAACAATGCAGCCGGAAATTTCCTGGCCCGCACCGAAGAACTGTCCCCGGGCGCATTTGAAGCCGTTCTCGGAATCGTGCTGATGGGCACGATTAACGCAACCATGGCTTGCGGACGCCGTTGGTTGCAAGCCTTGCATCCCGGCGTTGTCTTGAACATTGCTGCGACCTACTCGTCGACAGGTTCCGCGTATGTTGTGCCTTCGGCTATGGCCAAGGCTGGAGTGGTCGCTCTCACTCGGAGTCTAGCCGTGGAATGGGGAAACCGTGGTATCCGCATGAACGCGATCGCTCCCGGTCCGATTCCCACCGAGGGCGCATTCTCCCGCTTGCTTCCGCGGCCCGAGCTTGAACAATTCGCACGCGATCGAAATCCGCTGCGCCGCTTCGGCACCACAGAAGAGTTAGCGAATCTCGCCGCATTCCTGGTGAGCGATGGTTCCGGCTACATCAACGGCGAGGTCGTTGTGATGGATGGCGGCGAACAACTACAAGGCGCAGGCGAGTTTAGCGCATTAGGCAGATTACTGACGGAAGACGATTGGAAGTCCATGAAGCCGCGCAAGGCACCGAAGGGTAGACAGTGAGTTGCGCTTCATCATCCATGCGGCGACGGCATCACCAGCCACTTCAGGAGCATGTTCACTAGCGTCAGCACGATTCCACCCACGAACGCCGCCCCGAAAGTTCGTATATGAAAGCCCGGTACAAACGCCGAGGCCAGTTCCAGCATGATGGCATTGATCACGAACCAGAACAATCCCAGCGTGAGGATCGTGAGCGGGAAGGTAATGATCTTTAAAAAGAGGCCCAGCGTGGCATTGACCAGTCCGATCACGATGGCTGCAATGAGCGCGGCCGCCGCACCATCGACATAGAATCCCGGCACCACACGCGAGGTGATCCAAACCGCCAGGGCGCTGACGAACCAGTGCAAGAGCATGCGGAGCATAAGTCGATCCTCCCGACTGCAAACAGACTATAAAGCGGCCATGCCCCACCTAGCAACCTGGCGAGCAGGGTCATAAACTTAAAGCGTGGCCCACAAGACCAATGCGGCGCGCCTGCTCGATCAGCTTGCCATTCCCTACGAATTGCGGAATATGAAGTCGACCCCGAAGACCTTGCCGCCGAATCCGTCGCCGCCAAGATCGGATTACCTCCCGAGCAGATTTTCAAGACCCTGGTGGCCCGCGGTGATCGCAACGGAATCTGCCTGGCCGTGATTCCCGGTAATACTGAACTCGATCTCAAGGCTTTGGCCATGGCATCCGGAGACCGCAAGATTCAAATGGTTCAGGTCAAGGAATTGCAGGGTCTAACTGGCTATATTCGCGGAGGAGTTACCGCCTTGGCGGCCAAGAAGGATTACCCGGTCTACGCGGACGAGACCATCGAACGTTTCGACACGATTTCGATCTCTGCTGGCGTCCGCGGATTGCAAATCCTGATCGCCCCCGACGACTATCTGAGAGCAACCAAGGCCAGACTAGCAGCGTTCGCCCACATCAAGAAATAGAGCCGTGCGGAAGCGAAACTCCATTGGGATGGAATCACTCCAAGTTGTTTAAGAAGCAGTCGAATCGACGGCTTCGTTAGCGGAGATTCGATGTGCCCTAAAGTTATTGTCAGTACCGCCGATACTCACTGATAACGGTAGGTTGAAGGAGGAAAAATTATGGTAACTCCGATTTCTGGGGGAAACGCTTTCGACTTTGGCGGAGCGGCGCAAGCAGCACCTGTGCAACCGCAGACCACAACCGCCACCGCACCCGCCAGGCAACCAGCCAAACTTGAGGCGACCGGCGGCGACACTGTAAAACTTTCGCAAGGTGCGCAAGTCCGGCTTATGAGGTCCCAGGGCGAGACGGTCGCAGAGATCGTCATCAACACAGCCCTATCGACTCAAGCGGTGAATAGCTACCTGGGAAGAACGCAGGCACCGGCACCGGCAGCCGCAAGCAATAAATAGTTTGAAGATCTGGCAAGAGGCTTTGGCGGGCGTCGAACCAACGAGTTCGGACTTCGGGGGAGGACCGATCTCACTTCGCGCCCGCTACGGCCTTGTTTTCCATCCCTTCGAAAACATCTTCCGCCCGCCGTAGCGCCGCCTGCACGTTGTCGCAAATGTTTTCACGCCCGATCACGTCCTCAAACTCCGCCTGCCGAATGAGTTGAGCCGGCTGCTCGCGGGCGCCACAAAGGATTAAAGTTCTCTTCGACGCATGCAGTTCTCGCGCTACTTCCTCCAGAGCGAATAAGCCGGTCGCATCAATCGCAGTCATGTTCCGCAGGCGCAGAATCACAACTGGCGGCAACTCATGGACTTTCTCCAGGATCACCGAGACTTTATCCGTCGACCCGAACAGGAACGGCCCGTGAATGCGAAAAATGGTCGCATAGTACGGGATGTCCTTGTCCTGCAGGATGTGCACTCGTCCATCTTCGACGTAGTCGTCCGTGACCTGCGACACGGTCGTAGTCTTCGCTACGCGCCCAATAAACAACAACGCCGCCAGAATCATGCCGGCCTCGACTGCCACCGTAAGGTCCGCAAACACCGTAAGTGCGAACGTGACCAGCCAGATGCTAATGTCGGTCTTGGTCAGTTTCAGCAGTTGTGGAATCTCCCGCCACTCACCCATGTTGTAAGCGACCACTAGCAGAATCGCCGCCAGCGACGCCATCGGAATAAAACTGGTCAAAGTTGCCGCAAAGAGCAATACGCAGACAAGAGTCAACGCGTGCATCATTCCGGCGACCGGCGTTTGAGCGCCGGCGCGGATATTGGTCGCGGTGCGCGCAATCGCGCCAGTTGCGGGTAACCCGCCAAACATAGGTGAAACAATATTGGCCACGCCTTGCGCCACCAACTCGACGTTTGGATTGTGATGGTCGTTGCTCATGCGGTCCGCCACCACCGCCGACATCAAAGACTCAATCGCGCCCAACATCGCGACTGTGAGCGCCGGGCCCAGCAACCCGTGAATGAGATCGGCTCGGAAGTGCGGGATCACAAAATGAGGTAACCCGCTCGGAATCCCGCCAAAACGTGTTCCAATGGTTTCGACTGGCAGTTTGAGCGCGGCGACCGCAATAGTACCTGCGACCATGGCCACGATTGGACCGGGGATGCGGTTCGAAAGCGCGCGGCATAGCAGCAGAGCCGCCAGTGTCACTACACCAAGAACCGTCGCCGCGTACGACAAAGTATGAAAATTAGCTGCGATGCTTTCCATGCGCAGCCAGAAAACTCCTGGAACTATGCTGATGGTTAATCCAAAGAAATCCTTGATCTGAGTACTCGCAATCAGAACCGCGATTCCATTGGTGAAACCGATGACAATAGGCCGCGGGATGAACTTCACCGCCGTGCCCATGCCTGTAACTCCAAGAATGATGAGCACGACGCCAGCCATCATCGTGCACATGAACAGACCGTCCACGCCGTGCACGGCGATAATTCCAGCGATGACCACTACAAAGGCGCCGGTCGGGCCGCCGATCTGGGTCCTTGAACCGCCCAATGCCGAAATCAGAAACCCAGTTACCACCGCACAATAGATTCCCGCCTGCGGTGTCAGCCCCGACGCAATGGCAAATGCCATAGCCAGCGGCAGCGCGACCAGTCCGACCGTCACCCCTGCGATCAGGTCATGCAAGAACTTGTTCAGACTGTAATCGCGCAGGCTAAGAATCGACGCTGGTAGCCAGCGATCTTCTAAGTTCGCGCTCAATGAGGTTGTTGCCAGGAAGCACGCTCCATCAACCGTTGATTATGACAGGCGGTTCTTTCGGCATTCAATGGATGATGAAGCACGGAAGTACTAGGACGAACAAGCGCCGCGTACTCCGCAGCAGTTCCCCGCGGTCTCGCGTTTTAAGAATTGATCTTACCCGGCAAACTGCAGCAGCTTAAGGCAGCAGCTTAAGTAAGAGATCGCGGAGAGGATCCGCAGAGCGCGCCGAGATGTCAAATCGCCTTGGCCGCGCCCTAGAACAAATTCCACAAAAACTGGTTGTACACATCGTGGTGGTACTGCACTTCAGGAGCCTTTACGAATGTCCCCAACAGTCGCGGACAGCGATCGGCTGAAGCCTGCTTCAAATCCGCATAGCGCGCCTTCACATCCTCGCCCAGCAGCTTCGTGGTCCAATTCGCCTTGCGGAAGTTCTCCAGCGCGTCGTAGATGTTATCCGGCAGGTAGCGCTGCGCCTGGCGCAGGTTCTTGATCTTCGAGGTGTCGCCGTCGAGGCCCGTCTTGAAGATCGAGTGCATGACCAGGTAAGGATTCGCGTCCGGCGCGACCGAACGCACTTCCACGCGCATACTCTTTTCGTTGCCGATGGGAATACGAATCATCGATCCCCGATCTGTTGGCGAAGCCTTGATCTGGTTCGGCGCCTCAAAGTGCGGGTCCAGACGCCGGTAGGCATTGACGCTGGCGTTGAGCAGCAGGCACAGATCATTGCCGTGGGTAAGAATGCGATCGATAAACTCCCACCCCATTTTGCTGAGCTTCTCCTCGCCCTTTGCATCCCAGAACAGATTCTTCCCGCCTTTGCTGATGGAGACATTGGTGTGCATTCCGCTGCCGTTCACACCCACCACCGGTTTGGGCAGGAACGATGCAGTGCAGCCCATCTTCGTGGCCACCTGGCGGCAGATCAGTTTGTAGATTTGAATCTGGTCGGCCGCTGCCACGACTTCCCCGTAGCCGTAGTTGATCTCGAACTGCGAGGGTGCCACTTCAGGGTGATCTTTTTCGTTCTGGAAACCCATCGCGCGCTGTACTTCCGCCGTGGTGTCGATGAAGGTGCGCAACACGTCCCCTGGGAGCGAATGGTAATAGCCGCCGGTATTCACATACTCGAACTTGCCGGTTTCGTGATAGCGCCGCTCTGCGTCCGATCCCAGAAACAGGAAGCCTTCGATTTCGTTGGCGGCGTTCAGCGTGTAGCCGTTTTTCTTGTACAAGCCCTCAGCATAGGTCTTGAGGATGCCGCGAATGTCGGCACTATAGGGTGTCCCACCTTTATCGATCACATCGCCGAAAACCAGTACTTTGCCCGGCCCGAAGATATCCGCCGGTCCCCAGTAAAACGCACTCCAGTCAATGCCGAGACGAAGATCGCTCTCCCGCTGCGCTGTGAATCCGCGAATCGACGAACCATCAAAAGTAAGATTGTCCCAGCTCTTGATCAGAAACTTCTTGTCGTAATCCAGCATGTGCAAGCGGCCTTCCAGGTCGCTGAACAGCACGGTCACGGCTTTAATCCGTTTCTCCTCAGTTAGGTATTCGATGCGCTCCTCTTGGATCTTGTGCATGGCAACGCGATTCTTGCGCTGCTCTTTCGCATTCAAATTCATCTCTTCCAGTTCGTCGTACGGGATTGCCAGGAAATTTCGCAGTTCGCTCGGCATGGATCTCCTTTTTGATAAGTTCTGCAACAAAACTCAGATGTATTTCGGGGGATGATCGGAACTTGGTAGGGTATCGCGGACTAGCACGACCTGCCAATCAAAAAAGCTTATGAGCCACATTAAAGGAATCTATTCAGGAGCTTGTGTGGGGACAGACGCCCCCGTGCTCCCGGTCGAGCAAGGCTCGACTCACCCAACCTGCAATGCAGAGCTTCTGTACAATCTCTAAGACTCAAGCAGTCTCGAGCGGATCATCCGATGGACATAATCCTCAACGACGTTGAAACCCGAGTGCTCGGTTCACTCGTGGAGAAAGACGTCACTACGCCCGATTATTATCCTCTTTCGCTGAATGCCCTGGTCCATGCCTGCAATCAGAAAAACAATCGCGATCCCATCATGAACCTGGACGAACAGGCAGTCCATCAAGCCCTGAGCACCCTCCAGGAAAAACGCCTCGCAGGCCCCACAAGCAGCGCGGATAGCCGCGTAACTAAGTACGAACATCGACTCCAGGAAGTCTTCAACTTCACCCGGGGCGAGACTGCCATCCTCTGCGTGCTCTTATTGCGAGGCCCCCAAACGCCCGGCGAACTTCGCGGTCGCACCGAGCGCATGCACCGTTTCGAAGATCTCACCGAAGTGCAATCCACATTGCAGCACCTGATGCAGCGCGACCCTCCCCTGGCTAGAGTTCTTGCCAGACAACCCGGAACAAAAGAATCGCGTTACAAACATTTGCTGGCGGGAGATGCGGAAGACGCAGCTGACGTAAGTGTGGCGCGGGCGCCCTCGCCCGTGTCTGCATTCAGCCAATCGGCTGAAGCCGACCGCATAGCCAGATTGGAAGACGAAGTATCCGGCCTTAAAAATGAAGTCTCCGACCTGAAGCAGCAGTTGGCCGCTTTCCGAAAACAATTTGAATAGTCACTTGTGTGCACCCGTCTCCGGCTGCACGCGTGGATAATCCAATTAGGTTAAACTAAAGAACTTTCTTCAGGAGGAATTTTCCTATGTCCGAAGCCGCCCTCAGTGGCGCCGAGTTTAAGCAGCAACTGCGCGATGGCAAGCCGAAAGTCGGCCTGTTCTTGAATTCACATAGCCCCACCGTCGCCGAACAGCTGGCTCACAGCGGCTACGACTGGCTGCTGGTCGACACCCAGCACGGCCCTATGGATCACGAGAAACTTTCTTACATGCTGGCGGCCATTGCCAGCGGCGGAGCCAAATCCATCGTGCGGGTCGGCGGATACGACGACCGCCCCGGAATCCAGCAGGCCCTCGATCTCGGCGCCGACGGCGTTCTCATTCCCTATATCAACAACGCGGAAGAAGCGCGGCAAGCCGTGAGTTGCAACAAATATCCGACAACCGGCACGCGCTCAGTATATTTTCCACAGCGCAGCATGAACAAAGCTGGCTTGCTCGGATACGCTGGAAATGCCAACAAGAACCTCATCGTCGCGTTGCAGGTAGAAACCGCTTCCTGCATTGAAAACATGGCTGAGATCGCCGCCGTGCCAGGCGTCGACATTTTGTTCTTGGGGCAGAACGATCTGTGCATGTCGATGGGCCTCTTCGAAAAATATGAGTTCCCCCACATGTACACATCGCCTGAACTGGGCGCGGCCACGCAAAAGCTCGTCGAGCAGGCCCGCAAGAACAAAGTCATTCTCGGACTCTTCCTCTTCGGCACAGCTCGCGTGGGTGAGTTCCTCGAAAAGGGATTCACCTTCATCAGCCTCGGCAACGACCTTCACCACGTTCTGACCCAAACCGGCGCCTATGTGAACGACGTGGAAAAAACATCCACAGAAAAAGGCAAGCCCTGGAAGCGCCGTCCAACCGCGCTTTTCTAGTTGCCGTAAGGCGACAAAAACCGGGTGCCCCACGTCTCGCGTTTCGAGACGTGGGAGACCACCTAAAAACTTGCTCCCTTCCTCGCGAAACACCGTGTCCCGCCCGCCACAGCGTCTCCCGCGAACCACACTCCTCTTGAACCACGCTTGCTCCAACCCTTTTGAAATCAGCCTATTTCCCAAAGGCCGCCATCTTGCTCCTACTGTTCTCGACTGGGGGAAACCAGCACAGGAGACCAATATGACGCACTTCACGCAACTCGGATTATCCGGAAGTCCAGACAAGAAACCAGAAACAAAAAACCAAACACCATCGCCGAAAGGACCCGGCTCGCACTCGAACGAAAAGCAACCTACCAAGAAACAAAAAACTGCGGCGCTCGCCGGTTCACTTATTGCGACAGCACTGCTCGGCGTCTTCGTCTTCGAAAGCGGCTGCTCAAAAGAATCAGCCAAGACGTCGGCCATCGCTCCGCCAAATCAAACCGCAGCCAGTCAGCCCACTGCACCCATCGCGACCGTATCTACAACCATCACCCCGGCAACCAGTCAACCGCTTGCAAAAAAGAAGTCTCGTCAGCGAAAACTCACGGCTTCGACATACACCAATCCGACCTACGGAGTCTCGTTCCGCTATCCGAAGTATGACAATCTGAAAGAAGGCGACGATGCCAACTTGGAATTGGAGGGTCTCGGCCCGGTTGAAATGAACTTCGTCCAGCCTGGTGGAACCACCATCAGCGCCGTAGAACTGCCCCGCGGACTTTACGGCGGCACAAATTTCAACACCGCGTTCTTCAATGTCAGCGTGAATCCGAAGATAACTGCCGACGAATGCGGACAATTCGCGTTTCCGCAAACGGAGGACTCAAAAACTGGTCCGGTCACGATCTCGAATACAAAAATTGGCCCTACCGAATTCCATGCAGTGGAAGCTTTCGCAGAAACCGAGAGCAACGAAGCTGACGTCAGGTTCTACCACGTCTTCCAGAACGGAAGCTGCTACGAATTCACTCTCGGTCTCGAGACCGCCGCGGAACTCAACTCGGATGATCCCAAACCTGCCACCAAGCCGGTCGACACTAACGAAGTCCTTCGTCAATTGAGCTGGATGCTCTCGACAGTGAAGATCCAACCTATCGTTACGCCAGTAAAAGCCACACCCGAGGTAGCTGCTGAAACGCCATCCGCCCCGACGACTGCTACCATGACCGAAGCACACTAAGAACAAAAGGGCCACGCTCGATGATGAACGTGGCCTTTCCCCCTCCGACAATTGCTACAAAATTACATTGATCGAAATCTGTATCCCAGGATGCACCGGGCTAAGCAGGTAATATCCGCCGTCGATGAAATCGACGTAGACCACATCGGTGTAGGCCCAACCCACTGGCCACGGTTGCGCGATCACGAACCAATAGCCGCCGTACTGGAAACGCGGCGTTCCCGCCACGATCACCGGATGCCCAATACTAAATGTGTGCGCCCGGCCAAAATTTGCCCGGAAACGGTCCTCAGGAATGCGTCCGCCTTGCTTGGCGTCTGCCCGCTGATCCTGTTTCGCATCCTGATGAGCGATGGATTTCTCTTCCTGTTCGTGCCTGTCCTTGTCTTCTTGCTTTTCCGCCTTATCTTTATCTTTGTCGATCTGCTTATCTTTGTCGACCTGCTTGTCTTCTTGCTTATCTTGTTTGGCATCCGGCTCTGCCCTCTTCTCATCCTGCGGATGCGAATCCTCCTGTGCAAAGACGGGTACGGAAATTCCCAGCAGTACAGCCAATGCGGT
The DNA here is from genome assembly GCA_013288805.1 of Acidobacteriota bacterium. Lineage (GTDB taxonomy): Bacteria > Acidobacteriota > Terriglobia > Terriglobales > Acidobacteriaceae > JABDBE01. Next base: position 37,355 of record JABDBE010000008.1, read on the forward strand.
CGTGCTCAAAATTGTCATCAACTTCATTTGTTGTTGCCTCCATTTCGTTTTGTTCACGGATGTCCTAGGTTCGAAACTTGGACAGCGAACCTTGTGGCGAATCTGCAAGCATGCTGAAACCCGGTGCGGAGAAATTTATGTGAGCAGCACAGCCCTGATGGCCACACAGACAGGCAATGTCATTCTCCCTGTTCCCTGCGTCTTTACATGCCTGGCTGCAGTATGTGTCGCTCGCATTGCAGCTACATAGAACATGTGCGCACTTCTTCTGGCCAGTTTGCTTCATAAGCTTCCTCCATTGCCCACGCCGACTTTCGGCGCACACCTTAGTTGCCAGAATTCATCCGAAGGTAGCCTGATAGGCGATTGAACCCCTAAACGGGGCAGGAGCCGAGCTAGCCATGTCGGGAAATCCCTGTAGGAATCCTGCTTTCCGCTGGTAGATATCGGCGCGTTTTGTGGTAGGATGCGCACGTCTCATTGTTTCGAGCATCTAGTATTCCGCTCGAAGGAGGCAGCGCCCATGATTCACCCACAACCGCCAATGCACCGCGAAGACCTGATGAAACCTGACTTGCTCAGCGAGATTGTGCTAGTGGCAAGCGGCCTCATCCTCTTTATACCCCTGCTCCTGATCCTCGTCGCCGCCTGTACCCAATCAGTAGCAATGCGGTAACCGGTTCTCGCAGAACCGTTTAGGGGGACACTCCCGTCTACGCCGTTGATCTTGGTGTTGTTTCTTGATCGCTGTCTCTGATTCCTGAGCTTCGATAACGGGACACACTTGAGCCTGGAGAGACCTATCCCTCCCCAGATAAACTCAGGCATGCAGATTCGAATCTTGACTGAGCAAGACGCGGAAATATTCTGGCACCTTCGACTTGAAGCCCTCAAGACTGAACCGCTGGCCTTTTCGTCATCCGCTGCCGCGCACCGAATGACTACGCCCGCCTCCATGGCCTCTCGTCTAGGCCCCGGTCTTGGTGACAACTTCGTGCTGGGAGCATTTGTCGACGAACAGCTCGTCGGAATGGTGGGATTCTTTCGCTCTCCAGACGAGAAGACCAGGCACACCGGACGCGTCTGGGGCGTATTCGTTAAACGCGAGCAACGCGGAAAAGGCGTCGGAAAAGCACTGATGGAGGAACTCGTGCGCCGCGCCCGGCTGCAACCGGCCCTGGAACAGATAAATCTAGCAGTCGCAGACGGCCAAGCTCCCGCTAGAAAGCTCTATCTGCAACTGGGTTTCGAAATCTACGGTCGCGAGCCGAGAGCTCTAAAAGTAGGCGAAGTCTACGCCGACGAAGAGCTCATGGTTCTTACGCTTCACAATCCTAAAACCATGTAGGGTGCGGGGCACTCCCGTCCGCCGAATAACCAGTCAGCTTGGCGTATCTTGAAGTTCGTCATCCTGAAGGCCCGAGTTCTCTCCAGCAGGCCGAAGAGCCTGCCCCGAGCGAATCCGAGGGGATCTCGCGCGCAGTGCTTCACTCCTGCATCCCCCGCATCCTCGAACCCGCCGCTAGCATCTACTGCCCCATGGAATTCCGACAACTCGGCTACTGCGGGTTAAAAGTTCCCGTTCTCAGCTTCGGCACCGGCACCTTCGGCGGTCGCGGCGACTTCTTCAACGCCTGGGGCAACAGCGACGTAAAAGAAGCCACGCGCCTCATCGACATTTGCCTCGAAGCTGGAGTCAACTTCTTTGACACCGCCGACGTTTATTCGAAGGGCGTGTCCGAAGAAATCCTCGGCAAGGCTATCGCCGGACGCCGCAACGCGGTTCTGATTTCCACCAAGGCCACGTTCGACATGGGCGACGGCCCCAACGATCTAGGCTCCTCCCGCCACCATTTGATCGAGGCCTGCGAAGCCAGCCTGCGACGCCTCAACACCGACTATATCGACGTTTACCACATGCACGGATTCGACGCGCAGACCCCCATCGAAGAAACCATCGAGACTCTCGACACGCTAGTCCAAAGCGGTAAAGTCCGCTACATCGCCTGCTCCAATTTTTCCGGATGGCACCTCATGAAGTCCCTCGCCATTTCCGAGAAATACGGATGGGCCCGCTACGTTGCCCACCAAGCCTACTATTCGTTAGTAGGCCGTGATTTCGAATGGGAACTTATGCCGCTAGGCCTGGACCAAAAAGTGGCGACGATAGTTTGGAGTCCATTAGGGTGGGGCAGGCTTACCGGAAAAATTCGCCGAGACAAGCCGCTCCCCGAAGTAAGCCGTCTGCACAGCACCGCCGAACAAGGCCCGCCGGTTCCCAACGAATATCTTTTTAAAGTCGTGGACGCGCTCGACGAAGTCGCCAAAGAAACCGAAAAAACCATCCCTGAAATCGCCCTGAACTGGCTCCTGCAAAGACCGACAGTAGCCAACGTAATCATTGGCGCCCGCAACGAAGAGCAACTCCGCCAAAATCTAGCCGCGGCAGGATGGAACTTAACCCCAGACCAAGTGGCAAAACTGGACGCCGCCAGCGACGTAACTCCCGCCTATCCGTACTGGCACCAACGCCAATTCACCAGAAACCCAAAACCAGTGTGATCGCGTTTGGGCGTGCTGCGGGCGCCCTTGGCCGCGTGGACGTGGTGCGACAGAACCTTCTACACTTCCTGCCTGGCCTCACCTAGCACCACGTTCACATCCATTTTTTTCTTTCCCCGGTAGACGGTAACGCGGACGGTATCGCCAGCCCTATGATTGTTCATAATCTGCGCCAGCTCCTGCTGATCTTCCATTTGTTTCCCATCAATGGCTACGATCAGGTCTCCGCCCACCATAATCGGAATGTTACCCAGAAATGCGCGCTCACTCCCGCCGCGCAAACCCGCGTTGTCCGCCGCTCCTCCCGGCACCACCTGCACAATCAACAGTCCATAATCCGAAGCAAGGCCCATCTGACTCGCCAACTCAGAATCGATGGGAATCGTGCGCACGCCCAGCGCCGGCCGCCGAACCCGGCCCAGGGTTAGCAGATCGTTGATCACCGCTTTCGCCGTATTGATGGGAATCGCAAAGCCAATGCCCGCGCTCTGGCCAACATTCGACGCAATCATTGTATTGATGCCGATCACTTCGCCATGCATATTCAGCAGCGGACCGCCAGAATTCCCTGGATTGATCGAAGCATCCGTCTGGATGGCTTCGTCAATTGTCATGCCGTCGGGCTCCTGCACCTGGCGGATCGAACTCACAATGCCTCGCGTTAAGGTGCCTGCCAGACCAAAAGGATTTCCGATCGCATACACCTTCTGACCCACCTGCAAGTTTCCCGAGTCGCCCAACACCATCGGCGTGAGATCGGGAGCCTTGATCTGCACTACGGCCAAATCGTGCGAACGATCAGTGCCCACAATTGTGGCTTTATATTTCTTGCGGTTGTGCAGTGTAACTTCGATCTGGCGCGCATCCGCGATCACGTGGTAGTTGGTCAGGATGTGTCCCTCTTTGTCGATGATGAATCCCGAGCCCTGTCCCTCCTCCGGTACCAGCCCGTAAAAAAAGTCGAACGTAACTGCCTTCGAAGTGATGTTCACTACCGAACTGATATTTTTGCGATAGACCGAAATGTTGTTCTGCTCTTCAGCATCGAGTGAATCATTGCTGGAAGCTTCGCTGATTTCAAGTTTATTTGGACGTCTGATCCAATCCGCCAGCGCGCCGCGGCTCGCACGATAAGTGGTGAAGTAGAAGAATGCGCCCGCGATCATCACACCAAACAAAACAGGCCGAAGCAGCTTCATAGTTCAGAAAACCTTCCAAATTATTGTAATAAATTATCGACAGGCCCTGTTCCACTGCAGCGCGGGCCCCAGCACACTCAGCGGCCTTCCTCCACGAACTCTGCGATCTAAAGTCTTATCGTTTTTTAAGCCGCTTTAAGTCCCGCGTTTCAACTCGGCATATACCTGTTCCACTCGCTTCCGCGTTTCATCCAACGATCCCGAGTTGTCGATCACGTAGTCAGAAGCCTTGATCTTTTTTTCATCCGGAAACTGAGCCGCCATCCGACGCATTACCTCGCGACGCGCGGTCTCCTTGTCGACACCCGCACGGTTCGCCCAGCGTTCAATCCGCTGTTCGGGACGGCAGGTTACCACAACGAGACGATCGAAATCCTCCGCCGCACCCGCTTCCAAAATCAGCGCCGCTTCTACGATGGCGACAGCTCCCCGATTCTCCCGGCCAATCTCAGCCATCCACTCTTCTTGCCTTCGAAGCACGGCGGGATGCACGATCCGGTTCAGATCCTGAATCCGGGAAGGTTGATTTGTCCCAGGATCGCCAAATGCCGCCTCCGCCAGGCGCGCGCGATTGACCTTGCCATCAGGATTGAGGATTCCGGCTCCGAAATGCCGCACAACTTCCCGGTAAACCGCTTCACCCGGCTGCATCAGTTCGTGGGAGATCGCATCGGCCTGAATCAGGTGAGCGCCGAGCACTACAAACATTTCGCCCACCACGGATTTGCCCGAAGCAATTCCGCCAGTCAGTCCGACTTTCAGCAATGCTGCCTCATCAAAAACCCAATCACCATAGAGACAGAAACACCGAACACGTAAAGGCTTTCTCTGTGACTCTGTGGTGAAACGATCAAACCCGCGAAAGCTCCACGATCCGGCCTCCACGACGCAGCTTCGCAGCCCGCACCGTGTTTGCCATCAACATTGCGATGGTCAGCGGCCCTACGCCTCCTGGCACCGGCGTGATCGCTCCCGCAACCTCCGCCACCTGAGGGTGCACGTCCCCAACCAGGGTTGATCCTCTGGTGCGAAACGTTTCCTCCCGCTTCGCATTCCCCGTGAACAGTCGATCGAACTCCGCGCGGTCTGTGACCTGATTCATACCTACATCGATCACGGTCGCGCCCGGTTTCACGAATTCGCGGGTAATCATTCCGGCCCGTCCGATGGCCGCAACCAGAATATCCGCGCGCCGGCAAACCCCAGGAAGATCGCGCGTCTTCGAATGGCAAACCGTCACTGTCGCATTTCCATTGAGCAGGAGCATCGCTGTCGGCTTTCCCACAATGTCGCTCCGCCCGACCACGACGGCATCCTGTCCGGCGATTGGAATCTTGCTGCGCTTCAGGATCTCGATGATTCCCGCCGGCGTACACGGCACCAGCCCGGGTCGCTGCGTAGAGAGCAATCCCACGTTCATTGGATGAAACCCGTCCACATCTTTCGCCGGATCGACCGCCATTAAGACTTTCTTGGCATCCACCTGCGCCGGCAACGGAAGCTGCACCAGAATTCCGTCGATCTCATCGCGCGCGTTCAGCTCAGCAATCAATTCGAGTAACTCCTCGGTCGAAGCTGTTTCTGGCGGCGTGTGTTGCTCGCTGTAAATTCCAACTTCGGCGCTGCTCTTCACTTTGCCGCGAACGTAAACCTCTGACGCGGGGTTGTGCCCAACCAGAACTACCGCCAGCCCCGGACGCATCCCCGCAGCCGTCATCGCTTTTGCTTCAGACGCGACTTCCGCCCGAATCTCGCTGGCGATTTTGTTACCGTCCAGAATAGTCGCAGCCATCAACCCTCATTTCTGCAGTGAAGCCTTGCCCTACCACAAAACTCAGGGCGATCTAACTTCTTATCACCGGAAACTCCGCCGTTCCCACCTTCCCCACATTCGCCTCCGCAAACTCACGCACACGCTCGAGCGCGGCCTGCAGTTCCGCATGAAGTCTTTCTTTCTCGGAATCATCCGCATTCGCCGGTACCGGAATCTTGGAACTCACCCGCATCAACGCTCGCGAAAACGGCTTCGGAATCATTGATCGGTCCCACGTATTCAGAATCCAGGCTCTCTCGACTGCGATATGAAATACCGCCATCGGTATCCCCGTCGCGCGCGCCAGCACGACCGGCCCCGGCTTGGCTACATATCGCGGACCGCGCGGGCCGTCGATGGTAAAAGCGACCGTCCAGCCTTGCTCGAGTTCGCGGCGCATGCCCAGTAATGCGCGTACCGCTCCTCGGCTCTGCGATCCGCGTACCTTCACAAAACCGAATTTCCGCATAATGCGTCCCATCCACTCCCCATCGAAACTGTCGCTGCTCATGACTCTGATTTGCAGGTTTCGCCAGAGATACATCGCTGGGAGGATGCAGCTATGCCAGAACGCATAAACGATCGGCCGTGTGCCTAGCGTCGGTGGCGCGTCATCTTCATAAGACGCCGAAAAACGCAGCGTCGGACCGATCAGCCGGACCAACAGGACTCCAGTCCACGTGATCAGCCACAGCAGGAATCTCTGCCACAAGGTGTACGGCCGAGGCCGGGTCGAGGTCTCGTTCGACACGGGCGATGTGGTGGTTACGCTCACTCCCGTATTGTACCCGCCGGTGTTGCGGAGCGGCTGAAGTCCCCTTTGAGCGAAAAGAGATTGGAATGCGACTGCTAGTGTTTTCGTTTGCGGCTCGGTCTCGGACGGGTGCCATCGTGATTGAAGACACGCGCAAAAATCTTGTCGATGTTGCGCAGTTGCCGCTTCAGGTCGAAGGCATACTCGATTTGCTGGCGTGGCACACGGCGCGTCATCTCTGTGTCTTTCAGCACCAGATCATGGAAATTCAGATCCTCTTTCCATGCCCGCATGGCGTGCTGTTGGACCATCCGATACGCGTCTTCGCGCGAGACTCCGTGCTCCACGAGGTCGAGCAGCAGCTGTCCGCTGAACACCAGGCCTCCGGTGCTTTCGAGGTTGCGCTTCATGCGCTCAGGGTAGACGAACATTGTGTCGATGAGGTTCGAGGTCTTTTGCAGCAGGTAATCGACCAGCGTCGTGGAGTCAGGAATAATGACGCGCTCGACTGAGGAGTGGGAAATGTCGCGCTCGTGCCAGAGCGCGATGTTTTCGAATCCAGCCTGCGCGTTCGACCGCACGACGCGCGCCAGGCCGCTGATCTGCTCGAAGGTCACCGGATTGCGTTTGTGAGGCATCGCCGAAGAGCCCTTTTGTTTCTCGCTGAAAAACTCCTCGGCTTCACGGACTTCGGTGCGCTGCAGATGGCGAATTTCGGTCGCGATCTTATCCAGCGTGCTGGCGATCACCGCCAGGGTGGCGAGGTAATAGGCGTGGCGATCGCGCTGGATGACCTGTGAGGAGACGGCTGCGGCTTTCAATCCCAGGCGTGCGCAAATCTTTTCTTCGAGCTCGGGACTGAGGTGGGCCAAGGTTCCGACGGCGCCAGAGAATTTACCCACGCGCATGTCTTCGGATGCGCGTTGAAAGCGCTCGATGTTCCGTTGCGTCTCGGAATACCAATTGGCCAACTTGAAGCCGAACGTAATGGGCTCGGCGTGAATGCCATGGGTGCGGCCGACCATGGGCGTGTCCTTGAACTCCCATGCGCGGCGCTTAAGAATATCGGAAAGCCGCTCGAGATCGGCAGCGATGATGGAAGATGCCTGGCCGATCAGCAGAGCTTGTGCGGTGTCGACCACATCGTTCGAAGTGAGGCCATAGTGAAACCAGCGAGCCTCGGGGCCGACGATCTCGGCGACCGCAGTGGTGAATGCAATCACGTCGTGACGCACCTCGGCTTCGATTTCGTGGATGCGCTGTAAGTCGAAATCGGCTCGTTTGCGGATGGCCTTGGCAGCATCTTTTGGAACCATGCCCGCCTCGGCGAGGGTTTCGGTGGCAGCGACTTCGACAGTCAGCCAGGTGCGAAAGCGATTTTCATCGCTCCAGATGCGGCCCATGTCAGGGCGGGTATAGCGTGGGATCACGGCTGCGTCACCTCATAAATTCTAAATGGAGGACGGGTGGGTCGTCCGGCCTCCCTTGCTCGTTTCTCAGCAAAACAGAAGGACTAGGGATTCTAAACGTTGGTGAACCTCGATGGCCAGCCCTACACCAAAACACCAAACCAGAACAAAAGATCGTCGCGCGGTTTTCTAGCATCCTATATATCGTGTTACGATGTAATACAATGTTTATCTTGACACGATATAATTCACGCCCATGGAAAGATTACTGACGTTGGCTGATTATCAATCGCTGTCGGAATTGCGTTACCAAATCCGCCGTTTTCTGCACTTCAGCGAGCAGGCTGCCCGGGATGCAGGGCTGGAGCCTCGGCAGCACCAGTTGATGCTCACCTTGAAGGGTCTGCCCACGGGAACGCGGCCCAGGATCGGCGAACTGGCGGAGCGGCTGCAGATCCAGCATCACAGCGCGGTCGAACTGGTGAACCGGCTGGCTGCGGGCGGTTATGTGAAGCGTCGTCGCGCCGGCGAGGATCGGCGCGAGGTGCTGCTTTCTTTGACTCCGAAGGGCGAGAAAATCTTGCGCACTCTCTCACTCCACCACAAGGATGAGCTGCGCATGCAAGGGCCGGCTTTAGTGGCGGCCCTTAAGCAAGCCATGCAAGTGGGCAAACGCCTTGATGGAATTCCAGCCAAAACTTCATTAACCGGCAGGAGAAATAAATAAAGTGTCAGAAAACAAAAGCAACGCAGGTTCCCGTCCGGCCACGATTGCGGCCACCGGGGGCCAAGTCGGGGACGTAAGAATCGCCGAACCGGCGCAGTTCCGCATGGTGCTGATGTCATTTCTGGCGGGGGGGATTGGGCTGCTAGCGGGTTTAATCGCGTTTGTCCTGTACCAGTTGATTGGCCTGTTCACCAATATTTTCTTTTACCACCGCTTCGCCGCGGAATTCCTGAGCGCGCGACATAACCAGCTTGGCTTGTGGGTGATTCCGATCCCGGTGATTGGCGGAATCATCGTCGGCTTCATGGCGAAGTATGGAAGCTCGAAGATTAAAGGGCATGGTATTCCCGAGGCGATGGAAGCGGTGATGGTAAATCGTAGCCGTATCGAGCCGCGGGTTGCGATCCTGAAACCTATTTCGGCTGCCATTGCGATCGGTACCGGCGGCCCTTTTGGAGCCGAGGGACCGATTATTCAAACCGGGGGCGCGGTCGGTTCGCTGGTCGGGCAAGCGTTTCATACTACGGCCTCAGAACGCAAAGTACTGCTGGCGTGCGGCGCGGCCGCGGGTATGTCCGCAACTTTCAACACTCCCATCGCGGGAGTGATCCTGGCCATCGAGTTGCTCTTGTTTGAATTTAAGGCGCGATCGTTTATTCCTCTGGTGATTGCGAGCACGCTGGCTACCGCTGTCCACATGCAGTTGTTGGGAGCGGGTCCGATGTTCAAAGTCACGCCCATGGATTTCGGTATCCCTCACGCCCTGCCCTTTTATCTGGTGCTTGGTGCGGTCTGCGGATTGGCTGCCGTCGGTTTCAGCAAGTTGCTCTACTGGACCGAGGATCAGTTCGAAAAACTTCCGGTGGATGAACTTTGGTGGCCGGCGATCGGGGCTCTGGGTTTGGGAATCATTGGCTACTTCGTGCCCCGTGTTCTGGGCGTGGGCTATGACACGATCGGTGACATTCTGAATGCCAACCTGGCGTGGAAACTGTTGCTGGTGGTGATGGTGGCGAAAGCCGTGGCGCTGGTCATCTCGCTGGGATCGGGCACATCGGGTGGGCTGCTGGCGCCCATGTTTATGTCGAGTGCGGCCATGGGCGGAGTGTTCGCCATGGGTGTCGACCGGATCTTGCCCGCCGCGAACCTGTCCGCGGGAGCCTTTGCGCTGGTCGCGATGGGCGCGGTGTTCGGAGCGGCATCCCGGGCTACATTCTCATTCATTATTTTCGCCTTCGAAATCACGCGAGATTACAACTCGGTGCTGCCGTTGATGCTGGTGAGCGTGATTGCGGACGGCATCGCGATGTGGCTCATGCCGCGGGCCTCAATCATGACGGAGAAGTTGGCGCGGCGCGGGCTGCACATCCATCAAGACTACGAAGCCGACGTGATGCAGCAGGTCCGAGTCTCCGAGACCATGGATCGAGATGTGCCCACGCTTCCTGCCAACATGAAAGTCAGTGAATTATCGGATCTGATCGCGCGGCGTGATCCTTCGGTAGGTCGACACCAGGGAATGTTCGTCCTTGACGCCGACGGCAAGCTGGCCGGCGTGATCACTCGTGGCGATGTCATGCGCGCTCTCGATGCGGACCCGAGCGGAGCTTTAACCGTGCTCGATGCCGGCACGCGCACGGTTATCGTCACTTATCCCGATGAGATGTTGCACGACGCTTCGTCCAAGATGCTGCGCAACAACATCGGCCGTTTGCCCGTCGTCGACCGCAAGGATCCTCGAAAGGTGTTGGGTTATCTGGGTCGGCCCGGGATTATGGCTGCGCGTTTGCGCCGTCTGGACGAAGAGCATGTTAGGGAGCCGGGCTGGATCAAGAGGTTCTAAACAGTTCGCATAGAGTTTGGCCACTGCGCGCGAGATCCTTCACCGGCAACGCCGGTTCACGATGACGTCAGTAAACAGCTTGTTGGTTGGAAGGCTTTTACGTCAGTGATCGGTGGACCCTGATGCGTTGATCACTTGTGATTTCTGTTCCGCAGAATCTGTCTTGGCTGCCTCGATCAGCGGTTTCAGAGCGCGGACGGAAACACCCAGCGTACCGCCGGAGAAGCCGTCGATATAGGCGGCGTTGACGCCGATCACTTCGCCTTGCGCGTTGAAGACCGGACCGCCGCTGCCACCGTGCGCGGTGGGCGCGTCATAGATGAGTTTGTCGCCGACCACGTCTCCTAGATGTCCGCAGGTCGAGGACGGCCGGATTAACGATAGCGCTGCCAGTTCATTAGCGGCTCCCTGATCGTCACGACGATAAGCCAGGCGCTCGTACACGGCGGGCGGCGATTTCGCCACCATGCCCAGCACGCCCATGGGATATCCGACTACGGCAACCAGTTCTCCTGGGTTCGGAATATCCGCGGCGAGCGGCAGCGGTCGAATCTCATGCACAGCCTTCGCATCCTCGATATGAAGAGGGGAGATGCGAAGAACGGCCAAGTCTCCTTGCGCAGACAGAATAGCGGGAGTGATGTTGACCGGCGTGGGCAATCCGGGAAAGAAAGCCAGAAGTTTTTCGAGGCGCGGCGTAGCGCCTTTGCGAATCAACGACGCCGACTCGGAGTCTTCGTACCAGGGCTCAGCCACGTGGCGGTTCGTCGCCAGCAGGCCATCGGAAACCACGAAGCCGGTGCCGGAAATGCGCGCGCGAAACTCCGGCTGGCGGCCTGGGAATCCGACACGATACACACCGTAGATAAAACAAATAGAATTGCGATAACGGTGCAGGACCAGCGCCGGCATGGCCTGCTCTTGCTCGAGCTGTTGCACTTCGTGTCCCAGTTGCAGAACCTGGCGTTGCAGGTCGTCTTTCTGGAGTTCGCTCTTCTGACGATCAGTCTTCTCAAGATCATGCGGACGCGCGCCCGAGGAGTAGCGGAGCATCAGAATCAGGCCAACCAGCAGGCAGACTCCCAGCACGCCTTCGAGCATTCGTTGCCAGACGGTACAGACGCGCTCTTCGCGAATTTGTGAATCACTTTCGGCCATGAGCCCCTTTTTGCACGGTTACAGCGGCGAGTTGGAGGGGAGAATCTTGCAGCCAGTTTTGCCGGATGTGTGAGGTCTATTGTGCGCTCAGCGTTGTACGGTTCCTACGGTACGGAGGGCGATGTACAACTGGGGAGCGGCCCGGTTGGTTTTTTCTTGCGCAGATTACCTTGTGGTAATCACAAATGCGTGAATGTTTGCTATTAAGGACACAGAGGCAAATTAGACGAAAATATCCACGGTCGTCGCTTCGGGATCCAGGTGCCGATCCCAATCTAAACGACTCGTGGCCAGGACAGCCTCGGCGGATTCGGCGTGCACAATGGTTCCGACGATTGCAGGGCTGGGCTTCGGTCCGCTTCGGAGCTCCAAAGTCGACGCCGTGGCGGTCGCCTTCACACGGATCGACCCAGGTCGCGGTCGCTCGAGGTCGGCGATGAGGTCAGTCAGCATGCCATATCCGCCAGCGCTCATGCGCATGAACTCCAGTGAGATTCCAGACCGCTCACGAACTGCCTTTACGTGAGCCATGGCGCGGAAAAACCAGGAGTTCATTTTCACCAGGATCTCGGTCGGGGCGCCAAGGTCGAATGCAGACGTTGTTTCGATGTTTTCGATGCAACACCCACCCAAACCTAGATCGCAGATCCTGCCGCTAAGTAACCTTCCGTTCAACGGAAAGCTTGCGATTTGGGCGTGACCACTGCAGGAATACCGCGGGGTGCGACGACGATCAGCGCCGAGGGCAAGGGATTTGTGTGGTGTTTTTTGCTGGGACATCTATGGACTCGATGGTATAGGGGCTGGCACACCTCGCCAATGTCCGGAAAGTACCCCATTTCGCGAAACCGAAGTAACCGGTTTTCTCTGAATTGCCGCGATCGTTAGGATTCTTTGATACCCAGCCGCTTGGCCATTTCGTCGTAGAGGAAGCCTTCGCCTTGCCGGTAAGGTTGAACCCATTCGCCGTCGATCACGAATTGCGGGATGGCACGCTTGCCGGTGCTTTTGACCACTTCCTCGGCCGCTCCGGGCGTGTTTTCGATATCGATGTCCTGAAACGCGACATTGTGCTCCTTGAGAAAGCGCTTGGCTTCGCGGCAGTCCGGGCACCAGAAGGCGGAGTAGACGGTTACTTGCATGGTCACATCTAGATGCTGGCATTTGACGGAAAGTCGCAGGCGTCTCTGCTGCCCGGACGAGGCTTCGCGGTACGAGTTGATCGATCTACTCGATCTTCGCAATCCCCGGTGCGACATTCGGGAACTTCGCAATCACTGCGGGATCGTGTCCGGGAATAATCAGGCCGGGACTCGAGGCGATTTGTTTCATCCGATCCTGTGCGCGCAAGTTGGAAGCGGCATCGAGCGTTTCTGCGATGGGCACGTGCTTTTCAAGATTCTCGTAGAGATACATGTTGTCGCTGGCCAGCACCACCGTTCCTGCGGCGGTGCTGACGCCGAGGTACTGCGAAGCGTAAGTATGACGGCCGCCCGTGTAGCAAGTGATTCCGGGAAGGATTTCCTTGGCGTCGCCGTCGACCATGCCCACGCGGCCTTGCGTATTTAGCTTCACCAGTGTGAGCACGTCGTCGGCATCGATTCCTCCATGCGTGTCCTTCGACTGCCAAGCCTCGCCCGCGTAGTACTGGAGTTCATCTTTCTGAATCCAGATGCGGGCGTTGGGGAACAGGTCCATGCCGTCGGCGTGGTCCCAATGCATGTGGCTGATGATCACGTCGGTTATGTCTTCAGGCTTAAGGCCAAGCGGTTTCAGCGTGTCGGAAGGTTTTATGAAATCGTTGACATGCCAATCCTTGAAGAAGCGATCGTGATAGAAACCGGAGTCGAGAAGAATATTGCGGCCGTTGCCACGGATGAGCCAGATCATCATGGCGATATCGAGTTTGCGGTCTGGGCCCACGCCGGGTACCAGTTCCGAAACCGGGAACCCAGGCAGCGTGGCGTAGCGGATGGCATAGATCTCGTATTGCGGTTTCGATTGGGCAGCCAGGGGAGCGATCAACAGCGATGCAATGACGAGGGACAGGTAAATGCGAGATAGGCTCATGAAGAATTCCTTAGAGTTGTGGAGAAGGCTATTCTCGCATAATAAGCAAGCGTGCCACTCGGAGACCCTGTCATCCCGCGCGAGATCCTTCGCGGCCCAGTGGCCACGCAGGATGACGTCAGCAAAATAGATCAAACTCTTAGAATAAAGACGTCATCCTGAGCCGGCAGCAGCCGGTGAAGGATCTCGCGCATAGTGCTTACACTTCACCGGACGCGAAATTCCCCTCACACCCTCTGCAGTTCATGCAGCGTGCGCTCGTTCACCACATTTCCGGTGTTCAGCGTAGAAGCCGGCTCAAAGAGTACGACCCAACATTCCTGTTCAGCCACGGGACGATGCTCGACTCCCCTCGGGACCACGAGGAACTCTCCTTCTTCCAGCCAGACATGCCGATCGCGGAATTCCATCCGAAAACGGCCTTTGGCCACCAGAAACATTTCGTCTTCATGCTCGTGATGGTGCCAGACGAACTCGCCGGTGAATTTGCCGAGTTTCACCATTTGGCCGTTCAGCTCGGCGGCGATGTGCGGTTTCCAGGATTCCTTAATGTGTGCAAACTTTTCAGCAATATTTACTTTTTCCATGCTCTTCCCCTTGGCAAACCTGTCCAACCATTGAAGTCACAAACGCGATGGTTTATAGATGCACGATCCGCAGGTTGGCTTCACGTGGACACGACTGTCCAGACAAACGCCAGCCAGTCCACGTTGGTTGTCCGTGGGGCTGCTTTCCTGGGAACCTCTCGAGGCTCCGGGCCGTACATAACATTTGTTCAGCCGCGGATAACGAACTTTACGGTGGCTCGTCTAACTGGTAACTGATTCATATTAGCGAACGGGAGTAGGCATATGATTTCGGCAAAAGCAAGCTACTGGATAGCGGTCGGCTTATTGGCCTTGTTCGTCAGCAATCATCTCGCGGCTCGCTATGAGAACGACGCTCGCCGGCTGGCCGGCCACTCCTTGGCTGCCGTCGAACAGGTCTCCGCTCATGCAACCCGCTTTATGGCAGCGGCGGAAATGATGTTCGGCCGTGGCGAGACCCGCTTCGTTCGCGCCCAGAGCGCGATGGCGTGTGCGCAGACCCGGCTGGCCTCGATGCAGACAATGCTCGCGATCCACGAAGCCGCCCTCGCAAGAGTTCGAGCCCAGAGCCAGCAACTGACGGACTTGCAGCAACTGCGAGGCACCCTCGTCTGCCCGCGGCAGAATCTGAGAATGGCCATGCCGCAGTTGCATCACGACGGAACCATCTAGTATCGCTTCCAGAACTGTGCCGGAATACCTTAACTTTTCCGCTTTCTTTTTCTGCGTCTGAAAGTCAAAATCGAACGTCCAATCTTTTGACTGGAGGATTTCATGCAGGAAACTCCGCAGCAGTACATCCAACGCATTCTCGGCTTCATCGATGGCAAAGACCCCTTGCAGGTCCAGCGCGACACCCCGAAGAAGCTGCAAAAGCTGCTCAAACCGCTAAGCAAAAAGCAACTGACCCAAAGGCCGGAGCCGGGAAAGTGGTCGATCGCCGAAATTCTCGCTCATCTCGCCGACGCAGAACTGGTCGGCGGATGGCGCATGCGTCTGATCCTGGGCAGCAATGGCGTGTCCGTGCAGCCCTTCGACCAGGACGTCTGGGCGGAAACATTTGCCTATGCGAAACGCGATCCCGCGGCTTCTCTCGAATCCTTCCGCGTGCTGCGCGAGAACAATCTGACCATGCTGAAGGCGCTGCCAACGAATCTGTGGGAAAACTACGGCATGCATCAGGAGCGCGGCAAGGAGACGATCACGCACATCGTCCGCATGTTCGCCGGCCACGACCTGAATCATCTGGGACAGGTAGAGAAGATCGCCAAGGACAGCCGAAGCAAGCGCGCCGCATGATTTGAAACCCGGAGTCGAGGGACCTGGCGTTCACCTCCAAGCGGGGTGCCCGACCCTTTGGTCGCGCTCTGTGCGAAAAAGGGTGGAAGCCTAAACTCCCTCCCCGCGCAGCAAACCCCAAGCCTCCCGATACCGAGCATACTTATGCCGTTTGCTCCCCGGCGTGAAGTGCAACGTGCAATTCGTCCGCCCCATCACTTCATACGGAATGATGTACCAGGTATCAATCGGAATCAGATAAATCGCAAAAAAGTCCACCACCCCACTCGGATACCGCTCCCGATGCGCCCCCATCACATTCAAGCTGTAACACTCCCCGCGCCGCTTATACACGGTAGACTTCACCTGCACCCGCAGAATCCGCCCCTCGCGCTTCGGAGCCACGCACTCCACCCCCACATCGTAACTAGCCGAGTCCCCATAAGGCTTCGACACTCGCAGTCCCTGCCCCGCCGCCCGCGCCATAAAACAAAGTTCCGCCCACTCCCCGCGTTCCTTGCATCCCGCGATCCCCATTCCCCAGTTCGTAGTCATATCTCCCCTTTAATCCGCCAAAAAGATTCGCCAAAAAAAAGCGCAGCCAAAAGGCCGCGCCGTGTCTCGTCGAAATTGTGTAGAGCGGGCGCCCTCGCCCGCGACCGTTGATCCTGACCCGAAAAAACGCCGTCACCCTAAGCCCGGCGCGTCAGAAAAGAATGTTGTCATCCTGAGCCGGCGCTTTTTGCCGAGCGAAGGATCTGAGCGTGCTGCGCACCGCGCCGCCGAGGCGCAACAAACGCGCGTTTAGCACGCTTCCAAATTGCCCTTCACCCAATGCCGTCATCCTGAGCCGGCGCTTTTTGCCGAGCGAAGGATCTGAGCGCGCTGCGCGCTGCGCCGCCGAGGCGCAATAAACGCGCGTTTAGCACGCCTCCAAATTGCCTTTGTCTGTTGTGGAATTACCGCAAGACCCGCCGCAAACTACCCACTACTTCTATGATAGCTGGATGAATAGGGTAACTATGCCATGTTTTCAATAAATATATTCGCCCTGCCAGCAACAACTTACGAAGATTCGACCCCGTCAGGGGGCTTGACAAGATTTCGGCAAAAACCCGATTGTGCACCAATTTAGGTGCATTTGACCCAAAAACTCCCAGCCCCGGAGGGGCGGCAGATAATAGCCCAGGACGTAAGTCCTGGGTAAGGCCAGAAAAAGACTCACGCCCCGCAGGGAAACACGAACACTCGCACGAAGCGCTCCCCTAACCAACCAAGACGAAAAACTCCTCCGGATACAAATAGTCTTCACCCGACTCGTCGATCACTCGCACTTGATGCCGTTTGGAAGCCTGCTCATCGGCCAGCACCCGATAGACTTTCCGCAACTCCAGCCCAGCAGGATAGCCCTCATTCCGCACGCAAAGGACCTCCGCCGCCCTGTGAATCATCTCCCATGGGATGGAATGATTCTCAATCTTGACGTTGCCGTAGGCAAAGCTGCGCCGCGGGTGCCCCATGTCTCGCGCCTTTCGAGACATGGGATTCCCTCCTCCGGCGTAATCCGTATCGTTCTCGCCATCTCTATCGGCGAATCCGGGGCCCTGACTTGGTCCACATCGAATCGCAGCGCGCAAAGATTGCTAGAATGATGCTCGATGCCGGGCACTGAATCCACAGGCGCCACCTCAGCGGACCTCGCTCATTCAGGCCTGTTGCGGACGTGTCGCGAAGCCGCTCTGAAGACTCGCGAAAAGCTAGACCAACTGCTCTCAAAGGAGATTCCAGGGTATACCTCTGAGGACACGAGTCTTGTCGTATTTGGCTCGCTGGCCAGAGGAGAGTGGACTTCCGGCAGCGACCTCGATTGGACTTATCTGATAGACGGCGGGGCGAACTCGGATCATTTGGTGATTGCGCAGAACATCAACGAGGTTCTCGAAAAGGCAGGGTTTCAACGCCCTGGGCCGACCGAGACCTTTGGCAATATGGCCTTTAGCCACGACCTCGTTCATCAGATCGGTGGCCAGAACGATACCAATAAGAACACGACCCAAAGAATCTTGCTCCTACTGGAATCGCGAGCGATTGGTAAGAGAACTGATGCCTACGAACGCGTGATCCGTGGCGTCATAAACCGCTATCTCGAGGAAGACAACCACCTGTTAACTCATGATTCGAAGAGATATCGCGTCCCCCGCTTTCTTCTGAACGACATCGTGCGATTTTGGAGAACCATGGCAGTCGATTTTGCCAGTAAACAACGAGACCGGGCTGGCAAGGGTTGGGGGTTACGCAATGCCAAATTGCGCATGTCGCGAAAGTTGATCTTTGCGTCCGGTCTGCTGGTTTGTTTCAGTGCGTATCTGGATCCAGATTTACAAACCAAGATTTCCACCGACCAGAAAGATGGTATAAAGCTCACACTGCTCCAGCACATTAGAGATTGCGTGAGGCTGACTCCCCTCGAAATTCTTGCGAAGTCAATGGAGCGGTACGGAGTGTCTCAGTCGATTGCAAAAACTTTGTTTGATGCTTACACAGAATTCCTGAAGTTACTTAGTGATGACAAGAGCCGCACAGCACTCGAGAATCTTCGATCGAGCGACTCGCGAACCGATCCCACATTCCGGCAGATTAGAGAGATCAGTACAGTGTTCGAGGGTGCTCTTGACCACATTTTTTTCAAGAATAAGCTGATAGAGCCACTAACCAGGAAGTACGGGGTCTTTTGATGAGGCGTATCGGATTTTCGACGGGCGCATTGGCGAGGAACGACTTCCGCAGAGCCCTGCAGATGCTGACCGGCAAGAACGTGTCTGCGGTGGAGCTTTCGGCTTTACGTCAAGACGAACTGATCCCACTAGTTGAGCAACTGGACCAATTGGACTTGAGTCCGTTCAAATACGTTTCATTTCACGCCCCAAGTGCAATGGAGCAATCGTTTGAGCCGCTAGCCCTGGAACTTCTTTTGCAGGTTGCAGTTCGCAAATGGCCAATAATTGTCCATCCGAATGCGATGTACAACCCGTCGGAGTGGCGTCGTCTCGGCAATTGCCTTTGTATCGAGAACATGGACAAGCGAAAGCCGATCGGGCAGACGGCAAAAGATCTGGCAGAAATCTTCGAAACCGTGCCGGATGCCTCCTTCTGCTTCGACATCGGCCATGCTCGCCAGGTCGATCCTACAATGAGCGAAGCATCTGCAATTCTTCACCGCTTCCGTGACAGAATTCGACAGCTCCACGTAAGCGAAGTAAATACCCAAAGCAAGCACGACCCCTTGAGCTTCGAATCGATTCTCGCCTTCCACAAAGTGTCCCACCTCGTGCCCGCAGACGTTCCAGTGATCCTCGAGAGCAAAGTCCAAGAATCAGAGATCAATGGGGAGATCGAAAGTGCTCTTAACGCGCTGAGGGTAGATAATGTGCTCGCGCTGACCGGCGATTAAGAAGGATGGGCTCCACACAGTTCGTGCGACTAAGCTGACGCATCGAGAAACCGCTTGTCGGATTCCGTCAGGGGTCGCCCTTTACTCACCGCCGCTAGGTCGTTCGCATAATAGCAAACGTCCTCGGGACAGAGCTGATGGATGTAGCGAAGCTGCGCAACCAGACCGTTGATGTACTTCTCCTCGTCCTCTTCCCTCACCAAGCCAGTTCGCAACTTGTGGATGCCCGACCGAATTCTTGAGAGCTTCTCCTTCGGGGCGCGTACCTGTCGTGCCCCGAGCCTTGTCCCAGTGAGGAGCTTGATCGCTCTCGGCCCCATAATTCTTATCTTTTTCCGCGATAGCCGAAGTCCGTGAGCCGCGAGCACCGAGGCCGCCACTTGGATCAATTCGCGTGCGTGCTCGCCGGAGAACGCGAGGTCGTCTATCCAAGTTGAATACGCAACATTCAGATTTGTGCAGGCCCTTCTGATCGGTTCGTCGATCATCCAGATAAACAAATTAGCAAGAAGTGGACTCGTCGCGGCCCCCTGCGGCAGGCGTCGCTGAAAAGTCGTGAGCTGCGTCAGAAGCGCCGCTACAGGTGTGGAGCAGCCCAGTAATTTCCTCCAAACCTGGTAAACCTGGACATTCGTTATGCTCGGGAAGCACTGTCTTATGTCGAGCGTCACCAGTAGAGCGGCATTCAAATGCCGCCCTGCGTTATCCCGCACGCTGCGCTTCGGGATCGCCCCGAAAATATGCTCCGGGAAGCAAATGGGCTTGAGCAATCGACGGTAGATCCGCTTTTGGACCCAACTGAGTTCTTTCATGGGGTTGTCGATTGGGCGCAGCTTGGAGGGAGGCTGTCTCTGAAATGGCCGAGACCGCGCAACTGTCTCGAACGGGTCGTAGTTCAGTTCCGGCTCGACCGAGAGCCTAACCAGCGTTTCTCTTGGGACCTTGAGCATGTCGGCCAGCCGATTTATGCTCAGAACGCGGAGCTTTTCGACCACGGGTGCTATTCCTGGCGGTTCCATCTTCGCCTCCGCCCAACAACAATCTACTGAGGCCGATAGCCAAACGATTAATCGTCTCGGAATCGGCGTTCTTCACATCCTTCCGCTCGGATGCAAGAAGTGTGAACAGGTGAAGTGGGATTCCAAGAGCCTCAGAGATTCTCTCAAGAATTTCCAGACTCGGCTTCCGCTTTCCACTCTCCAGCATGCAGACGAGGCTGGAGTCCACGGAAATCCGCTTCGCGAGCTCGCGCTGTGGCATATCGGCGAGAGCTCGCGCAACACGAATGGCTTTTGAGTAGTTCATTTGGCCCAAAGAATTCTTGGATGTGAGTTTTCCCCGGAACTCGAGCAATAGAAAGCCAAATAGCTCACGCTAATCAGCGAACGAAGGTCTTAATGATCGCCTCAGCTACTGTCCGAACGGCCCTGAAGATTTCTCTTCTGCTAGGATTCGGCCTTCGCCAAAGGCCTCTCAGTTCGCCCTCCGCCTTTTCTAGTGCACTTCTCTGTTCCGGTTCGAGTCCATCTCGCCTCTGCATGGATTGAAGTTCATCCCTGCAGAATTGCAAGTTCTTGTCTTTTTTCATTGCATTCTCCTTACCGGCAGTTGCCGGTGCCGCAGAAGGCAGCTGTCCGAAGGAGAATGGACCGAACCGAAAAACTCACCCAACGTGTGCCGCACAACTCGCTACGTACACGTCCGACACCCCACATATATATCCCCCGGTAACCGAGAGTACACAGGTAGCAGCGTCAGATTGATGGTTTAACCTCCCCATCGCAGTGAATGGCTAATCACCCACCGCATTACGTCCCCCGTCCGTTGACGAGGGACTCGACCATGGAAGCAACCCGACTGCTAGAGAACGAATTGTCAAAGAACTTGCCGAATCGCCGTAACGGCGATCCAACCACACCCTAATTGAAAACTATGTCGATGTCAATAAAAATGACAACAAGTCAATTTTATTGACACTAGCTACACCCGCTCGTGCTGCCGCAGCTTCCGCATCTGTAGCAGCTTCCGTTGCGGGTCATGATCGATCCGCAGAAGGAGCAGGTTGGGGCGTCGCCGAGGTCGATGATTCCGGCGAGGGCGTCGGCGGCGTGGTGGCTTCCGGCGGCGGGGACGGGCGAGGACGCCCGGCTTCCACTTACTTCCGTCGAGCCGTTTATGTCTCCTACTGCTTCGGCTGTTGGCGGCGCGCTTGGCCGCAGGCGCAGGTTCTCGAACAGCATTTGCTGCTGGCCGGTGGAGAAGCGCAGATCGAGCCAGCGGAAGATGTAATCCATGATCGACTTGGCGAAGCCGATGTCGGGATTGCCGCTCCAGCCGCTGGGCTCGAAGCGGGTGTGGGCAAACTTCTCGCACAGCAGTTTCAGCGGCACGCCGTGTTGCAGAGCGATGGAGACGGCGCAGGAGAAGCTGTCCATGAGGCCGCTGACCGTCGATCCCTCTTTGGCCATGGTGATGAAGATTTCGCCCACGCTGTCATCGGGGTAAAGTCCGACGGTGATGTAGCCCTCGTGTCCGCCCACGTTGAATTTGTGGGTGATCGATCTTCTTTCAGCCTGCAGTTTGTGGCGCACGGCGCGCGGAGGCCCGTTGAGATTTTCTTCTTCGCGTGGAGCTGCCGCAGCAGCCGCATCACCCTTTTTCGAAAGCGCAGTCGAACTGCCGGCCGCGCTGAGTGGCTGCGACTTCTTGCATCCGTCGCGATAGACGGCGACGGCTTTGAGCCCCAGCTTCCACGCCTGCAGATAAGCTTCCATGATGTCTTCGACGGAAGCGCTCTCAGGCAAGTTCACAGTCTTAGAAATTGCTCCGGAGATAAACGGCTGCGTAGCCGCCATCATCCGCAGGTGGCCCATGTATGCGATCGACCGAGTCCCCTTGGCCGGCTTGAACGAACAATCAAACACCGCGAGATGCGCGTCTTGGATATGAGGCGCGCCCTCGATGGTTCCCGTCGCATCGATGTAGCTGACAATCTTGTCGGCCTCATCATGCGAGTACCCCAGCTTGAACAAAGCCGTAGGCACAGTGTTGTTGACAATCTTAATCATCCCCCCGCCTACCAGCTTTTTGTACTTCACCAGCGCTAGATCGGGCTCTACACCAGTTGTGTCGCAGTCCATCATGAAGCCTATTGTGCCTGTGGGGGCCAGGACTGTTACCTGGGAGTTTCTGTAGCCGTGTTTTTCGCCTTGGGCCAGGGCTTCGTCCCAGGCTTGTTTGCTGGCTTCGTATAACGGAGTTGGGATGTTGTTTTTATTTATGTTGTTGACTGAGGCGCGGTGCATTCGGATTACGTCGAGGAATGGCTCGCGGTTTATGTACCAGCCGGGGCAGGCTCCTCCGGGCATTACGTTGGAGCCTAGATTGGTTTCGGCCAGGCCCTTTTTTGTTGGCTCGGTTGCTGGAACCAACGGCGGGCAGAGCTCTGCAATTCTTGAGGATTGCAGATAGGCTTGGCCGCACATGATTGCGGTGACGCAGGCGGCGTAGTCGCGTCCGGCGTCGGAGTCGTAGGGCAGGCCTGCGGCCATCAGGAGTGCGCCTAGGTTTGCGTAGCCTAATCCCAATGGCCGGTAATCGTGGGAATTCTTGCCGATCATTTCTGTCGGGTAGCCCGCGTTGTCGACCAGAATTTCTTGCGCCGTGATTAACACATCTACCGCGTGACGATAGGCTTCTACGTCGAAGGTTCCGTTGGGCGCGAACTTCAGCAGGTTCAGGCTGGCGAGGTTGCAAGCTGAGTCATCGAGGAACATGTATTCGCTGCACGGATTGCTTGCGTTGATCCGATTCGTGTTCTTCGAAGTGTGCCAGCGGTTGACGGTGCTATCGAATTGCATGCCAGGATCGCCGCAGCGCCAGGTGGCGTCGGAGATCTTGTAGAGCAGATCTTTGGCTTTGAAGGTGTGCAGGGGCCGTCCGTCTTTTACCGCCTTGGTACTGAAGTCAGTGTCGCGGAGGACGGCGTACATGAAGTCATCGGTCACACGGACGGAGTTGTTGGCGTTCTGGAAAAAGATGGAAGAGTAAGCGTCAGAATCGGGCGATGATCCGTCGTAGCCGGTCGCGATCAGGGCGTGAGCCTTAGCTTCTTCTTTCGACTTGCACTCGATGAAGTCGATGATGTCGGGATGGTCGATGTTGAGGATGACCATCTTGGCGGCGCGGCGAGTCTTGCCTCCGGATTTGATGACACCGGCGAAGGCGTCGAAGCCCTTCATGAAGCTGAGTGGGCCGCTGGCTGTGCCTCCGCCGCTTAGACCTTCGGTCGAGGAACGCAGCGGGGAAAGATTGGTGCCGGTGCCCGATCCCCATTTGAAGAGCATGCCTTCGGTCTTGGCGAGAGTCAGGATGGAGTCGAGCGAATCCTGCACTGAGTTGATGAAGCAGGCGGAACACTGCGGGCTGCTGTAGCCGGTTACTCCGAATTCGACGCGACCGGCTACTGGATTCCAGTGCCAGTTGCGGGCGTCGGAATCGGGCTCAATGCGATCACAGCCTACGTTGAACCAGACCGGAGAATTGAATGCCGCGTATTGGCGAAGCAGGATGTGGGCGAGTTCGTCGTGAAACGTGGCGCCATCTTCAGGAGTTTTGAAATAGCCTTGCGCCAAACCCCAGTCGCGGATGGTTTCAGCGACGCGAGTTACCAGGGCGCGAACTCCGGATTCGCGGTCGGGCGTGCCGATAGTCCCATGCAGGTATTTCGAGGCCACGATGTTGGTCGCGGTCATCGACCAGTCTTTGGGAACTTCGACGTCCTTTTGCTCGAAGATGGTGTTGCCTTGCGCGTCGGTGATCTGAGCGATGCGGCGCTCCCATTCGATCTCATCGTAGGGCGAGACGCCGGGCTTGGTAAAGAAGCGGCGGAAAGTTAGACCTGGGGCTTTCTTGGTGGAGACGGTCTCAGTGGTAGTGTGGGCTCCCTTTACAGTGACTTCCGACATTTCTTTTTTCTCCTGCGGAGTCTTTGCTCCGCCTGTTTTGAATATCCGTTACCGACAAATTGCTGGGCCGGGCGAGGCCTCGGTCTTGTTTTCATGCCCAACCCAGGATTTACGTCCTGGGCTATTAGCTGTCTTTCGCCCCTTCGGGGCTTATTCCGTTTCCTTAATCTCATTCCCACGGCTTACGCCGTGGGCTGTATTCTTTCGCCGCTTCGCGGCTCGGTCCTTTTACGCCGCTTCGCGGCTGGACGGGCGAGATGCCCGTCGCTCCATCGTGATGTTTCTTCCTGAAAACACTTCTACTCCAATCTCGGGTCCGGAGGGCTTAGAAACCGGAGGGAATCGGCGATGGTGGACCGATTTGGGCCTGTTTATTTGATGATTCTGAGCGCGGCAAAGCATCTGCCGCAGCGGCTAAAGCCGCAGTTGATTTTGCGTTGGTTGCGGCACGACTGAAGTCGTGCCCTGATACGGATCCTGTGTCCGGGGCTGCGTGGGTTTCATCAGGTACGTGGGTTTCATCTAAAATTGATTGCTGAACTCCGGTGACGGCTTCGGCTGATGAGGCCATCCAACGCTGCAATGCTGTCAGCGCGATCTGGCGCTGGGTTGAATCCTCAATCACAACGTAGCGGGCGAAGCAGCGGCCGCTGGCAAAGCGTTCACGTTCGGGACTTCCGGACAAGAACAGACGGCCTAGCGCCATCCCTAAGTCGTCAGCTTCCGAAATCTGGAACAGCGCCAACATTCTTTTGCCGTCGCCGACGGCCAACTCGCCGGGAGCAATGACCTCTTCGGCCAAAGCGAAAAGGCCGGGCTTGCAGGGAGCCAGCACGAGACTGAAACCGTCCTGGCAGCGAAACCAACTTGACCACTGCAGCCGCCGATGGTCGAAGGCCGGTTCAAAGCCGTGGCGAACCAAGGATTCCGCGACCAGATGCGCTAGACCTTCCATTGGAGACCCTCGCAATCATTTCGAAAGAAGAGGGCTGCGAGCCCTCCTTTCGAGGCATTTTCCACAAGCTGGTTGTCAAACTGTTGTCGCTCCCGTGGGGATGTCCGGAAGACCGGACCGGAAGACGGCCACCGCTCGTTTCAGGCTTCAGGCGTCGGGCTTCAGGAAGCCTTGACGCTCTGGTTGACGTTGGCGGGGCGGCGCGGGGTCACCTCGGCCACGGCGTCCGCCCCTGTTTTCTTGCACTTACTCGTTCTCACTTTTTGCATCGCTCCGCCTCCGTTTTCGGAGGCGTTTACTGCCCTATGGGATGGCAACAGTACTCCCGCCGGTTGTGGCTGTCAAGAGGTAACACTACATATTGTATCCTAATGCAATTACTGCGCAGATGCGGGTTCGCGGACGAGTTTTCCACAAGTGGCGTGGATTCAGGTGCATTCGTGTGTTTGAGCGCGTTTTTCGAGCCGATGTACAGGAAGGTTGATGCCGATATTCTTGCGTGGCCTGAATCTCCTTTCTGACGCTTACCCAGGACTTACGTCCTGGGCTATTGTCTGTCGCCCCTCCGGGGCTGGTGCCTCGTCATGCTGGCTCTGTCCGACTACGCGATTATTTGCTGCGAAAGCTTTCCGGTGACTACAGTGCGTCTTCGACGAATCCGGCGTTGCCTCCGGCAGCCGGGACAAGAGCGTTCCGGGGCTACGCGCGCATCGGACGACTGGACGGGCGCGGACGCGTGTCCTTCATTAGGCCGTGGCCGCGGGGCGCGCGGAGACGCGACGTTTGGGAACCTGATGCGCGATCTCGGCTCCCAGGCTGGGCGTCCATCGATCGTCTGCCAGACCCATGGCCACGTAAACGTCTTCAAAAATCAGCCGCGGGGCGATGCGTCGCGCACCGTCGGAGGATTCGACCAGATAATCGCCAGGCTGGCCACGATGTTCCCGGCCGAGCGCGTCGACAAAGAGGAGCGGTTGGGTGAGTTGTCGAGCTTTGATCAAGAAACGGGTGCGATAGATTTTCCATGTTGCAGAATTTTTTCTCACGTTCATTTACCCTTCGGGGGGAGGGAGAATGAAAAGGCCTTTTCGCTTTGCGACTGCCGATTTTCTACCGCTCTCTCCAGCTCAGCCTCGATGCCGGAGGCGTAATTAATTTTGTTGGCTGAATGTTGTCGAGGACGAGCACGAATCTACGCGCGAGAATGGCTGAGGTCAATTACCAATGTTTGGTGCAGTCGAGGAAAAAGTTGGCGGGGATTTTCCGGGATAGGCAGCGATCAAAGAATTTCCGGCGCGAGTGACTTTGTCTATGTTGCGTGCGGTTTTTCTGCCTGATTCAAAATGGGAAGTGGAATCTGGTGGGCGCGGTCAAGATAATTTCCACAGACCGTGCACAGGAAATGCAGAAAGGCAGTTGTCGGTTCCTGGCTCCTGGTTCTCAGTTGGATCTATACCGGTCAGAAAACTCAGCCTCGGATTTTCTCACGACACGCGCAATTTGCGGAGCTTGGCTCCGCGAGCCTTGAAGTAAGATTCTTTCATGCCCAAAAAATCAATGGACTCTCACGGACTTCCCGTGGTGAAAGTCTCGCGACGTGGAGCGAACCGGCTCACGGACGGTCATGTGTGGGTCTATCGTTCTGACATTCTCGCCGCGGACGGCGTTCCCCCCGGCGCTTTGGTTGGAGTAATTGACGATCGTGAGAAGTTTCTGGGCGCAGCGCTTTATAGCACTGCTTCGCAGATTGCGATTCGCATGATCGCGAAGGACGCTGTGAAAGACCTCGATGGCTTGCTGCGGAAGCGACTGCAGGAAGCGATTGCCTATCGCGAGCGCGTCGTGCGGGGCACCGATGCCTATCGGATCGTCTTTAGCGAAGCGGATTTCCTGCCCGGCCTGATTGTGGATCGCTACAACGATTTGCTTTCGCTCCAGGTGCTCACGCAGGCGATGGATGTCGAAGCGGTACGGGAAGTGATTGTTTCTGAACTGACGGAGCGTTTGAGACCTGCAGCAATTTCGGAGCGGGTGGATCCGCGAGTGCGGGAGTTGGAACAGCTTCCGGCGCGTTCCTCCGGCTTGCTGCAAGGCGAGAAGACGAGCGCGGTGTTTTCGATGAACGGGGTTCGCTTTCACTATGAAGCTTTTGAAGGCCAGAAGACCGGCGCGTTCCTGGATCAGCGCGAAAACTACGCCGCCGCTGCTGAGTATGCGCGCGGCGAAGCGCTGGATGTCTTTTGCTATCACGGAGGCTTCGCACTGCACCTGGCCTCGCACTGCGCCAAAGTAACAGGAGTCGATAGCTCACGTCCCGCGCTTGAGGTCGCCGACCGCAATGCTGCCTTGAACGGGCGCGAGATCGAATGGATCGAGGCCAACGCTTTTGATCTGTTGCGAGACTACGCCGGCGCCGGTCAACGATACGACACCATCGTTCTCGATCCGCCAGCCTTCGCCAAGAGCAAGAGCAATCTGGAAACCGCGCTGCGCGGCTACAAAGAGCTCAATCTGCGGGCGCTGAAGATGCTCCGCCCGGGCGGGATCCTGGTCACGTGTTCCTGCTCGTACCACGTCAGTCCGGCTGATTTTCTTGAAGTCGTTTCCCAAGCCGCCCGCGATATGCACAGAAATCTTCGTATCGTGGAGAACCGAACCCAGGCGAAGGACCATCCTGTATTGTTGGCGGTCCCGGAAACTGCCTATTTGAAGTGTCTTATATTGGCTGTAAGCTGATGAAAAACAAGCCAATATGTATGTTGATAATGAGACGCTCAAATTTTATGCTTCCTTTGCACTAATAAGGCATCCAAGTCAGTGTAGGAAGCCATAAAACAACACAAAATTTTGAAGGAGGATTTTAGCTATGACCGTATTGACTCGTTGGGAACCATTTCGTGAACTCAACACTTTGCAGGATCGTATGAACTGTTTGTTCCGTGATTCGGTAGCCGAAGCGCAAGACCAGTCTTTGGCCACCAGCGCTTTTGCGCCGGCCGTGGATGTCTACGAGGACGAGCACAACATCACGCTGAAAATCGAAGTCCCGGGCATTGACGAGAAAGACATCGATGTTCGCATCGAGAACAACACGCTCACCGTGCACGGCGAACGTAAGTTCGAGAAGGAAGAGAAAGAAGAGAATTTCCGTCGCGTGGAGCGGCAGTACGGAAGCTTCACCCGGTCCTTCACTCTGCCCACTACCGTGGATGCGGAGAAGGTGTCGGCCAACTACGACAAAGGGATCCTCAAGGTCACTTTGGCGAAGAAGGCGGAATCCAAGCCCAAGCAGATCAAAGTCAACGTCGGCGGCGAGAAGACTCTCGAAGCTAAGGCTCCGAGCAAAGCCGCGTAAGTTGGCATGAAACACGTGGGGATAGCCTTCGGCTGTCCGGTCGGGTAAGCTCGGCAGTTCTGCTCGACAGTTTTGGCGGGAGACGGCAACGTCTCCCGTTTTCTGTTCGCCTGTCATTCTCAGCGAAGCGAAGAATCTTTCTTTAACTCAAACAAATTCATAGACCCTTCGCTTGGCTCAGGGTGACAATACATAAAAGGAAAAAGTTATGGCAATTCGATGGGACAAATTTACAGTCAAGGCGCAGGAGGCGGTCCAGCGCGCCAATAATCTGGCGTCTGAGCACGGCAATCCGGAACTGATGCCGGTGCATCTTCTGGCCGCGCTGGTCGAGGACAAGGAAGGTATCGTCCCGCCGGTGCTCGAGAAGATTGGGATCGGTCCACAGGCAGTTTTGCACGATGCCTATGGCGTCATTGACAGTCTGCCGAAAGTTTCGGGCAGCTCGGCGCAGGCGACGACCTCCAATGCCCTGAATCAGTTGCTGGATAAGGCTTTCAAGGAAGCCAGCAATTTCAAGGACGAGTACGTTTCGACCGAGCACCTGCTGCTGGCGGCAGCGCAACTCAAGCGCGATCCGGCGCAGGAAATCCTGGCGCGCCATGGCGCTACCTACGATGCGATCCTGAAAGCGCTGACTTCGGTGCGTGGCTCGCAGAAGGTGACCGACCAGAACCCCGAGGACAAGTATCAATCTCTGTCGCGTTATACCCGCGATCTGACCGAGCAGGCCCGTCGCGGCAAGCTCGATCCGGTTATTGGGCGCGACGAAGAGATTCGCCGCGTGGTGCAGGTTCTTTCCCGGCGCACGAAGAACAATCCAGTGCTGATTGGAGAGCCGGGAGTGGGGAAGACCGCCATTGTGGAAGGCTTGGCGCAGCGCATCATTTCTGGCGATGTGCCCGAAGGGTTGAAAAACAAGCGTGTGGTTGCTTTGGATCTGGGCGCCATGCTGGCGGGCGCGAAGTACCGCGGCGAGTTTGAAGATCGTCTGAAAGCGGTGCTCAAAGAGATTGAAGATTCTTCGGGGCAGATCATCCTGTTCATCGACGAATTGCATACTCTGATCGGCGCGGGCGCGGCTGAGGGTGCGATGGATGCCTCCAACATGCTGAAACCGGCGCTGGCTCGCGGAGAGTTGCGTGCGATTGGCGCCACTACGCTCAATGAATACCGAAAGCACATTGAGAAAGACGCGGCTCTGGAACGCCGCTTCCAGATTGTTTTCGTCGGCGAACCCAATGTCGAGGACACGATCGCCATCTTGCGCGGCTTGAAAGAGCGCTACGAAGTGCATCACGGCGTGCGCATCAAAGACTCGGCGATTGTCGCGGCCGCCACTCTGTCGCATCGGTATATTTCCGATCGATTCCTGCCCGACAAAGCGATCGATCTGATTGATGAGGCGGCGGCTTCGCTGCGAATTCAGATTGATTCTCTGCCCACGGACATCGACCAGCTTGAGCGCAAAGCGACGCAGCTCGAAATCGAGCGTCAGGCGCTGAAAAAAGAGGACGATGCGAACTCGCGAGACCGGCTTCTGGTGATTGACAAGGAACTCGCCGAGATTCGCGAGAAAGCCAACACCCTGAAGGCCAACTGGAAACGGGAAAAGGATCTTATCGCCCGCTCCCGCGCTCTCAAAGAAAAGATGGAGCAGTTAAAGACCGAAGAGCAAGCCGAAGAGCGCAAGGGGAACTTGCAGCGCGTGGCCGAGATTCGCTACGGCTTGCTGCGCCAAACCGAAGACGAACTGAACAAGCTCACCACACAGATGGACGGCAAGGGCAAATCGCGGATGCTGAAAGAGGAAGTCGATGAAGAAGATGTTGCCCGCATCGTTTCCAAGTGGACGGGCATTCCGGTTTCGAAGATGCTCGAAGGCGAAGTAAAAAAGCTGATCAGCATGGAGGATCGGCTGCGGGAACGCGTGGTTGGCCAGGACGAGGCTTTAGAGCGGGTTTCAAATGCGATCCGACGTTCTCGCGCCGGCTTGAGCGATCCCAAGCGTCCGATCGGATCATTTATCTTCCTGGGCCCAACAGGCGTGGGCAAGACGGAACTGGCGCGGGCACTGGCTGAATTTCTCTTCGACGATGACAAGGCCATGGTGAGGATAGACATGTCCGAATACATGGAGAAGCACGCGGTATCGCGGCTCATCGGAGCGCCGCCGGGATATGTTGGATATGAGGAAGGTGGGCAACTCACCGAGCAAGTACGGCGGCATCCGTACGCGGTCATTCTTTTCGATGAGATCGAGAAGGCACATCCCGACGTATTCAATGTGCTCCTGCAAATAATGGACGATGGCCGGCTCACCGATGGAAAAGGCCGCACCGTCGATTTCCGCAATACCGTGATCATTATGACTTCGAATCTCGGATCTTCTTTCTTGCAAGCCGAAGGCTTGCGGTCCGAAAGGGATTTCGAGGAGGCTTCGAAGCATGTGATCAATGCGCTGCACGGGCATTTCAAGCCCGAGTTCCTGAATCGCGTGGACGACATCATCATCTTCCGGCCGCTGGGGAAGGAGCAGTTGGTGAAGATCATCGAGTTGCGCCTGGAAGATGTGCGGCATCTGCTGGCCGATCGCAAGATTTCACTCGAGCTGACTGACGCGGCGAAAGATCTGTTGTTCTCCGAGGGCTTCGATCCGAATTTCGGAGCGCGGCCGCTGAAGCGGGCGATCCAGAAGATGGTGCAGGATCCGCTGGCGCTGAAGATTCTCGACGGCGAGGTTTTGCATGGCGATCACGTGATCGTGGACGCCGACAAGAAAGCCGGAAAGATGAAATTCGAAGTCAGCAAACGTGTGGGCGAGAAAGAAAAAGTAATAGCAAAGCAGTAGCCGGACGATCAATACCGAGCAAATTAGACGGCCTGCTCTTGCCCAGCATCCTCGGTGAGATCGACTTGCTGCAAGAATTTGACGGCGCGCTCAAGGGATCCTGGCTGGATGGTCCAGTTGAAGGATTTTTCAGCCTCTCGCCGAATTTCGGAGGGTGACATTGGCTTGCCTCTCTTGTCGAGGATGAAGTAGGTCTTAGCGGCAATCGAAAGTTCGACGTATCCGGGGTCACCGGCCTTTTTTATCTTGCTGACGGCAGATGCCACGCTCCTATATTCCGGACTGGCACGAAGTGCCGCCAGCAGCTTCTGGCCGTCCGCGGTCAGCGTGTAGTCGTAGCGCTGAAGCTCGAAACCGTCGCTGGACACGCCATAGCCCATGCAGCCCTCCCCGAGAAAACCCAGGTTCTTTAATTGGGCGACTGTGCTGTCCACCACCGCGGAATAAGGGCCGTAATAATGAGCATTAAAGTCCAAGCCAGGGTCTACGCCCGAGAGCAATGAAACAAAATATGCCTTCTTTTGAAGCAGCGTTCTGCCTTGGAGCCGCCCTCCGGAGGCGTCGAACAGCGCTAAAACAAACTGTATTGCGTTCATACAATCCTCAATTCTTGCCCAGGCCCCGATTGGCTCTCAGAACCCTGTTGCTCCGAAAGTTTTCCGATCATCCCCAGTATTTCCTCGCGGAATTCACGGCTACGCTTGTTCTTATCTCTCTCGTCTCTGTACGTGACAGGTGCATACACTTGAAATCTTTGCTCAAGGATCGCTTGGTTAACTGCGCCAAATAAAACGGACTCCTGGAGAAAGTGAGAGGGATTCCTCCCCGGTTCGACGACAAGGACTTGACTCTCCGTCTTCACCGCTGACGGAAACGTCACCAGCTTGCAAATGACCAGGTCCTTTTCGTCAATCTTAAAATGATCCGCAATCATACCCTCTAGGGCCGTGTGGAATTTGTCCGATTCAGCAAAAACCATCATTCTGGCGGCAGGGTCCGCAAAATCATTCTGATTAACATTCAGTATGCACTTTAAGAGCCTTCGTTCGACGAGGCGCCGGAAAATGGAGTTGACGCGGGTTCCAGCGGGCTCCTCCAGAATTTTGGTAATCAATCTGTCGTCAGTCCAGCTCACATAGTTCTTCAGGTACTCCTCTGTGCCATCGTAAGCGTAGAGGTCGCGCAGCCACCCGATCCCGTCCTTCTCGATTCCTAGGAATATCGCTCTTTCAATCATTTGGTCGGTGATTAGCCTGATGCGGTGATGATACACCTGCGTTTTCATATAGTATTTAGCCAAAACGAACTGCTCCAAGGCGTAGATACCGTTTCTGGAAATCGCTAGGTACTTATCGTCCGCGTCCGCGTGGAGTCGAAGGCTTCCGATCAGAAAATCGATGTCATAAATGCCATATCTCACTCCGCAAAAGTGACTGTCACGAAGCAAATAGTCCTGCTTATCGGCGTCGAGCGGTCCAGAAACGATATCGTGAAGAATGCTGTATCCGGATTGACCCTCGATAATCCCAATGATCTTGGCGCGATCCTTTTCCAATATCCACTGGCCGAGTTCATCGTTGCTTCTAAGAATCTGTGCGGTGATCAGCTCGTGCACTTGTTGTTTCTGGCCGAGTTTGATTTTTTCCTTGTTCGAATGTTTCTTCAGGACGTCTTCCGAGACATGAGAGAAGGGACCGTGACCAATGTCGTGCAGAAGTGCAGCTAATCTGACAAGCCGTTCCTCCTCCGCCGGGAGGTGCAGCTGCTTTGCAACGCGACACGCAACGTGAAATGCTCCTAGTGAGTGTTCGAAGCGCGTATGCACGGCGCCGGGATAAACCAAGTAGGCAAGCGCTAGCTGTCTTAGCCTTCGCAGCCTCTGGAAAATACTGGTATCGATAATCCCTTGTTCCGTGGGCTCACGGAAAATAAACCCGTGGACGGGATCACGAATTTCTAGCTCTGACGACATGGTTTGCCATGATAGGCGAATAAAAGACGAATTTGCAACACAAAAAGTCTACATGATCGTCGAATCGTCAAAAAGTGTTTTTACTGGCTCCTGGTAGAGGTACCAGACGATGATCACTCGGACTATGATGCCGAGTCCGCCCCATAGCAGCGGGGTACCTAAATCAACAGCCGCCGCCGAAACGGAAGGGACCAGCATCACGACCCCGATGAGTGCCACTACCAGGGCAGCTCGACGAGCCCATGTGTTCAATCGCAACAATCCCCATCCAATCAGCGCTCCGGCTCCGCCCATCAGCAAGTACATATAAGGCCCGGCCAGTTCTAACCCGTTAAGCAGCGGGGCTGCCAACTCCATGGATAGGCTACCGGGAGACGCCAGCGTGACTACGGCAAGCAAACCGAGGTAGGCCGCGGCGGCGAAGAAAAGGATTGCAATCACGGTGACGCCGGTTGGAATGGAAGAAGCCGGCTCCGAGGTATCGGCCACGGAAATCACCTCAAGTCTTTTATTCAATCACAGACAGAGAACCGCCACAGATTTCACCGATTTGTTGATTCAACTTTGAAGCCAAAGTATCCGCGCCAGTCGGTAGCCGCTCATTTCATGTTTCCCCGTCATGTTGCACGCGTCATGTTGCACCTGCCTGAAAATGACGCGAAAGGCGTATGACGTTCGGTCCGGGCACGACGGTTCAGAAGAATTACGCTGTGCCGATGATGTTAGTAGCGCCTTGTGGGATCACGATGGGGCAAATTGTTGTCACGGTCGCGCTGACGATGGTTCTCCTCGGGTGCAGCGGGAGTTCACAGAGCCCGGCTGTGGCCGGATTTATCAATCAGACGCGACATTCCGACGCAGATCTGCAAGCGATCTGGAAAGGAGCACAGCAGAGCCTTGCGCAGCAGATTGACCTCAACCCACTGCAGCAACTCTCAAAGAGCGTGTCCGCAGACATGCGCCCTGGCGATCCACGCGCCCTGACTGTGGAGCCTCATCAACTCCTGGTAGCGGCTGAGGCGGACGTTTCGCCGGAAGTTTTGTTCGCCGCGACCGGAGAGCAGCGGGCCAGCCCGACCGGCATGATCGCTTGTCCACAGCCCTGCAATGTACGCTATTCCACAGCGTATTCGTTCTACCAGCCTGAGCTCACGAAGTATGCATCGTCGTGGGAGGTTTCCGGGAACAACTTCGACGTGATCCTGGAATATGAGTTTGAAAACCACATCCTGAATGTGTTGGGGTACGACATGAAGTGGCGATAAATCTGCAGCCACCAGATCCGAGACGATCGCGCGGGCGGTGAACCGCTCCTCAGCCTTCGCGCATTACTTCTTTTCGGTTTTCTTGCTAGAACTCTCCGACTTCGACTTCTCGCTCGACTTCGAAGACTTTTCTTCCTTCTTAGAAGTCGACTCCTCTTTCGAAGCCGATTCCTTCTTGGATGCGGCCTCATCCTTCGACTTGGAATCTCCATTTGAGGAAGATGCGGTTGCTGAGGATTTTTTGGCGTAGTCGGTGACGTACCATCCCGAGCCCTTGAACTGCACCGCGGGCGCGGTGATCGTTTGCTCGACCGAACCGCCGCAGTCGGGGCACTTCTTCATAGGGCGATCGGAATATTTTACGATCCGCTCAAAGCGGTGATGGCACTTCTTGCACTCGTATTCGTAAAGTGGCATGGACTCCTGAAATTACTCTCTTGCACTCAGTCGCAGACTCTGGCTTTGATTTTAGGTATCGTCCCCGCCCGGCGTCAATGTAGGCGCGAGCTTTCTCGGTCGTGCTTGGAGCGGCGGAAGGTCGGCTGCCACAAGGCAGAACTGAACATCTTCACTGTTCTGCATCGGTGATAGACTCGCGTCGATGATGCTGGGAGACATCAAGCATCGGGAGGACGAAGCCGCTTTAGCGCCCGGACTCTATCTGGTTGCCACCCCGATCGGCAACCTGGAAGACATTACGCTGCGGGCGTTGCGGGTGCTGAAGCAAGCCGACTTGATCGCCTGCGAAGACACGCGGCAGACTCAGAAGTTGCTCAACCACTACGGCATCACGACACGCACCACCAGCTACCACGAACATAATGAGATGACGCGGGCTGCTGAGCTTGTGGTTGACCTCGAGCAGGGCGCGCGGATTGCTGTGGTCACGGACGCGGGCATGCCCGGCATCTCTGATCCAGGATTTCGCCTAATCTCGCTGGCGAT
>JABDBE010000009.1 GCA_013288805.1 Acidobacteriota bacterium
CGCCGTGCGATGCTGATGGTGGAACTACAGTCTGGAGTGGGATGACCGCTCCCTTCACCAGCGGAGCCGATGCCCGGCTTAGCTTGCTGAAAGGTGAGTCCGGTTCGTGTTTGCCATGACAGAAGCGGAACTTGCGGCCACTTCCGCAGGGACAGGGTTCATAAGGACCGCGCCTCGCGTCCTCAGCAGCGGTCAGTGACATCACGTCGGAGGGTGGGCGGCCCCGCTTTAGCAGGTTGGCCATCGTCTGCATCGCGGGGCCGGTGTGGGTGAAGAACAGATATAAGCCGGCACAGAGGTAGTTCTGGCCGGGATCGCCGTCGGACGATAGTAAAAATCGATCCTTCGGACAACCCCCGTTACAAAGGCTTCTGACTTCACAACGCTGGCATTGTGCCGTCAGCGAATCGCGTTTGTCATCGCCGAACTTGCGCTGCTCGGCCGAGGCCACCAGTTTCACGAGATGCGTTTCGTGAATATTGCCGAGCTTGTAGCGCGGTTCGACGAAATGGTCGCAGGAATAAACATCGCCGTTGTACTCGAGCGCAGGGCCATATCCGCACGTCGGGGCGTGGATGCACAGCAAATGGCGGCCGAAATAAGCTTCTAGCGTGACGTCGAACATCTGGACGAAGACCTCGCCAACGTCGTGCCGCACCCATTCTTCGAAGATATCGACGAGGAAGCGGCCGTATTGTTCGCCTCCGACCGAGCGTTTCGTTACAAGGTTACCGGACTGCGTGTAGAACAAACGTTTGCGGCCCGGCTGTTCGCTCCAGCCCTGGTTCGCGATGTCGATGGTCTCCTCCGATGCGCGCTCAACGATCGGAATGAACTGCATCCACTTCGCTCCCATCTCATCACGAAAAAAGCGGTAGACCGCGCGACCATGCTTCTCGTTAGCGGCATTTACCGTGCACAAGATGTTGAACTCGACGCTGTGCTTCTGCAGGTATGCCCACCCTTGCATGACGCGGTCGAATGTACCTTTCTTGCTGCGGTCCAGCCGGTAGGCGTCGTGCAGTTCACGTGGACCGTCAACGCTCAAGCCGACCAGAAAATTGTGTTCCTTGAAAAAGAGGCACCATTCGTCATCCAGAAGAATGCCGTTGGTCTGAAAGGTGTGTTCCACAGTCTGCCCGGGCTGGCGGTACTTTTCGACGAGCTCAACTGAGCGCCTGAAAAAATCTAGTTTCATCAGCGTCGGCTCACCCCCCTGCCATGCCACGGTCACTGTGGGCGTCCGGTGCGATTCCAGCAGTTGGCGAATGTAGGCCTCAAGCGTGGCATCCGACATCCGATTTTTCTCGTTCGGGTACAACGATTCCTTAGACAGGAAGAAGCAATATGTGCAATCGATGTTGCACGTGGAACCGCTCGGCTTCGCAAGCAGGTGAAAAGCCGGGGGTGCATGCGCCGGCCAAACGTCATCAGTGATTAGGTCCATTTGAGTATCCCATTGCGTGACGGCAACCAGTCCACTGCGGGTCCTGATTGTCCGCGTTGCAATAGACTAGGTTCGGATGAAGCAGTTGTGTAACTGTCAAAACGTACAGGGTGCGGGGTCGGGATCTGGAACGGGTAGGCGTCGCCGCTATGCGCTCTCGGCAACAGCAGAACGAAAGCGGAGTAACGTCATGGGTGAAAAAGAAGACGCCCTGGAGTGGGGAAGGTTACTGTCTCTTACTTAGTTGTGACTCGGACCGGCAGTCCCGCGTGGGACTGCCGGTCACGAGCGGGGTTACTGTCGAGCCATGGCGATGTTGACGGCTTCCTCCGGCGAGACGAGGTGATCGAGGCTCACGGCGTCCTCGGCAATGGCGAGCTGCACGCCCTTGACGTGACCCGTAAACTCGTTCCCGCGCGCCCCGTAGTCCGGCGAGACGGGGGATCCGTTGTCCACTCCCACGTCGCAGCCATCATCGGCGGAGAAGACCATGGCTGCCGTTACTGCGACCTGGCCCTCCCCGACTTTCTTGCCATCCACGTAGAGTGTCGCGATACCACCCTTGCCAAGGCCACCACCGGCGTAGGCAAACTCCATTCGCACCTGGTGCTCACCCGGAGGTAGCAAGCTGTTCGATTCGGCATAAAATTGGTGAATGCCAAGGAAGTTGTAACAGTATTTAAGTTTGCCGCCCTTCGCATAGAGGCTCCAGCCACCGATGTTGCCGCCTTGGGCGACGATGACGCCCTCAGCTCCGGTTGCGGGTACAACGATCTCAGCGGTCACCGAGTGCGACTTGTTTTTCAGATTAAGCACCGAGTTTTCAGACAAACGGCCCATGCTGCCAAACAGGATTTGGGATTTGCCCTTGATTAACTGCGGTCGCCCTGCGGTATCTGAGTTAAGCCGTGCGCCTAGATTGTCATCGAGAGGTAGTACGTTATACCGTGTCGCCTCGATCAGCCACAGGCGCTGCAGATCGTGCAATTTTTCCGGCATCTGCTTGGACAGATCGTTTGCCTGGGTCCAGTCTTTATTGGTGTCGTAGAGTTCCCAGACATCATCGTCAAATGCGGGAGTTTTCTCGCCGATGAGGATCCAAGGCGTCTTGTGGCGTGTGACTGCAGTCCAGCCCTTGTGGTAGATGCCACGGTTGCCGAACATCTCGAAGTACTGTGTTTCATGTTGCTCGGCTGCCTTGGCATCGTTGAACGCATACGCCATGCTGACGCCCTCGATCGGATGCTGCTGCACTCCATTGACGAAAAGCGGTTGGGGCAGTCCGGCCACTTCCAGAATGGTCGGCGCTACGTCAATGCAATGACAGAACTGGGTGCGAAGTTCACCTTTCCCCTGGATTCCCTTGGG
This sequence comes from Acidobacteriota bacterium, assembly GCA_013288805.1. Lineage (GTDB taxonomy): Bacteria > Acidobacteriota > Terriglobia > Terriglobales > Acidobacteriaceae > JABDBE01. The sequence continues at coordinate 2,816 of JABDBE010000009.1, forward strand.
CCAGTGGACGATCGTACCGTTGCGCGTGCCGCCCCAGTGGGAAGCGACCTGCTTGGTCCACTGGTACGGCGTATCCATGGCGTGCGCCCAGCCCACGGCAAAGTGGTTGTAAGATTCCGGCCCGCCCAGTTTGTCGAGGTGAGCCATCAAGAACTCAGGAGTCTCCAGTGCTGACGCACCGTTGAAGTTGATCATCTCGTTGTAGGTGCCGTGCAGAGTACCTTCGCCGGATCCACCGTTGTCGCCGATGATGTAGTAGATGAGCGTGTCATCGAGCAGGCCGAGTCTCTTGATCCCATCGATCACGCGGCCGACGTGGTGGTCGCAATATTCCATGAACCCGGCGTAAACCTCCATCTGCCGGATGAGCACGGGTTTAAGCGCAGCAGGCATCTCATCCCATGCTGGAATTTCTTTGTGCCGCTTGGTGAGTTGGCAATCTTGAGGAATGACGCCTAGTTTTTTCTGGCGAGCGAAGGTCTCTTCGCGCAGCTTGTCCCAACCCTGGTCGAATTTGCCTTTGTACTTATCTGCCCATTCTTTCGGGACGTGATGCGGGGCGTGAGTCGCGCCTGGGGCGAAGTACACAAAGAACGGTTTGTCGGGAATGAGCGCCTTCTGCTGCCCAATCCAGTTGATCGCCTTGTCCGTCATGTCTGCCATGAAGTGGTAACCCTCTTCGGGCGTCTTCTTGGGTTCGACCGGTATCGTGCCTTCATAAAGAGATGGATACCACTGGTGCGCCTCGCCGCCTATGAAACCGTAGAAATATTCGAATCCCCCTCCGCCCGTAGGCCAGGAATCAAACGGGCCAGCGGGACTGGTCTCCCAGACAGGCACTTCGTGACACTTGCCGAACTGCGCTGTTGCATACCCGTTGAGCTTGAGAGTCCGTGCGAGAGGCGCGCAGGTGTTTGGCAGAAGCGAGTTATACCCTGGTGAGCCACTGGCGATTTCGGTGATGCCACCCATGCCAACTGTGTGGTGATTGCGTCCCGTCAACATTGCCTGTCGAGTTGGCGAGCATAAGGCTGTAGTGTGAAAGCGGTTGAATTTCAGGCCACCAGAAGCCAAGAGTTCCGCAGTCGGCGTGTAACACGGCCCACCGAAGGCGCTGGAGGAGCCAAAGCCAGCATCGTCAATCAGGATCACGAGAACATTTGGCGCGCCCTTGGGCGGACGCAGTTGGGTGATTGTAGGGTATTTGTTCTCCGGATCCTTAGCGTCGTACAACATCAGGCCGGAACGTGGTGGATCTGGGATAGGAAGAACTGTTCGTTCAACTTTTTCTTGGTCACTCATAGAGAAGCTTCCTTCCTTTGAAATGGGATATTCATGCCGCGACGAGGAGGCGGGCGTACTCGTCTCGATCTCAAAGCTACGGTTTCCACGCCAGCGAGGTAACTGTCAGAAGTTACAGCCGTCGACAGGACTCCTTCCAAATGGCGGCAAAGGGATCTTTACGGTCACGCCGAACGAGTCGCGGCTACTTCGCGAAAGTGCAGCGATCTCCTCCCCTGCGGTTTGCTCTGTGCCTGCAGGAATCCTGGCTAAAGGGACTACCAAAAAGATCCGCCCGCAATTTAGGACGGAGATTTCGGCGCATGCTCGTCGCAAACAGCTGCCATAGCGCCGACCTCTTTCACGCAACCAAGCACATGGGTGGCAATATTGGGACAGCCGGGGTGGTCGCACAAATATTCTGTTAGCAGCTCTTCGCTTCCGTCCGCAGTTGTGAGGCCGGTCTTAATCGTTATCTGAGGAATGGCAAATCCCCTTAGCGAACTTCTTATAATCTGACGGGCAGAGGAGTTTTTGCGCAAGTGGTTTCTTGTGTCCCAGATGATGTGGCTTCGGAAGTTGATGCGCAGGGCTTGCCTACCGGCGAAGCAGGGGTTTGAGTGCGCATTCGTAATTGGGAAATATGTACTGGAAACACCGAAAACTTCTTATCTTGTTTTCTGGCTAGCGCCAGTATCCTTTGTAAAATACCCAACCGCCTCCGCTTTGGACCCAGCGTGGAGATACCCAAATAACATTCGCGCGTGGTGGACGCACCCAACGCCCAGCCACCCACACATAACCGTTACCATTCCAACGCTGGTACCCGCCAACCCAGACATAACCAGGTGCGGGTGCGACTCCAACCACCCCAACTCGAACCGGCGGAGGTGGCGCAATCCGAACCAGAGTCTGTGCAACTCCGATCGCCCCTGCCAGCAGCACCACTCCCAAAAGAACGGCTGGGGTGAAATTCTTTTTCATAATTTCCTTCTACCTTTAATTGTTAGGGATCAGAGCTTGGGCGGAGGCTATATCCGCGGATGAGGCGGGTGAACTGGCAAAACTTACAGTAACCCGCTCGAGGAATCGCATGAACGGTATTTCTGCCAGTCGCGTGCCTTTCTGCGTTGGATTAGAAAGGGAGGTACGGCGTCTGGTGCTGCACGGCGTGAACTCGGCAACAGCAATTCAGCATCACGTTTTACAAACTACTGTGCAACACTCAATTGCAGTCTCGCTTGCCGTTATTGCCTTGACGATCGTCACCCATGCGCAAGACGACTTGTCCGTTTTCAAGACAGAAGCCACAAGCGCATTTGTGTGGGGAGAGGATAGCCTTCGAGGGGCGGTGTCCTCGAGCGTCCTGGACCCGGTAACCGGCAATGCAATCCACAGGCTGAACCACGGAGGAGTTGAAGTGAGTTCGAAGGCTGGATTCGAGACCGTGGGCTCCGGGGGAACTGGCGAGCTGCTGAGTTTTACGACCACGATTGTCAACAACACGGAGTCTGACCTGTCCGTGCGACAAGGCGGAGCCAGCGTTGATGGGCGTATCGCTCTGCCGCTAGCGGTCGTACACACCAAAAAAGGTCTCAGCAAAAAACAGCGCAATCAGGTGCGGGAACTCGCCAGCATGAATTGCTTCTCCAGCGGCTTTCTTCCCCACGAAACTTTTTTGTCTCCGGACGCCTCATCGAAAGTCTTTACCGTAACTCAAAAAAAAGCTCTGACCGTTTCATTCGTCGCTAAAGACCCGCGCTACTACTCCGTTCTGTGCTCGGCGGAAGGTTGCTTTCCGAAAGGAACGATACGCTTCTCGGTTACGGTCAACAGCACTGATTTCGTGTTTATTTGGCCGGGTCGAGCCATGGTTTATTGCGGTAAGTAAACAGTAAAGCCGAAGACGCAGCCAATACAGGATGTGACCCCTCCGCTAATGGTAGATGTAGGCCGCCATCATCGCGCTGGCAGTGATGGCGGCGAGGATCCACACCGTTGCGACTACGATGGGAGAAAGGACCGAAGCTTTCCATCCAATCTCTTCTTTCCTACGCGTCTCGGCGACATCCGCGAGCTGGCGGCATTCCGCCAGGACGTCCGCTGGGGTGATCCTCCGAAGCAGCTTTACTGCCACGAACAGAATCACGAAATCGTCCAAAGTTCCGATTACCGGGATGAAGTTTGGGATGAGCTGAATGGGGCTCAGCACATACCCTGCGGCGCAGGCTGCCACCATCCTTGCATACCAGCGCGAGCGGCGATGTTTCAGCACAAAATAGAAAACATGCGCCTCTTTCTGGAGTTGCTGCGCCCGACGTCTCCAATTCGCTGCCAATGCAGATTCGGATTGAGCCATGTTGGGAGCCAGCCACAGAGTCGAGTTCTTGCTTTGAACGACTTCGCCGTCCACCATAAAAATCCGGCCCCTACTTTACGACTTAGTCCTCGGTGCCGCTACTGGCAAATCTGACAGCGAAAGCGGATCCTCGCAGTCTTCGTAAGGGCAGGACTGAAATCGATAGACCTGTAAATTCTGACAGTTGCGTCGCACCCGGTTTGGGGGTATAAGCGTCTTGTCTGCCGGACCCGGCTCGACTACCTAGGGCTGCAAGAAACACCCGACGCTGCAATGAGGTCATGAAATGCGAATTGCCTCGACTGCTTTTTGCCCGCCGCCCACGATGTATCCGCGAAAACCCGGGATCGTTTTGCTCGCCCAGGATTTGAAAATGCTGATTGACCGGCTGGCCCGCGTCGCCAAGACATTGCACCGGCATTAACGTTGCCCCGGGACTGGTCGTTCAGCGAATCTCGTTCCTGCCTAAAACGGTCCGTGCCGCAGCAGAACCCCGTAAAACGTGAGGATTCCGATCAGGATGACAGCCATTGCTACCATGAACGAGATAGACCACACATGCCGCGCCTGCGATGCCCCAACCTCGTTCAGAAAGCGCCGGTGCTGCCAGGCTGCGGCCGCTAGCGCCACGGTACCAAGAGCGATCAGGGTTAATCCCAGATTGCGCGGCGCCTGCGGACGGCGGATATTACCGGCGGCAATTTCTTCGGGCAAATATTGGAAGAATTTGTAAATGCTGAAACCGAATCCGATCATCGAAAGGGCAGTTCGGATCCATGCCATCAGCGTTCTTTCCGACGCGTTCACCGTGCGCAGCAGAGCCAGATCGGTTCGCTGTTCAGCGAGAAGCGTTCCCCTATCTTTTGGTGGAGTTTCGACGGAGCTCATGAGACTTTCCTCAGGGTGGCGGGCGGCTGCCCATCGTGTTGACGGCGCATGATTATCAGCCGAGCCACTCGCATGGCCGGCCCGCGCAGCATTACGTAAGGTACGATCGCCAGAACGAAGGCGACGATTACCATCTCTCCGAAATATAGGGCTTGCAACTCGATGAGCTGATACACGGCGTCCAGCACAAGCGCGAAAATGAACAGCTTGCCAATACGCTTCCACGCTTCCTTGACCATGTCCGCACGTTCAGGGGGATTTGAGATCAGTTCCCAGAAGTATGGTGGTCTGCCGGCCTTGGCATCTGCGATGCCCGAGCGAATCGCGAAGAACGCCGCCGTGCACGGCTGGAGCACCAGTCTGAACTTCATGGGCCCGGTAACACGAGCCAGCAATTGAGTTCCGACGCGTTCCCACATGCCATCCATAAGGTCTCCTCCTTTTTTAACCAGGCGACAGCGACGGATCAGTTCGAGTCGCCCAGTTTCCAGAAACCGTTCACCTGTGCGCGACCTTGCCGGCTGCGGGCGCGACAATGGGCACGACCTCCGAGTTTTCGTCAGGGCAGGGGATCGGCACAATTGACGGCCAGTGCTCCCGGACGGCTAAAATGCGGAAGACGAACGCAACCGCAACGGCTGTGAGCGTCACGGGAAAGAACGAGTCGCGCCCCTTTTCCCACACCGCGAGCAGCGTGTACACCGTGCTTGCCAACAGCGCTGCTGTAACGAGTTGCTCCGATGGCCTCACAATCTCCGGCGTGACTCCGGAGAAGAGGTCGATCAAAACCCCGCCGGCGGTGGTAGCGATCAGCCCCACCAGGATCGCCGTCCAGATCCCCAAATGATGATCGAGCGCCTTATGCGCGCCCAGGATCGCAAACCATGGCAATGAGAAAGACTTGAAAAACGCCAGCGTCCGCGTGCGGAATCGCTCCTCTCTGGTTGCGGAGTAGCGATAGATCGCGAGCCCCAGCAAACCCATCAGGAGACACACGAGAAGATACTTAGGATCCTGGAGCGGCGCGGGGACGTCATTGAGCAAAATGTCGCGCGTCACACCGCCGCCGATCCCGCCGAAGAAGGCCATGATCAGCAGTCCCATAACCGTATAGCCGCGATTGTGCGATGGCTGTCCCGCAAGGAGCACTCCGTACAGCGAGTTAATGCCGGCGGAGAACATGTCGACTTGTGGAAAGTTCGGTAAGGTCATTTCAGTTTCTCCTCAAAACGGCTCGACGCTTCCGATTGTCAGGCGGACATATCAAGTCCTCCCCGCAGATGCGTATACAGGCTTTCGAGCCTCAACCACTCCTGCGTCTTCCCGCTCGGCGGCCACTGCCGCCGATTGCCACGGCCAATGGCCTTCGATTTCGACGACCACGGACCAGCTAAGAAATGTTCGGACCAACACCAACCCGCCGAGGATCCCGACGCTTTTGGCAGTCTCGTCCAGCAAAATCGTGCGAATCACATCTGCAGCGATCAGGAACTCGAGCGATAACAAGAGTGAACGACCCAGCAGTTTCTTATATGCAGGGTATGGATCCGCGACTCGCCTCAAGAATTGAAGAAGAAAACGAACGGAACCATAGATGATCGAGACGACGATGATAGACACCGCCAGATCCTGGATTCCCTGGGATGCTAATTCAATCCATTCGCGCACGTTGCTTATCCTGATCGCGGGAACTCCGCGCGAGACACTAGATACGTTTCATCATGCGGAGGGTAAGGCGCAGGAATGGAGGCTACAACTGTCACATCTGACAGGGGCGCGGTTTGCCCCAATTTCCATCTCAGTCTGTGGCCGCCTGCCGTGAAATGCAGCGGAACCCGATGTGGTTCATACTCGTGTCGACCATCTGCGGCTGGCGTGCCGCCGGACGATAACGCAAACAGTAGTTGGGCGCGCACAGATGTGAGCCGCCCTTGACAACCTTGCGCGGAATCCGGAACTGCGCCTGCGCTGCATCGAAGCTCTTGGCTGACGACAGAATCCGGGGATTCAGCGCCGGACCGCAACAAGGCTTAACCACCTCGTCCGCGTGGTGCGGGACAAACCAATCGCTGGTCCATTCCCAAACGTTGCCCGCCATGTCACACAAACCATAGCCGTTCGGCGGAAAAGATCCGACCGGAGAGGTTCCTTCATAACCATCTTCGAGCAGGTTTTGCCAGGGGAACTCTCCTTGCCAACTGTTGGCCATCGCTTTGCCGCCCGGCGAAGGGTCATTGCCCCAGGTAAACTTTTTTCCATCGAGCCCGCCGCGAGCGGCAAACTCCCACTCCGCTTCGCTTGGCAGGTCTTTTCCTGCCCAGTGTGCGTAAGCTTCGGCGTCTTCATAGGCGACATGAACCACGGGATGTTTTGCAAGGCCTTCGACCGAGGATTGTGGTCCCAGCGGATGGCGCCAACTCGTTCCCGGCACCCAAGCCCACCAGTTGAAGTAATCTCGTAAATCGACAGGGCCGGCACTTTTCTGAAAGAGCATGGAGCCGGGCACGAGATTCTCGGCAGGGGCACCTGGAAAATCCGCGGGATTCAGCGGGCGTTCACAGAGCGTGATATAGCCGGTCGCCTCCACGAAGCGCGCGAACTGTTCGTTCGTAACCTCATAGCAATCCATCCAGAAGCCGTCCACGCTCACTTCATGAACTGGCCGCTCCTCAGGATAAAAGTCTTCGGAACCCATGCGAAACGTTCCGCCGGGTATCCAAGCCATACCTGAGCGTTGTGGGTTGGCCGTCGCATCGGTTGTCTGCGGTTCAGCTGTTATTTGCGATTTCATTCTGTTTCCGTCGGATAAACAGTTCACTACGATTACGGCCGTTTAGCACCTGTCACTTCTTACAGTTGTAGGGTCCATTCACTCGACGGCGACAATCACAGCGCCGGTTGGGTCTGCCACTGAGGCACGAATTACCCGACGCGACTGACATTATTACCAGTATGCGCGCAAATACCCGCACCCTATCATCAACTATGCCTCAAGCGCACTCCACTACCGGGCAAACCATCTCGCGTTATCACGTCCTCGAGGAGCTAGGAAGCGGTGGCATGGGCGTAGTCTACAAAGCCCGGGACAATGAGCTCGGACGCTTGGTCGCTTTGAAGTTTCTGCCTGAGAGTGCGGCCCAAGATCCCATTGCCCTGGAACGTTTTCGCCGTGAAGCGCGCGGTGCTTCCGCACTCAATCATCCGAACATCTGCACTATCTACGAAATCGGCAAACACGAAGGCCAGGCGTTCATCGCCATGGAGTACCTGGACGGCGTGACGCTGAAATATCTGATCGCCGCAGGCACGTTGGATATAGAGCGCGTGGTCGCGATTGCGATTGAGGTTGCCGATGCGCTCGATGCTGCGCATAGCGAAGGCATCCTTCATCGTGACATCAAACCCGCCAACATCTTCATCACCAAGCGGGGACGCACCAAGATTCTCGACTTTGGCCTGGCGAAAAGTGTTCTGCCGGAGGATCGTGCAAGCGAGATTGCGGCGCAAGCGACACAAGCTCTCTCTTACGTCCCCGAAGAACATCTCACCAGTCCGGGGATTGCGTTGGGAACGGTCGCCTACATGTCCCCCGAACAGGTACGGGCCAGAGCACTGGACGGTCGCACCGATTTATTCTCTTTCGGTATCGTTCTGTACGAAATGGCCACGGGGAGACTGCCTTTTCAAGGAGCCAGTTCGGGTCTTATCACGGAAGCCATCCTCCACCGCGATCCGGTGGCCCCCATCCGCCTAAATCCCGACATCCCGGTCGCGCTTCAAGAGGTGATCCACAGAGCCTTAGAGAAGGACAGAGATCTGCGTTATCAGCACGCTGCTGATATACGAGCCGAGCTGCAGCGGTTAAAGCGAGATACAGATTCGAGCAGGAGGGCTGCGCAAGAAGACACAGAATCTGGCCTGGTACCGAGCGCGGGCCGTTTGTCCTCGGACAGCAGCAAGAGGACACGAGCTTCCTCTGCGCACAGCGCTGCCCTCCGCCCACAACGAGTCTCCAAGATCATTGACTCGCTCGCAGTTTTGCCCTTCGAAAATGCCGGCGCCGAACCGGACCACGAATACCTCAGTGACGGGATCACGGCGAGTCTGATCAATATCCTGGCGACGATACCGAAACTGCGAGTGATCGCGCAGAGCACCGTATTTCGTTACAAGGCCCGAGAAATTGATCCGCAAGCTATCGGTCGTGAGCTCAATGTGCGCGCCGTGCTCACCGGAAGAATGATGCAAAGCGGGAGCTCTTTGCGCATTGGGACTGAATTGGTCGATGTGGCCACGGGCTCTTTGCTGTGGGGTGCACAATACGATCGCAAGCCCGGTGACATCTTTGCCGTGCAAGATGAAATTTCCAACGAAATATCCGAGAAATTACGATTGCAGTTGACCCGGGCAGAGAAGAAGCGATTAAGAAAACGTCACACCGAGAACGACGAAGCGTACCGGCTTTACCTGAAAGGTCGTCACTACTGGAACAAGTGGACTGAAGATGGGTTCTACAAGGCGATCGAGCAGTTTCAACAGGCAATCGCGATAGATCCCGGCTACGCGCTAGCCTACGCCGGTTTGGCCGATTCTTATGTACTCCTGGGATGGAATAGCTATCTGCCACCGAAGGCAGCGTTTCCCAAAGGTAAAGCGGCGGCAAAGATCGCCCTGCAGCTCGACCCGGATCTTGCGCAAGCCCACACCCCCGTGGCGGCCCTGTTGTGGCTCTACGATTGGCAATGGGAAGAGGCTCAGACAGAATTCAAGCGCAGCCTCGAACGGGATCCCACCTACCCGACCGCAAACCATTGGTATGCCGAATATGTAATGACCATGGGACGACATACAGAAGTTATGGCCAGAATGAAGAAAGGCCAGGAACTCGATCCGTTGTCGTTAATTATCAACGTCGCAGTCGGCTGGGCCTTGTACTTTGCCCGCCAATACGACGAAGCCATAGAACAACTCCGCCAGACCGTCGAACTGGACCCAAACTATCCGGTCACGTATTGGATTCTCGGCTTGTTGCTCAGGAAGACGGGCCGCTACGAACTAGCTATTGCCGAGGGAGAGAAGGGGGTAAAGCTGTCAGGCGGAAGCCCTCTGATGCGCGCTGCACTGGCGCACACCTTCGGCACGGCCGGTAGGACAAAGGAAGCGCTGCAGATCCTCGATGAACTAACCGAACTAGGAAAGCAAAAATATGTCGCAGCGTACTTCTTCGCTGGAATCTACGTCGGTTTGGGGGAAAACGATCGCGCGATCGAATACTTGGAGCGGTCCTACGAAGAGCATTCTCACTGGCTCATCTATCTTCACATAGATCCGAGCATGGACGCCCTGCGTGACGACCCGCGGTTCCAAGACCTATTGCGGCGTGTCGGTCTTCCCGTACTGAAGTCCGCGATCTGCGCTTAAAGCATTAGGATGGCAGAGTATGCGGGACCTCGCAGCAACGCCACATGATTTCCTCCGCGCTTACCACCGAGCCACGATGTCGATGCTGTCCGAACAACTACTGGCCTTTCCCTTCGGGATGTGCGGATTAAGAGTCGATAAGCGTTTCGCACATACTCTGCTCCTGTAACTTTTGACAGTTTCTGATGTGCCAAACCCTCGCTACTGTGACGGCTGGCTAGCACATTGAGGAGACCCGAATGTCGAAGGATAAAGGTAGACCGACAGTTGGAACCGACGGGCTCGCGCTGCCAATCTTGCCCCCGGAACGGGACGCGCGCGTTTGGGCACGACTGGTGCGTGTGATGTTCTACACTCCAGGTTTTTTGGCGCTGCTTCTGCTCAAGGCGGGCGAGCCGGAGGCCTTTGGCATCACCGTGGAGTTGCTGATGTTATCCAGTGCGGCAGCCATCGTCGGCGGACTGTACATCGGAACGCAATCATCGGGCGGGGGCGCCGATGGCTCGTCCCAGATCAGCACCTGGAGCGGTTCGCTGGTAATCGAGTTGCTCGCAGTCGTGCCATTATTGTGTGCCCTTCCATCGCTTTTCCACGAACTGGCGCACAGTCGGCTGCTACACGCAGCAACTCCTGGCGCCCTCGACGTGGCGCTTGGTGCCTCGGAGTTGCTGCCAATGGTGGCAATCCTGCCATTCATCCTCTACCAACTCGCGGGCTTCGGCACCCTCTCCTTCGTCGTGCCGAAGCGGGTGAACTGGGCTATCAACATCGGAATTCTCTTCCTGATCATCGCCAGTTATATCGCCAACCGTGAGGGTGCTTATGGTCTGGAAAAGAGATTTGCTTCGACTCTGGTGGTTGCCATGGCGGTTACCGTGTTCTATGGCGTGCTCAAACTAAGGCAGATGCAGATGACTTACGACGAGAAGTGTCCGCCGAAGGGCCATCAGATGGCCGCGAAGGCTGCTTGAAATGTCATTCCTGCTCAAGCTGATCGACCCTATGTCGAATCGGCGCGAGCTGGCGAGGATGCGGGAGACAACGATGGCGAATAAAAATCTAACTCCTTGGATGGTGACGGTATCGACGCTTCTTCTGATTCTTTGCGCGATCACCGCGATTGATTCTGGCGCTAGCTCGCGCAAACAGCTACCGCCGTCATTGACCGGCAGGTTTGTAGCCCAAGTGGACGGCCCTCCCATCACTGGTTTTGGTTTGAATCAGCAGACTTATATTTTCCAGCAGTTCTCGCCTTTCGGGACGCAATTTGTGACCGTATCCGACACATTCCTCATATATCAGCCCCACCTGCCGAGCATTGGTCTCGATTATTCAAAGTCCTACAAACTCACGGCGGCAAGGAATGAGAAATGCGATGACACGCTGGAAAACATTTCAAGGCGTTTTGTATTTGATTCGCACGGTCGCTTCGTGGAAATGAAGTACGCACTAACCTACGCCAAGAATTATCCTTCTCTCACGCTGCCTTGGCAGAGCCCGTTGCCATGCTATGTCGTATCCCCGGTGCGACCCGGCGCAGCGGTCATTACTGAAGCAACCCCAGAAACCGTAGCACAATGATCAGTTCAGATTCCATAAAGTTTGTCGTGGTGCTGTCACAATTGACAGTTGAAGAATGCTTGATTGTCGGTGATGCTGCCGGTGTAAAAATCGCTGGGACGTTCCTGAAGAACAGATCGTTTGCAATCGCGGCGTTCCGCGAAATAACCATAGCGCAGTAACGCAGCTCAAATTCTTCAAACCGGAGGACTTTATGCACGGACAAGTAAAGGTGGCAGAAGTACTGAGTCGTACCGTGCTTCTGTTGGGATTACTCGTCGTTGGAAGCACTCTCGGCATTGCCGGAGAAAAGAACGAAACGATCGAGGCGACGGCATTCGGCACGGGCACGCAACTAGGGGCAAATATTGGGGTGACATTAAACATCTACGAATTCTCGACTCCGGCAGACAAGCAGATACTGATTCAGGCGTATGAGAAAGGCCAGAATCAGGGGTTGGTAAACGCCCTGCAGAGAATGAAGGCAGTCGGCCACGTCGAGATTACTGGCACGCTCGGCAATGATTGTTCCTATATCAAAATGATTCCGACGCCGACGGGACGAAAGATTGTTTTTGTGACCAATCGCCAGATCAGATTCGGTGAAGCGTTCTTCGACACTCAGTCTCAATCTTTCAACCTCACTGCCGGAATCGTCGAAATCAACGATCAGGATAAGAGCAAGAGCACTGGCGTCTTGTATCCCGCGGCCCAGCTCATCCTCGACAAAGAAGGCCAACTGCAATGGGATCTTAATCAGAACCCATGGAGACTGGCTGACGTTCTTGATTGGAAGGGAACGCCCGGGGTCAACTAGTGGGTCAGCGCGATCACGACGCTGTTCGTAAAACGTTCCTGGTTGACGTAATTCGGATCTCCTCCGTTGGCTTAGACGGAGAATCTTGAGGCGCAATATGAAATCTCATCCGTATTTCAAAATCAGTTGTGGTTGGCTATGTCTGGCGCTTCTGTGGTTGCCGAGCAACGCAACTGCTCAGTCGAAGAGCAGCAAGTACGTTTGCGTGGAGGTAAATCCCGCGCAACTATGCACCGGCGCTAACACATGCGGATCCGCTACCAATCCCTGCACCGTGGATGTGAAACGGACCGAGGATTCCGCATCTGCCACTCCCAGCATTCCGAACGCAAAGGGTAATTCACTTTTCTGCGTAAAGGTCGGAACAACGGTTACATGGAACAGCACGGGGAAGGATAACGGCTTTGTTGTCGATGTTGGCCCAGCGTCTCCGTTTGAGCCGGCTGGCGCCATCATCGGCGGCTCCGATCGCTCTGTCTCAGTTGTAGCGAAGCGGCCGGGATGCTTTAAGTATTCCGCGGGAGCTTGTCAATCTGGGGCGACTTTACGGAATGTGCGGAACAGCGAATGCTGAGTTTATCGTGACAAATGGCAACTGAATATTCTAACCACACAAGTTCCAGGGACGTGCCCGGAACGCAGCGAAGCCAGCCTGCTCTTCACGAAAATGCTTGCGGCTTAAAAACCTTGTCAATGACCAATCTTAGGACTTCGGAAAGCTGATCGCGCCTTGCCGTGAGCAGTTAGTCGGACGGCCTGTCGAATCGCTCATCCCCTTCGACTTGGACTACCAAATCATAAGGGTGCTCGGCGTTGAACGCGACGCGGAATTATTTAAGTACGCAGTCAGAAACCACGTGGTGGCCATTTAGCCGACGCCACTCGTGATTTTCTGCCCAACGAGCCTCTATGTGAGCCGCGGTGTTTCCTACTTTGCTTGTCTTCTTTAGTGGATGGAACGAGAATTCCTGCCAACCCGAGTGGAATAGGACATATTAATAACTTCATTGTGCTTTTGCCGGTTGCGGTTCGTCCACCCTGTAATAAATGACAGTTCTCTGACGTGCGAAGTCTTGAGTAGAGTCGAGCTGTCACAATCTTGATCAGCGAAGGTCGGAGGAATGCAATGAAAGTACGTAGCGTGTTTCTGATAGGCGCTGTTGTGTTGCTTGGACTGACAGCGTTCGCTCAGGACTACTCCAAGTTCGAAGTTACTGTGGACTATAGTTACGTCCGCTATAGCCCAAGCCATGCTTATGTGAAGAACAGCTACAGCCTGAACGGAGCCGGTGGGTCTTTCGACTACAACTTTACCCGGTACATTGGTGTCAAGGCGGAATTCGAAGGGTACGGTAGCAATACTCAAAACTTCTCAGCCCCTCCAGGATCGGTCCTTTGTCCCACCGGTTGCGCTGGGAGCGTCCAGGCAAACATGTTTACATATCTCTTTGGACCGCAGATCGGAATTCGCACCGGAAAATTCCGGCCCTTTGCCAATCTCCTGTTTGGGGGAGCGCATTCCAACTTCTATGCGAACGTGCACAGCCTCACGGGGGGCGCCGCCGTTGCGCCGGCAGGCAACACCTTTGCGATGATTTTTGGCGGTGGCTTCGATATTCCGGTGAACCACTCGGGTACGATCGCAATACGGCCGGCCGAGGTCGATTACTTCTACACACGGTTCAACAATTCGCAGACCGGCGCTCAAAGCAATTTCCGGTATCAAGCCGGCGTAGTTTTCAACTTCGGCAGATAGGCGCTGCACAACTCAAGTCAGGGGGAACTGTTCGCAGTTCCCCCTGCGGTTCCACGCATAACGCGTTACGATAAGGAAATCTACTTGCAGAAACTGTGGTTTGGCTACCCAGGTATTCCTTTCGGACGCGATACAGATTACGCTACTCCTTAGTTTGTAGGTTGATGTATGCGCGAGATGTTGGACCCTGAAGAAATCGGCGGCGAAACGATTCGAATTGGTGATTGTTTTGTGTGGTCAGAGATCTATTATCTCGACTCTCCAACGGATTACCGTGAGTACATCCCCAACAGAGAACCCAGCTCTACACGAATTGAAAGTGTAGTGGGACAGAATTGCGTTTGGGGCCCAAAACGGATTGAACCGTGGTTGCAGCAAGATGATTAGGTTTTTACAGAGCTGACGAACATTAGCTGGACGCTTGCTGAACTCGACCCGTTCGACATGGGTCACCCTTCGTTCTTTTCCATCCCTTGAGAGCGAGCGCTACAACTTTGATCCCCCGCATCCGGCGGCAAGTTACAAACCAGCATCCCAGTGCGAACCGGGGCGTAAGATTCGCGAGTTTCTGCGGCAGTCGGCCTTTACTAGAACTCATCAGCACCCTTCGGCTAATGCTCAGCGTTTCCGACCAATCGCTCGGAAGCATACCGGAAATTTATTACTCTCCCCGTTTGGTAATCACAATTGCGCTTTCCGGCAGTTCACCGCACAGCTGAACCCTAACAGCGTTGCGTGGCAGTCTCTCGGAAGGTGTGCAGCCCTCCGAACGATATAGCAGCTCACAAAGGTTATACGCACGCGAGTAAGGCAGGGAATTGAAACAAGGTCCAGAGATCCAGCTCAAGTTCTCGGGCCAGGGCGCCTCCAGGAAGATCGAATGCCTTCAGCGGAATGGAAGGGCACTCGGGTGGATTTGGCGGCTTGGGCAGTTGTTCGTTCGAGACACGGCTGGCCAAAGGCCACGAAGATGCCACCAAGGCCCCAACCGCGCGGCGAGTCCAAAAGAGAGCGGAGGCGCACACTCGGCGCCTCCGTTTTTGAAGGAAAAGAACGGGCTGTTAGTTCCCGCCGGCGCTGGCGACAACGATGCCCTTATTCACCAGCAGTTTGACCTCGGCCCTGCGATTTTCGCCTCGCCCGGAAGCCGTCTCGTTGGAGGCTACGGGGTTGGTCTCACCCATTGCGCCAGGCGCGACAATGCGACCAACTGGAACGCTGCACTCCTGAAGGAGATAGGCGACGACTGCCTGAGCGCGTTCCTTGCTTAGCACCTGATTGCTGGAAGCGGTACCCACGGAGTCGGCAAAGGCTGCAACCTGGATCACGTAGCCCTTTCCGTAGGCGGTGGCCTGCTTTGCTAAATCCGCCAGTGCATTTCGGTCCTGCCCCGAAATGCTGTAATCTCCGGTGGCAAAGTACACGGTATGCTCGCCCTTCACGACAAAGTCACCCAGCTCAGAAAAGCGCTTCTTGGTGTCTTGCGCAACTGTGTCAATGCTCGCCTGGTTGGCTGCGATGTCTCGATTCGCCGCTGCGATGGCTGCGTCGGCGGCTGCCTTGTTGGCCGCAATTTCAGCATCGGTCGCCTCCTTATTGGCTTGGTAGGCTTCCATATTCCTTGATTGCTGTTGAGCGGTCGGGTTCAAGCCGGCCTGAATCACTTTAGCCAGGCTGAGATCGTCTCGATCGAACGTGATGGTGTCCGCCGTCACCTGCGTCTGATCACCCGTTCCTTCGTACCTTAGTTTGAGTCCGGGGATCAGGACCTCTTGACCAACTTGCTTTTTCCGGGCGCCCAGCCCTACCGGGTGTTGCACTTTCGTATCAGCCGTGAGAGTCACGGTTACAGCTGCATCATCGTCAGTTTCCACGGTCAGGGTGTTCCCTGAGCGCAGGGTGATCACTCCTTTGCCTTTTATCTTGTCGCCGGCCTGTGCCGATCCCAAACTCAAGAGGCACATTGCCAAAAGACTCATCGCAATACCGATTCTTCTACCGATCATAAGTCCTTCCTCCATTCTCATGCGCTATGCGCAAGTGCTAGATGTTTACCGCTCGATACGGATGTTATGGGCACAGGGCACGTGCCGAGAACTGGCAAAAGTGACAGGGGAGCAACATTCCGGGACGCAGCTAAAATAAGTGGATTGTCAGCGACCCAGGTCGGCCGATGAGAATGAAGGTGTATTCTTATTCAATCTAGCTGCCCACATCTCAGCGAACGGGGGTTGGTAGATATGTTCGCCGGAACAAGAAACCATTCGGAAGCAGTAGTTCTTCCTTTCTGGAATGCAGTCTTCTGCCTGGATTGCGAGGTCATCAGCAACGGTCGAGGTGACGAGTGCGCCGCGTGCAAAAGCCGCGCACTTGTGAGCCTGGCTCGAATGCTCGAGGGGAGTTTGCTCGCGCATAAGGCACAGCAGGGGGGTGGATCGTTCGACATCACGATTACAATTGAATTGCCGCAGATGCATGCCAAGAGCTTGACCACTGTTGTGGAGAGGTTGACCAGTGTGATTGGCCCGAAGCTCGCATTGGACCGGGCGTCGTTCCACATCGATGTGGAGCCGGCAGTAACCAAACTCGACCTGCAGCCGTCGCTCTGCTTTCCAGAACGGGATGCCGCATAAACAATTGCTATGACGTGGGTCGTCCCGGCGGAACGGTTGCCCCGAATTCTCTCGCGTACGATCAGCACTGCATTGCTTATTGGAGGCCATCTCAAGCAGGGCCGAATTGTCTGCGTAAGCACGCCGGGTTGTGACAAAACCAAGTACTGTTTGTTCTGACAGTGGCAGACGGTGGGTTCAGTGACTAACTTGTCGTGGTGAGTTGTAATTTCCGTCGTGGTTCTATCCAAGGGCAAGCCAGTCACTACTGTTTGAGCCGCGGCGCCAACCCATAAGATGCCGACGCAGTGGATTTTCAGAGACACAGGAGATCGCTTATGAGACAGAGGGCACGGCACGTTTTCAGCAGCACACTAACCTCGATCATTCTATTTGCTGTCGCAAGATTCGTCGTTCCAGTCAACGCACAAAGTCCGGAATTGCAGCAGCGCGTCGCAGAGGTCAAAGAGTCAGCCATGCAAAACAAGCAGGCCCTCGCGTCGTATAGCTGGATGGAACAGGTCACGATCAGCCTGAAGGGCGAACAGAAAAAACAGGAGCACTTCCAGGTGCGGCTGGGACCAGACTTGAAGCCAGTGAAGACGTCGCTTGATCCCCCTGCCGAAGCGGCTCCCCAGGGGGGACGGCTGAGACAGCATGTCGTAGCGAAGAAGAAGGAAGAATACCAGGACTACGCACAGCAGATGAAGGCCTTGGCACAGCAGTATGTGCCGCCGGACAAGGATTTGCTGCAGCAGGCGTTTGCGAACGGGAATATCACGCTGGGTCCAGCCGCAGGTGCTCCTAATGTAATTCAACTCGTGATCCATAACTACCTGAAACCGCAGGATTCGATGACCTTGGTCTTCGACAAAGAGCAGAAGCAGTTACTTCAGATTCAGATTGCTTCCTATATGGATGATCCGAAAGACGCGATGAATTTGACGGTGCAGTTCAGCCGCCTGCCGGGTGGGCCGAATCACATCTCCAATATGGTGATCGACGGAGTCAGCAAACAATTGAACATTGCCATTCAGAACTCGAACTACCAGCACGTCTGACGAATGGAGATGGTCGAATGCAGCACTCAGCTTAACGCACAAAGGAAATTGGCCCGCGGGCTGGTCATTCGTGATCGCGACTACAAGCCGCTACTGAGAAACTGCTTGCCGTCAAGAACCGCTTCCGCCGCGGCCAGCAACTCGCTCGCGGCCTTGGTTTTTACCACGTAGCCATGGGCACCAGAGTTGAAAGCCTTCTGCACCACGTCGGTGGAAGATTCCTGGGTCACGAAAATTATTTTGGATTCCGGCGCGACTTGTCGAATTTGTTGAGCTGCCTCAATTCCATTCAGAGTGGGAAGGCCAATATCAAGAAGAATCAGATCCGGTTGCAGCTCTTTGGCCTTCTGAACCGCTTCTTCTCCGTCGGCTGCCTCGCCGACGATCTGCAAGTCAGATCTTCTTGCTAGCGCCGAACCGATAAATTGGCGAAACGGGGGAAAATCCTCAACCACGAGGACGCGGACTAGCGACACGGAGGAACCACGTTTTTTCGGTCGAACTTGAACGTTCTCCATGCCAGAGAGGGGCTCAAACTTGATCATATTATAGCCATCATCTCCCACGATTGGAAATTGTCAATTACCCAAAAGTGCTGCTCCTGGGGCAATCCGTGTAACTTTTACAGCGCCGGCCCTTTCGCCATTTGCGGTGGATTCGATGCACAAATGCGGATTCCCGTTGTCGTCGGTATATTTCCATTGCTGTCTACCCTCGCGAGGTCGCCGAGGTCGCCTTCGCTGGGCTTTCGTTGTGCGTGAGAAGTAATCTCTCGCCGCGTTTGAGGTTTGGCCGTTTCGCACTCTTACCCACGGCTTGTGAGGTTGTTGCGAAAAATCGTGCCGTCCGCAAAGGCGGACTTGGCTTTTTCCGACTCTGCCTTCCCCGGCGCTGCCGTGCCGGGCTTTCGGAGTCCGCCGTTACTCGGCTGGAACGAAGTTTGTCCCATCACGGCGTTTGATCGAGTTTCGTAGCAGACTCTTATGCCGTGGGCTGCATTCTTACTCCGCTCTGCGGCTAAAACCGGACAGCCTTAATTCCACGGCGTGGGCGAAATTGTGGTGCTCACGCACACACTTTCGCGCTGGATCGCGCTGTCATTATTGACAGTGGGCAGGGCAGAAAAACTTCCCTAGCATCCCCTCATCACCTGGTTCCGAGCAGCAACTGGGTGAATCGGTTCGCACAAGTTCAGGAGCAAGGTTCACGAAAGGACAAGCTGATGAAGCACATTCGAAAGGACAAAATCATGAAGAACAGTCGATGGACGGTAGTCTGCACCGCAGTTCTGTGCATGCTTTGTGTCGCAGTGGCATATGGAGAGACGAACGGCAAGAAAGTCAAGATCAGCGGACTGATTACCGGCCGAGATGGAGAAAATCTGACGGTTAGAAATCCCAAGACATCAGAAACCGTTGTGGTGGCCTTGACCGACAGTACCAAGGTCCAGATTCCCAAGGGCATTTTCAAACTCCGACATTCGGAACAGGCTGTCACTGCCCTCATTCCGGGATTACAGGTCACAGCTGAAGGGATCGGCGACGAGAAGCGGATCGTGGCCGACACCATCAGGTTCTCGAAAGACGATTTGCGTTTGGCCGAGACCATTCAGGCTGGTTTATCTCCGACGCAGGCGCAGCAGGCGACCAATACCGCCAACATTGCAACCAACGCGCAGGGGGTTGCGGCTAACAAAGAAGGCGTCGCCGCGAACGCGGTTCAGAATGCGTCGAACAAAGAGCAGATAAGCGCAAATCAGGGCCAGATCGCAGCCAATCAACAGGATATTCAGGCGACCACCCAGCGCTTCTCCCAACTGTCGGAATATGACACGAAGGGGACCTCAACCCTTCACTTCGCAACCGGAAGCGCAAAACTTTCGGCAGAGGATCAAGCCTCTTTGTCACAACTAGCCCAGAGCGCGACCAGCCTGACGGGCTACATCATCCAGGTAAAGGGTTTTGCCGATTCCTCCGGTACTGCCGCCATGAACCAGCAGTTGAGCATGGATCGAGCGCAAGCGGTGGTCGCGTACCTGTTGCAGAAGTGCAATGTCCCTTTGCGGCACATTGTGGCGCCGGGAGCGATGGGCATCGCTGACCCCGCGGCACCCAATGAATCAGCGAGCGGGCGAGCAGAGAACCGTCGCGTGGAGGTCATGGTACTGGTGAATAAGGGAGTAGCAGGAGGAGCGTAGAGAACGGGCCTACGGTGAAGCCCGAACAGCCCAGGTCTGCAGTGCGCGCCGTTTCTGAGTACAACCTCAGGGAATGTATTCAGTGGCGGCGCGCAGGAATGCGCCAAATTCTTTCTCGGTCCGGCCTCGAACTGAGTGCGTCGGTTTCTGAAAGTGTCTGCGAATTCTGGACAGATCTGGTTTGTCTTTGCAGGGGGTGAAAGATGGTTAACTCCGACGAAGTTGTTTTTGCGTGGGCCATCGGGAAGGCTTCGCTGATCGTGATTGCATCCTTCAGCAGCCTGGTCTACGTCGCGTGGGCAGGGACGCACAAGACAAAGTGGAAGAAAGCCCCGCAGGCTGCTCGTACATTTTTCGGCGGCGTCTTCAGCCTGAGGACCGGGAGATTCGGGAACGACATCGGTGCAAGCAAATCGAAGGAGTCTCGAGAGTCAGGGCTTATTGGGAGTAATCCCACTCGTGAGTCGGTGTTTTCTTGATCTTGATGAAACAGAAAGCACATTTTGGTCTGTTTATTGCGCAAAATTCGCGACGACGTAATCCCAAACTCTGGAACCTCCCGGTGCGCGCTGATTTGTGTCCTGTGTTTCGCGATAATGCCCGCGAGCGCATCGGCGAATGCCAAAGCCGGGCTGTTGCCAGCGCGACAGCAAATTGACGTCCTCTTTCTTTCCTCGTTAGATCCGGACCTGCCCGATGTCACCGCCATGGTGGAACAGGCCGAGGCCCACATTCTTGGTGGTTCCACAAGACCGGTCCACTTTACCTTTGAATACCTTGAGTCTCCTTCATCGTTCTCGGACCCGTCCCGGAAACAGGCAACGGCTTCCTACCTCCTCGAAAAGTACGGGGGGCAGACCTTCGATCTGGTGGTTGCCATCAACGAGGAAACGGTAGGTCTTGCGGAACAGATTCGACAAAAACTGTTCCCGGGTGCGGCCCTCTTGTTCTTCGTGGCGGATCCGAAAGATCCTTCAATCTGGCTGAAGCCCCATGCGGCAAGAACGGGCGTCGTCCGGCAGACGAATTCCTCACTTACCCTTCAGTTGGCGTTGCGGCAGAACCCGGGCGCTTCCCACGTGATTGTGGTTTCCGGTTCGTCCGACGCCGAAAAATCCGAGATGGAGTTAGCGCGCCAGCAATTCCTCGCCTATGGATCGAATCTGGACTTTCAATATTTGGTCGATCTCCCGTTCTCAGAATTGGGGCCACGGCTGGCGCATGTCCCGCCCGACAGCGTCATCGTGTTCCTCGATTTCATAACAGACTCCCGCGGTGAGCAATTTATTCCGGCGCGCATTCTCCCCGACATTGCCAAGGAAGCGAATCGACCGATCTACGGAACGTTCTCCTCCGTCGTAGGCAGTGGGGTAGTGGGAGGCAGCGTCGCTGTTCTGGGCGAAGTGGGGCAAATCCTGGGCAATGATGGGGTGCGGATTCTGAAGGGAGCTAAGCCAGAGGATATCGCGGTTGCAAACGGCGACTTCCAGCACTACGTAGTCGATTGGCGTCAGCTGCGCCGCTGGGGAATTCCGGACAATCAGATTCCGAAAGGAACCGAAGTCCGCTATTGGCAATACTCTCCCTGGGAGCTTTACCGCCGGAGGATCCTCGGCCTTTTGGCAGCCCTGCTTATCGAAACACTGCTGATCGTTTTGTTGCTTCGTAATGTGGCCACGCGTAAGTCGGCTCAAGTTGCTCTGATCCGAAAAGAGAAAGAACTCGCAGAAGCACAGCGGCTGGCACGAGTCGGCAACTGGCTGTGGGATCCTGCGAGTAACGAGGTTACCTGGTCGGAGGAGCTTTACCGCATCCTCGGAATTGATCCCGGATTGCCGAAACCCGGCATCAATGAAATCGAGCGGTTCTTCAGTCCGGAAAGTATAAGCCGGTTCAATGCTGCGATCAAAGAAGCTAAGACGACTGGCTCAATTCCAGAGATCGAGGTGGAGGTCATACGTCCGGACGGCAGCAAAAGATGTGTCAGCGCTTGCGGTGAAGCAATACGCGATGCCAGCGGCCGTATTACTCATTTTCGCGGCACGGCTCAAGACATCACCGGTCGTAAGAAGTTCGAAGCTGAACTGCGTGACAGCCAGCGGCGCCTGGCAAGTATTGTTGATTCTGCGATGGACGGAATTATCGCAGTCGATGACAAACAAGTGGTCTTGTTGTTCAACCCAGCCGCCGAGAAGATTTTCGGTTGCGCCGCGCCCGATGCCATTGGGAGTTCGATCGAGCGTTTTATCCCGCAGCGTTTCCGAGTCGAACACGGCGCGCATCTTCGCCGCTTCGGGGAGACTGGCGCCACCAGCCGGACTATGGGCACTCCCGGTGCACTCTGGGCCTTGCGCTCAAACGGCGATGAATTTCCTATTGAGGCCTCAATCTCACACGCTGAGGACGCGGGCAAGAAACTGTTCACGGTAATCATCAGGGACGTCACCGAGCGTCGCAACGCGGAAGAAGCTGTGGCGGAAAGCGAGAAACGCTTTCGTTTGATTGCGAATACCGCTCCTGTGCTGATCTGGATGGCCGGTTCAGACAAGACGTGCAACTATTTCAATGAGTCCTGGCTGGCATTCACCGGCCGGAGTCTGGAAAAGGAGCTCGGCAATGGCTGGGCTGAGGGGGTACATCCAGAAGACTTGCAGACGTACCTGGATACATATGCTCGAGGGTTTGATAGCCACAAGGAATTCAGGATGGAGTACAGGCTTCGCCGCCACGATGGAGAGTACCGCTGGGTTCTCAACATATGTGCACCCAGGTTCAATGGCGATGGTTCCTTTGCCGGATACGTGGGCTGCTGCATTGATATAAGCGATCAGAAGGAGGCAAAAGCCGTCCTTACCGACCTAAGTAGCCGGCTGATACATGCGCAAGAGGAGGAGCGAGAGCACCTGGCGCGCGAGTTGCACGACGACATCAATCAAAGGCTGGCGTTGTTGGCCAACAGAATTCAGGAATCTGATCAGGCTGCGTCGGCGCATACCGATTTGTTGCAGAAGAAGGAACTGCGGGAGATTTGGCGACTGACCAATGAGATTGCGACTGACATTCAACACATTTCTCATCAGTTGCATCCCTCCAAGCTGCATTATCTCGGATTCGCCGCAACCGTTCGTGACCTCTGCAGGGAAGTTGCTCATCAGCACAAGATTCAGGTCGAGTGTACGGTTAAGGATCTGCCTGTGGACCTCGATGAAAACATATCCCTCAATTTGTTCCGGACGGTGCAAGAATCATTGCGAAATGTAGTTAAACACAGCCAAGCCCATTACGTGAAAGTGGCATTGAATTGCCAAGGAAATATGCTTCAGTTGCGCGTTTCCGATGATGGAGTTGGATTCAATTCCGAGCAGGTATCGGGTGCTCACGGTCTCGGACTGGTAAGCATGCGGGAGCGTATGCGTTCCGTGGGCGGCGAGCTTTCTATCTGGTCAAGGCCATTCCTGGGTACCCAGGTGGAAGGGCGGGTTCCGGTTCCCAAGAACGCCGCGAACAAGGTAGACGATCCCGCGAGTGACCGAAGGCTTCAGGGTCAACGGTCGTCGACAGTCAATTTTGACAGTGGTCGAACCTACTGAGGCCCGATAGCATCTGTGAAGGTTGCTCTCCGGATCCGCACCCTCTGGCAACCCTG
The DNA here is from genome assembly GCA_013288805.1 of Acidobacteriota bacterium. GTDB lineage: Bacteria > Acidobacteriota > Terriglobia > Terriglobales > Acidobacteriaceae > JABDBE01. Next base: position 26,414 of record JABDBE010000009.1, read on the forward strand.
CTGGCGTCAACGTGGGTTGGCCGGGTACGAATTTCGCGGCCGCCACTTTTCGAAGGGAGGGCCTTGTGCCGAGAACAACTGTAGTCCTGGCCGACGACAACTGTTCCGTCCTTGCTCATGTCGGCCATATGCTCGAAAGAGATAATATTTACCAGGTTGTCGCTGCAATATCGGACCCGACAGCTATCGTCCGAGAATGCCTACAGCTCAGACCCAATATCATCGTCCTGGACATCTCGATGGGGGAACTGAGCGGGATTGATGTCGCGCGACAACTGCGAGATTCGGGGAGCACGGCCAAGATCGTCTTTCTCACCGTGCATGATGATACCGATTATATGAACGCCGCAATCGGCGCCGGCGGCTCGGCATACGTGGTGAAATCACGCCTGAGCCTGGACCTGTTTTCCGCCATCAATGCAGTGCTTGCCGGCAAGGTATTTGTGTCGGCCAGCTTGTTGAATGAACCTAGCACACAGGTGTGAAAGCGGCACATCCCCTGGATCAGCTCGGAGTTGACTGTCACTAATGACAGTTGTGCCGTCGTTTTGCTGCTCTTAGTCTCAACAGCAAAATCACGTGGGCAGCTCGGAACTCTGGCCGTGCGCAGTAAGCAGGAGTGGGTTGAAGTCGTCTTTAAAGGCCGCCCGTTCCGCCTCAGCTCCAGAGCCGCGCTAGAATTCGCCAGCGATTGAATCTTGACGGAAGTGGGATGTGGGAGTAGTGTTAGGAACCACACGGAACTACACCCCGCAACCACCTAAATTTCCAGCTTGAGGGTAGGGCAATGATTAACCGTTCCCGCATCTTAATCGCCGACGACCATACTCTTGTGGCCGAGTTGTGCAAGCGACTTCTCGAAGCCGAATTTAACGTAATCGGAGTGGTCAGTGACGGCCGCGCCTTGGTGCGCTCGGCCCGAGAATCGAAGCCAGACGTGGTCGTGCTCGATATCGCCATGCCGGTTCTGAATGGTCTGGACGCAGGGCGGCAATTGAAACTACTGCTGCCAGCCGTCAAGTTGGTGTATCTGACGATGAATCCTGACGTGGAGGTAGCTGCGGAAGCGTTCCGCCTCGGTGCCTCGGGATACCTTCTCAAGACTTGTGCCGCGGCTGACATCGTGCTCGCGGTTCGCGACGTGTTGCGGGGTAAATCGTATATGTCTAAGGCTCTGCCTTACGAGACGATCAATTTCCTCCGACGGCAAGACAAACAACTGATTCAGGAAGACGAGCGTCTCACCGAAAGGCAGCGAGAAGTGCTGCAATTGCTGGCCGAGGGAAAGGTAATGAAGGAAGTCGCCGATATCCTTAATATGACGACCCGCACAGTTGCCTATCACAAGTATCGAATGATGGAGGTACTTGGCGTTAAAAGCAACGCGGAATTGGTCAAGTACGCGGTCAGGAACCACGTGATAGCCGCGTAAGCTGTTCTGCTATCCGACCGCGCGGATCGAATCGCTTCCCGGACTAAGCGGCACGCTAACGTGGACCGCAGTACCTTTTTCGGGTTGCGTCACGATGGCGAGAGTTCCGTTCAACAATTTCAGACGTTCCTCCATGCTGACGAGCCCGAGTCCCGGGCCCTGCTTCGCCGCTTCGCGATCGAAGCCAACACCTGGATCGCTAACGGTCAGGCGAATCTCCTCCGAAGTTCCCCACAATCGCACCTCGAAATGCCGTGCGCCACTGTGTTTCACCGAATTGTGCAGGGCCTCTTGCAAGACTCGGAACAGGCAAAGAGAAATGTCGGGCGACAAATGATCGGCCAAGTCGTGAGTTTTGAAGTCAACTCCCACTTTTTGCTGCTGGGCGAATTCCCGGCAGAAACCCCTCATAGCTGCAGCAATCCCCAGATACTGCAGTTTTGCCGAATGTAACTCGTGCGACAAGGATTGGATATCCGTGGCTATCTCCGAAGTCTGCTTGTGAAGTTCGCCGATTCGGTAGCGGATCCGGGGCAAATTGGGAGGGTCCTGATGCAGTTGTTCCAGCTCGACGGCCAATAGTGCGAGACGCTGACCGATATCGTCGTGAAGATCTCTGCCGATCCGTGTACGTTCTTTCTCTTGCGCTTCGAGCAACCTTCGGTTGACGTTTGTGAGCGCTTCTTCCGCCCGCTTGCGCTCGGTCATGTCGATCCCGATCCCGATGTAACCGATAAAGGAGCGATCCTGATCGAAGCGCGGCACGCCAATGTCGACCACCCAGCGATATTCTCCATCGTACCGTCGAAGCCGATACTCCATCCTGAATTCCTCACGAACATCGAAGCTCCGGCTATAGGTGTCCATGCATCTTTGCAAATCCTCAGAGTGAACTCCTTCCGTCCAACCGTTACCAAGTTCGGAGTCTATGGATCGGCCAGTGAAGTCAAGCCAGGGCTTATTGAAATAGGTGCAAAGCTTATCGGGGCCCGCCATCCAGATCAGCGCAGGTGCAGTATCGGCCATTAATCGGAAGCGTTTTTCGCTTTCGCGGAAGGCGCGTTCAGTCCTTTTTTGTTCTTCCATCAGAACAGCAAGAAGCATGAAAGTTGCTGCGGTGAAAAATAAGAAGAGCTGCAGGGACATCACATTAGTGAGCGGCTCGGATGTGGTAAAGGGGCCGCGACCGTGGACCGCGCCCCAAATCGACAGCAGAGCGACCAGGACCATCGAGGTACTGATTCCCGCCAAACCAAAACGCAACGCGGACCATAGCAGAATTGGAAGAAGGGAATACAGTAGAACCGGCGAACTGATTTGCTTTGGAGCCGCGAAAGCCACGTAACCCAAAATGCTCAACCCGGCGATCAAAGCGGTGGCTTCCAGGTAAAAGGCGCGTGACTTCCGGGACCATGTCAGCCCTATACTGGCCCAGCTCAAAATGGCCGGCGTTACAGTGAGGAGGGCCAGCGCCTCTGTAAAGAAACCAATCCTCCAACGGATCCAGTAGTCCCCGCTGAAAGCGGCCGTGGCGATAAATGCTGCCGCCAGTGGGGCGAGGAGAACCGCAAACAGTGAATACCGTGTGAGAGACCTTACGCTATTCAACCGGACTGGACCGCTGAAGAAGTAACTCACTCCGAAAGCTGCGATCAGAACTTCGACTGTGTCGGAAACAATCAATATAACTGTTGGACGAAGCGTCAAGCCGGCTTGTGCATCGTAGAGAACAAATCCTGCCAGGCCTGCGGCGAGCACAATCGACCACAGTCTGTGCGGCGTTAACAGCAAAACCGCAACCAGAAGTGCGCAGCCAGGCCAAAGTGCCCAGAGCATCTGAGGCCGAAGCACAAGTAAACCGCCTAGCCGCGCAGTGAGATAGGACAGGGAAGCGACGAGGCAAGCCAGGATCGCGGAGTGCAATAGGGAATCAAGATTCGTTTTGCCCCACGGCAGGCGACCCCGAATGAAACTCATACACACCTTCGATTATGTGCAACGATTTCCAGCCGACAGATCATTGGCACGCGGAACTTTGCTCTTCCCTCATTCACACTCACAATGTTACGTTCGCCAGTCACTCAGCAAAACAGGCCTAAGCCGGAGAGTGGCTTATCAGGAAGTTCGGAAGGTGACAAAGCCCTAGCCCCCGGAATAATACAGCATGGGACAAAGGTTTGGCACGGAGCATGCCGATACGGCAAAAGTGCGCTTTCCGCGACTCACCTGAAAGCGGATCTTGTTCCGCATACTGGCTGCCTTGGTGCAGATACGTCGAACTTTCGTCGATTCACTGACTCGTCTCTGCGGATACAAGAATTAACGGCTATCTTCGCTGGAAATGCCGCATATCAGCAGCTGCAGCTCGACATCTACCTCGAAATGATCGATTCCATGCCGCCGCTTTTTAGCTGCTATTCGTAATCTCGCTACCAACCTGCGTAGACGATCGTGACAAGTGAATCTGACGATTCTCGTCTTTTTAGAAATTGGCAAAAGTGACAGTTACCGTGAATTTCAACTTGTGTTTCCCTTACCTGGAACAGCTGTCGAGGTCAATAAAAGCAGAAAAAATGCCGTAAACGAAACTCTTCACAAATACCGGGTGCTAAGAGATGCGGGCCGCAATGTTATTGCCCGCACCTCAGGAAAGGGAAGAACGAATGTCATCACGAATGAAGTCCGTAATCTGGGCACTCGCACTCATGGCGATCGGATTTGCCTCGCCCTTACTTGCTCAACAAAAGGGACAATGGGTGCCCGGACAGTTTGGTCTCAACGCCGGAGTGATTCCTGATCCCGGCGTCACCTACGCTAACCTGGCGCTCAATTACTCCGCTGGCCAATTGAACAACTCCAACGGAGATCGCATTCTTCAAAATGTTACCGGGAACTATTCGTTCTGGGTGGACGAGAATATTTTTTACTACGTCCCGAACCACAAATTCCTGGGAGGGTATTTCATGCCCTATGTCGTGCTCTCCTATGCAAGCGGTTCGGTAGTGGCGGCTCTACCTCCTCTCTTACCCGGGGCCACATCCGGGATTAACCTTGGAGCAGGAGGGTCCGGTTTTGCCGACATGTACGTCCAGCCGTTTAATATGGGTTGGCATTTTGGCAAACGAGTCGACTTCGTCGCGGGGTACGCCTTTACGGCACCAGTCGGCCGGTACACAGCAGGAGCCAGCAATAACGTGGGCTCGGGATATTGGGGAAACAATATAACCTCGGGAACAACTCTCTACATCACCAAGAACAAGGGGACCACCGCAAACCTCGCCACGGATTGGGAAATCCACGGGCAAAAAACGGTCGCCAGCCCGGTGACTGGTCAGTTGAGCAAAATAACGCCCGGCGAAGCCTTCACCATGGAATGGGGAATTGGGCAGGTTCTACCATTAAAGAAGAATATGAGCCAACTGGCGCAACTCGGATTGGTCGGATACGACCAATGGCAGGTCACGAGTAATGGCGGCAATTACTTGATAGCAGGGATTCCCGTCGCCGCGAGCAGAGTTCCATACTATTCCGTGCAGGCCATTGGCGTTCAGGCCAATTACATTCTCCCGACGAAGAATCTGGTGGCCTTCTTCAAGTATTACAACGAGTATTCGGCGAAGGCTCGTCCAGAAGGACGTACGTTCGTGTTCGGCTTTTCCTGGACGCTCAAGATCCCAAAGACGCCGCCTCCGAAGAGTTAGTCGTATCCGAACTGGCTGAGGTGAAAAAGGATTTGTGAGTGCGATGCGAATCCGAGCTGAACAATAAACTAAGGTTGGATGCGACGGGAGATTTGCGCACTCGGTCAGCTCCCCTTGCCGCTGATTATCCGATCTCACCGTGGCCTTGCCGTCGAGCTTCCGATAGTTACTCTGCGGCGAACTCACGCCGTGGCAAGCGTCTGGCTTCCTGTCAATCTGCGGGGAAACAGCTGTCAGTTTTGCCAGTACTCACACAGTCAAGAGTTCCTTACGATTTACTTGATCCCTCGCTGTAGAGGTCGCCCCGTACAACATGCAAATGGAAACGCTCATCCATTCCGGACTTCTGTAGCAGATTAAGAACACCAGGTCCGAGGCGATGCGATGTGGGATCAGGAGTGCTCCCGTTGGCGATTCCGATTCCGGATGTGCATAGCGGGATCCCAGAGGCTCGGGAGGCAAATGTTGTGGGAATTGTCTCTATTTCCGTGTTAGAAGGCAGGCACGCTGTGAAGACGGTTAGCGTCGCGTGTCATCGGTTCTTCTCGGATCAAAAACAGATCGCGTTGAACCAATTGGCCGACAGCTTGGGCAATCTGTGTTCCCGGCAGGCATTGCCCATGCGCATCGCGCAATGGTTGTTGGCGAGTTCGCAGCTCCGGCCTGTGAAGACCGAGGAACGACGATTGCACGATGAACAGGATAGCCCGTTGCCAGATAACGGGAGAAGGTCCTTTTATAGGGTGGTATGGCTTGGTCTAGTCTGCGGGATATTATTTTCTTCTTTAGGACCTGTTAAGTTGCATGCCCAGTCCCAGCCCGAAGATCCCCGGCAAACTTCACAACCAGAATCGCCGGATGTTCCGGCGAAACCTCAGGCCAAATTGTCCAGCCGTCAGGACAGCGGAGCGACGGGCCAGTCACTCGCACCTGCCGAAAGCAAACCGGCGACTGAAAAGGCCAAGAAAAAAGAGCCTCGTGGGGCTTTTGTTCCTGCTCCTCTCCCGATTTCCAGTCCAGCGATCGGTGTCGGAATTATCCCCGCGCTGGGCTACATCTTCCCGTTTAGCAGGAACGACAAGATTTCTCCCCCCTCCGTCTTAGGAGCGGCTGGCATGTTCACGAATAACGGTAGCCGCGGTTTCGGCGTGGGTGCGGACCTATATATGAAAGAGGACACTTATGAGGTCACCTCCGTCTATGCTCGCGGCAATGTGAACTACGATCTGTACGGCAGTGGAATTTTCGAGGGACGTAAGCTGCCGCTGATTCAAACAGGCGAGGTTTTCCGCGCAGAAGTTTTGCGCCGGACGTGGTGGAAAGTCTTTGTTGGACCGAGATTTTGGACTGGGAACTCGTTTGTTACGATAGCGCCAACAAATGGCGAACTTCCTAACCTTCCGTCGGGCGTCGGGCTCCACACGGTCATGAGGGCTTTGGGCTTGCGGATGATCCGCGACACTCGACCCAATCAGTTCTTTCCTACAGCGGGAGAAAAGATCGAATTCACCGGTGATTTTTTCATGCAATCGCTGGGCAGTAAATATTCCTTCCAGGCGTATCGATTCACCTTCAGCAAATACAAAAGTCTGGGTAAGAATCAAGTTCTTGCCTACAATCTGTTTGGCTGCGGGACCGGCGGCCAGCCACCCTTTTATGGAAACTGCATTTATGGGATACAAAACCAATTGCGAGGATATACGCCTTTGAAGTACCTCGACCGGTACCTGGCGACTACACAAGTAGAGTATCGCCTGACATTGCCGAAGGGGTTTGGTCTGGCGGTATTCGGGGGTCTTGGCGGAGTGATCGCCGGATCAAGTCAAGTGCTGTTTAAGAATGACCACTTCCTGCCCGATGTAGGTGGAGGGCCGAGATATGAGTTGAGTAAGAAATATCACGTCAATCTTCGCACTGACTTCGCCAAGGGCAGGGATAGTTGGACTTGGAGCATGGGCGTCGGCGAGGCTTTTTGAGGAAAACAGCCGCGGCTCCTTGCAGTGCCGCTTCTAGAGGTTGGCGAAAGCAATGCCCGTTAATTCAGATCACCATCTTTATAGTACTTGGTGCTCTTGGCTGTGAGTTCGAGGGCGAGGCCCTTGTCGGTGAGTTGATACATCCAAACGCCGTCGGAGACCGACGCCGCCCCCGCCATCGCTCCGCCCTGAGTCCCGGTGGTCGCTGCGGCTGTAGCTTGTCCGCCGAATTGCCACCCGGAGTTCACGAAGCTATCGAACGCCTTTTCTGTGTCGAAAACGAAAATTACGCTGAACTTCTTCACGCCCATACCGAGACCCGCTTGGAGTTCGAGCATCTTCATGAAAGTTTCTTTCTTGGTCTTATTGTCGACGGCCATGCCTTTTCCATTGCCGGAGCCGGCGATTAAGATTTTCACTCCCAGGTTGCTAAAGACTGCATATCCGGCTCTGCCTTCGACTGCCAATTTGGCGTTGGGCTGTGCTTTGTAGAGGCGTTGAAGTGTGGCATCCGCCATGTTGCGGATGTCTTTCTGCTTCTGTGCGATCTTGGAATCGGCAGCGTATGCCGCTACCCCAAGTGCGCAAACCAGCGCGGCGACGAGGAGGCTTTTCAGTTTTGTTTTCATCGTTGCCCCTTTTGCTGATCTTTGAGTTCACAAGGGCCCGCCCGCACCACTTACAATCCCCGCTGAAACCAAAATCAATCGAGGACTCACAATTGAACTGTCGCAGCGCCGCACGGCTTGCGGAAAAACGCCCAGCGTTGGAGTTTTGAAGGCTTCGAGTCGCTGACTTTTGTTTTTCCGCAAGCTCGAAAGCGCTGCGTCACCCAACATCGAAGTTTTCCGCAACCTTAAATCTAGTGTGCCGACGCCGGGTCGTCAGGAAGCTTGCTCTTTTCCGCCGCGAGCGTCACGACTTCTTTCTGTCCGAGCCAATTGCTGTCTGCCAGGACTTTAGCCTCCGGTGCATCACCCGGAAAATATTGGGTTGAGCGCACATCCTTAGGTAGCAGCACTATGTCGACGCGGCGGTTGTAGGCCCAACCGAGCGCTTGTGGACCGACATTCGGGAGCTTGTTTGGGTTTTGATCGTGCAATGACGCGACTGTGCTTGCGTCTAGCTGCTTCGTGTCTCCATATGCCTCGGTCTCGATCTTGCTGTCCGGAATCCCTTGCGACACAAGGTATTGCTTGACCAGATTTGCGCGTCGTTCGCTGAGGGGTTTGTTCCTGGCATTCGAATCGCGCTCGTCAGCATTGCCCGCGACCGTGAGGTGCGCATCCGGGTTGTATTCCAGATACTTCTTGAATCCCTCTGCAGTGCGATCCAGCGACTGCTTCTGACTCTGAACCAAACCCTCCTCAGGATGGCGTGCCTCAGGGTAGCCGGTAGGAAAAAATACGCTCACCAGCGGAACGTCGGGTATCGGCTCGATCGAACCGGTCACATGGATTGACGCGGTGTGAGTATCCGTGCCGCCGCAATCGTTCTTGGCAGTGAGAGTGAACGTCTTAACCTCGTCGACCGGGCCGTTGGTTTCCTGCTTAGGCGTAGCGGCAACAGATTGCGTACCGTTGGTGGCTACCGATCCCAAGGGATCAATACTGACCGAGCTGGCGTTGGTCGCCGTCCAACCCAAATTTGCAGAGCCCTGCTCGATCACCTTGTCGCCGATTCGGCGGTAGTGAAGTTGAGCTGGGGATGCATCGATCGAGCTCTGGATCGTTGAATTGACATCGACCGGCGCGGATGAGGTTACGCTTCCGCCGGGACCAGACGCTACAAGATGGTAGGTAGTTGCGTTCTTCGGTTGTACCGAAAGGTTTCCGCTCGGATCAACTTGTTTCAAAGTTTCCGAGTCGGCGGTAATGGTTCGCTGCACAGTTTCAGACGTCTGCCAGGAGACGCTGGTTGAGTCTCCGCAATTGATCTTTGCAGGCGAAGCACTGATATTTCCGCTGACCGGAGGGATTGCGATGGTTGCGCTGGCCACACCGGCTTTGAATCGAGCAAGGGAATCAATGGTCGCGCCTCCGTGCCAGGGTTTGGTTTTCTGCTTGCCGCTCGGTACGTACAAAATAACCCGCTGATCGGCGGGAACGTTGACCGAACCGGACCATAACTCTTGCGAGCCTTGATTCACTACCGTGACTTCGTGAGTTCCGGCAGGAACAATCAGTTCCTGCGTGCAACAGGCGAATAGGGCACCCGAATTGTCGAATTCGTCTCCATGCCCGACAAAATACTCTGGCGCCTTGCCATTCAGGTAGATGGCAGCGCGTGGAGCACCCTCAATCTGAATACGTCCCCAAGGACCCGAAACCGGACCGGAAACAGCGGCTAATTCAAAGGTCAGGTCCGCATTTTTCCCTGCGGTAAGCGAAACCTGGCGGGTCTCAGGCTTATAACCATAGTTATAGACGCTGATGGTGTGATCGCCAGGCGGGACCTTAATAGTTCGACTGCTGTCGCCGAACGGCGTCCCATCCACAAAGATGTAGGCCTGATGAGGCTTCACAACGACTCGTACCTTCGCGTTCTGGCCAAATGATCCGGTTGCCGCGAATAGAAGAAGCGCGGCCATTGTCAGAAAGTAACGATATCCTTTGTAGCGCATGTGTTTGTCCTCCTAAGACTCAGTGCAGTTCCCAGCCTTGACTGCGTTCATGATCGCTAACACGGAATGGTATGGGGGCGCTTCTGGTCTGAGAACTGTCAAAGATGACAGGGTAAAAGCATCGGATTGCAGATCCTGGCCTACGTGATCGTGGTCTGAGCTGAGAACGGCATCGACTGTTTGTTCTGACAGTGGGAAGTCGACGCTAGATCAGTTACGGATGATGAGTATGAAACGCTGGTTTGATCTGACATTCCGTCCTTTTTTTGTTCTCACTGGCGCAATCACGGCATTGGGCGCTCTCAATGCGTTTTGGCCGCGGTGGACGGTAGAGAAGGTCGAACTCATTCCGTTCAGGCAGGACTACATTATTATTTTGCAGCACTGGGGAATCTTGCTCGGATTGATGGGTATTTTCATGATCGTCGCGGCCTACTCCCCGGCTTGGCGTGATCCGATTCTCATCTACAGCGCCCTGGAGAAAGCTTTCATTGTTTACTTGGTGATGGCGAACGTTCGGCGCCCCTATTCACGGGGCTTCTGGGCGGGCGCCGCGATGGATGCCACGGTTGTTCTCTACACAATCGTCTACTTCTTATTCGCGCTTATGAAACAACAAAGACCTCTGACCCCTCTGCCCAAACAGGATACGGTTCGTTCAATTGCCACCCTGTAACAAGTGACAGTGGGCACTCGTTCGCAGCCATGATGCACTGGCCGCGGTATATGGAAGTCAAGATTTGCTATTCAGAATTCGAACTATGCGCCATATGAGCTTCTATAAGAACTGCTCCATCCTGGCGCTGGTCGTCGTTCTCGTGGCCACTGTTCCGCTTATTGCGCAAGATACGCCGATCGGCGTGCCGGGAAATGAGGTTGCAACTCAGGAAACCCCAGCAGCAGCGGTAAATACTGATGCCTTGAGAAAAGCGGCACAGAATCCTGTCGCTAGCCTCATCAGCGTGCCCGTGCAAAATAACAACAACTTCGGCATCGGTCCGGATGACCGCACCCAGGATGTACTGAACATTCAACCCGTTATTCCGGCGCGTGTGAGCGAGAACTGGAATCTCATAACCCGCATTATTACTCCGATTATTTTTCAACCGACGTCGAGCCAACCCGTCAACCAGGGAGGGTACGGATTCGGAGATTTGAACCCGTCGTTCTTCCTGTCCCCAGCGAAACCGGGAAAGGTAATCTGGGGCGTCGGACCGACATTCTTATTGCCGACGGCGACCAATTCTGTGTTGGGGCAGGGAAAGTGGAGCATCGGGCCTTCGGTTGTAGTGCTGGCACAGCCGGGGAAATGGACGCTGGGTGGATTGGTGAATAACGTTTGGTCATTCGCCGGGCAATCCAGCCGGCCAGCCGTAAACCAGATGCTGTTCCAATACTTCATCAACTACAACCTGAACAAAGGCTGGTACATCACCTGGCAGCCCACGCTGACGGCGAACTGGGAAGCGAGCAATGGAGGTCGATGGGTTGTTCCAGTCGGAGGCGGCGTGGGCAGAATCATGAGATTGGGATTCCAGCCTGTAAATCTCACAGCGCAATTTTATGCTAACGCCGTTCATCCTCCGGGAGCTTCACCTTGGGGCCTGCGGTTACAAATTGCATTCCTGTTTCCGAAGCTCTCCAAGGAGCAGCAGATGATGATGATGCAGCAAAAACTGAAACAGCTGGAACAACAACCACAGAAGTGAATTGAGCAGAGCCGACGGGGCTGGGCTGGAGGATCTACGTCGAGCGACGTCGAGATTGGAGAATGACGATGAACATCTACTACTTCCCCCACCCGACTCTGCAGGCGATGTTTCTTTTGGACGAAACCGACGATGATCTTCAGGCGGCAATTGCATTGGCCTTGATGAATGCGCGGAAAACGGATTCTGAGATTGACAGGTATTGGGCCGCGGTAGCGGATGCTCTCACGCGAAAGGAACTGGAAAACTGATTTCACAGCGTGGCGGACTTGACGTTTTCCGATTCGCCCGGGCAATCCGGATGGGCCGAGGACCAGTAAAGAGGTCTTGATGAGAATTGAACTGGACGCTCTCAGTTCCTTGTTCATGCCGACGGTATGGCGCGCTGATTGGGAGTGGGGCTTGCCGTTGATCGTAATAACGGTGGTCATTCATGTTTTGGGACTCCGCTTGGTGAACGTTAAAGGCGTCAACCTGTACACCCGCGAGAGAGACAAGCGCCATCCCACGATTGTTTTCGCGTTGGTCATAAGCGGCGTGATCTTGTTTGCCACCGCTTTGCACGGGGTGGAAGCAGGCCTATGGGCGGGTTGCTACAAGTTTCTCGGCGCTCAACCTGATTTCAAGTCCGCAATGCTCTATTCACTAGGGGCAATGACCACCTATGGGTCGGGTCTGCGTCTGGATGACCGATGGCGACTCATGGGAGCGATCGAGGCGTTGAGCGGGTGGCTGTTGTTCGGACTGACCACAGCGTTTTTGTACAGCGCGATTCAACAGTGTTTTCTAATGGAGACACGCTCTCAGAGCGCGAAATCCGAGGTCGCAAGTAATGTCTGAAATAACACCGAACATCTAGTTTGCTCACAAAATTCACAAGCAGAGCCACCATCACCCACCAGGCAGCGACATCCGTGAGCGATGGGTGGAGATTGTTGAGGCGGTTGTGCTGGCGATGGTAGCGATCGCAACTGCATCGAGTGGCTACCGGGGCGAAATAGGATGTGCTCTTGACTCAGCAGTACAAGCTCACCTCGAGGGTCACAGTGACGTCGCAAGAAAAGGCGACGTTAGCGGGCCGAGACCACGACATCCGATACCCCAAACAACTCGAAAAAAGCGAAGCCGCGGTAGTGACGTGATCTTCCACGGCTTCGTGGGTAGAGAAGGCTCTCCGTCCTTCTTCAGGGCGAAGAGCAACCTGATGAAGTAAGTCAGCGTACCTGTCAAACTCGGCCATCGAACCTGTCAAAATTGCTAGCGTGGTGGTAAAAACAGCGTGCACAAGCGGTGATCAGAAACCGCTACTCACAAACCGCCTGCCTGCGAGAAACGTGTTTACAGCCGCTAACAGGTCCCTTCCTGCCGTCATTTTCCGGGAATCCTTTTAGGGTGTTTCTGGGTTGCACAGTGTTGCACGTCAACAATGTCTTGTGCGTGGTAGAGCTCTGTTTGCTGCTGAACAAATCTGCTTCCGAAGCGAGCGCTAACTCCAGGCTGTCAGTATTGACAGTGGGCATGGCAAGGAAAGGTGCTTAGCATTTCTCGATAGGTGGTACGCGACTAACCACCCGAGCGAATTTGCTCGCGCAATTTCAAAAGCGAGAGGACAAGATCATGAGGAACAGTAAAGGGATCGTAGCGTGCACGGCACTTCTGTTTGTTCTGTGTGCCGGGTTCGCATATGGCGAGTCGAACGGAAAGAAAGTCAAAGTCAGCGGACTGATTACCGGTCGAGACGGAGAAGATCTGACGCTGAAGAACACTAAGGATCAATCAAGTGTCGTTGTGGAATTAACCGACTCGACGAAGGTTCAAACACCGAAAGGCTTGGGCTTGCGCAAAGCGGAGCAGTCAGTTACCGCTCTGATTCCGGGATTGAAGATTCAAGTCGACGGGATGGGCAGCGACAGCCACGTGGTGGCGAAAACCATCACGTTCTCCAACAACGATTTGCTTCTAGCGGAAACCATCCAGGCCGGCTTAAGCCCGACCCAGGCACAGCAGGCAGTCAACAAGGCCAACATTGCCGCCAATGCACAGGGGGTTTCGGCCAATAAAGAAGGGGTTGCCGCGAACGCAGTACAAACGGCTTCTAACAAAGAGCAGATCAGCGCAAACCAGGAGCAGATCGGAGCCAACCAGCAGGACATTGCAGCCACGACCCAGCGCTTCTCCGAGCTTTCGGAATACGACACAAAGGGGACGGCAAACCTTCTCTTCGATACCGGAAGCGCCAAACTCTCGACGCAGGACCAAACCTCCTTGACGCAGCTGGCGCAGAGCGCGATCAACCAGAAGGGCTACATCATCCAAGTAAAGGGCTTTGCGGACTCCACCGGCACCGCCGCCATGAACCAACAGTTGAGCATGGATCGAGCGCAAGCGGTGGTGGCGTACCTGTTGCAGAACTGCAGCGTTCCTTTGCGCCACATTGTGGCCCCGGGAGCGATGGGGATTGCTGATCCTTCAGCGCCTAATGAGACAGCCGCCGGACGGGCACAGAATCGCCGCGTGGAAGTCAAGGTGTTGGTGAATCGCGGAGTGGCAGGCGGAGCTTAGACAACTCGTTGCCATAAGGCTTCGATGCGGGCCGTCAAGGGCAGTACTCGTCCGACTCCCACAGGCTCGGGGTTGTGCTGAACGGCTCGAGCACCGCGATGGGCAATTATTTCATGCGCCCTGTCGTTTCGATGCTCGGTTCAAAGCATAGCCTCGAGTTTGGCGATTGCGCCAATAAAGGGTGTCCAAAATGAACGCGGTTTCCTCGATCGAATTGCGTCCCTTCCCGGTTCGGACGGCACTGGTTGTAGGTGGTGACTCAGAAATTGAGAGAGAGTTGCGGGACATTCTCGACCCTGATGCCTGGGCAATCCAGCGGGTCCCGAACAATGCGACGGCGCTCCTCACGGCACAGAAGAAAGGCTTCGATCTGATCTTGACCAGCGAGAAGACCTCAGGGAGGGAGGACATCGAATTGCTTCGCAAGATCCGGCGTATCCGTCCTCATACCCGCTTGATCATTTTGGCCGACGAAAGCACTCCTGGGGACGTAATCACATCGATGCGCGAACATGCTTTTAGTTATTTTTCCAAGGGATATTCCCCCGACGCCTTGGCCGTTATGATTCGGCACGCAATGGAGGAGCCCTGCTGGGACGACGGTATCGACGTACTCTCGGCAACTCCGGAATGGATTCGTATCCTGGCTCGATGCGACCTTAAGACGGCGGATCGCGTACTGCAGTTCTTCGATGAGATCGCGGAGTTGCCGACCCTGGAGAGAACCGCCGTGGGTATGGCTTTTCGGGAAATGCTGGTCAACGCGATTGAGCACGGCGGGCGGCTTGATCCCAACCAGCAAGTCGAAATTTCTTATATACGCGCTCGCCACATGGTCAGTTGCCGCATCAGCGATCCGGGTGAAGGATTTACGTTGGACGAGATTCCCCATGCGGCCATTGCCAATCCATCAGACGATCCGGTGAGGCACGTCGAGTTTCGCAACGCGCAGGGCATGCGCCCAGGTGGGTTCGGGGTTCTGCTCGCGCAAAAGCTCGTCGATCAGCTTGTCTACAGCGAGCAAGGCAATGAAGTCGTGCTCATCAAATATCTCGACCTGGAGCCGCGGCAGGCGGAATGAGAGCTGTAGCAACCACGATGGCCCATCGTCGGAAAGAGTATTCTTCGGTGAGACTCAAGTCCCGCGCGCTTCTGCCTCTGCTGTTTGCGCTTGCTTCGCTTGCCTGGGCGCAGGATGCAGACAAAACCAACCCTCCTGACAGCGAACGTGTTTTTGGCGTTGTGCGAACCTTCGGTATCACGAACGACAAGAACGCCGAGCCCCTCACGCCGCGAGGTAAGTTCCGCATCTTCCGGCAAAACGTGACTGATCCGTTCACGTTTGTTGGGACCGCAATTCAGGCTGGAATCGGACAGGCGACAAATGATTTCCCATCTTACGGCCAAGGCGCGGCGGGGTACGCGAAGCGATATGGCGCGGCGGTCGCCGATTTCGCTACTGGTGAGTTTATGAGCACGTTTGTTTTTCCGACACTGTTGCATGAGGATCCCAGGTACTTCCGGGAGGGCGAGGGAAGTTTCAAAAGGCGGCTGGGGCATTCGCTCGCAAGCGCATTCGTGACTCGCACAGATTCAGGACGCGCCACCTTCAATTGGTCCAATTCGTTGGGGAGAATTGCTGCGGGCGGCGTTTCCACACTGTATTATCCAGCGGAGGATCGGAGCGTAGGGTTGGTGTTCTCCAGAGCAGGCATCGGCATCATCTTCGGAACGGCGGGAGCCGTTTTCTCGGAATTTGGACCTGATCTCCAACGAAAGTTCTCCAAAAAGAAGAGTCAGAAACCAACTCAGGAACTCCCGCCTCAATAGTGGGCTGGTAATGTTTGTTCATTGCTTTTCCACGGAAAAATACAGATACATTGCAAGACCGACTGAGTTCACTTGCTGATTCGGACGCTTTCCGGTGTTGTTGTCATGCTCGTAGTAAGGATTGAACTCTACATGCTTTCCTACCGGCAGCAGGGTGCCGAAGTAAAGGGACGTGGTGCTCCATTTCTCGTACTGGCTCTCGTAGAAGGGTTCAACGGCAGCATACGGTATTAGATGATAGGAGTAAATGGCGACCGTCCTTTCGAGAGTGAGTTTGTTGCGATAACGCCAGGAGAACTTGCCATCCTTCCAGTCGAGATCTGCGCGGTTTCGGTCGAGAATCAGAAATTTGGCCGTCAGGGGAAGGTGAGTGGTTACCGACATCAAAAGCCGATTTTCGGGAGCGGCATTCGGAGCAGTGATGTATCGGTATCCAGTCTCAAACACAAGTGGTCTGGCCTTGGCGTCGTCCGGGTCGTAGGCAGTGATTCTTTTAAGTTTGAGCAGGGGTTTGAGGTAAAACTGGATACTCGGTCCCAACGTGGCTTGGGTTGGATCGCCGCCTTCTCGATCGTCTTTTGCCTGGAAATAAGTACGAACCATTGAGTTGAGCGTGAGGTAGCTATCGACCTCGGGCAGGAATTGAACGGATTGGGCGCCCAACGACGCACTGGTAAAAAAAAGAAACAACGCGATTTTCAGCCAATGCTTAGAGTTTCGCCGCTCTCTCATAGATATCGCTTTCGTCATGCGAGACTAGTTGCCGTTGTATCGTCTTCCAACTGCCAGTTCTGACAGGTGTGTGTCCCGCACGATGCCACTTAATTTGTTTGAGAGTGCGTGAAGAGGAATTTCGTGCGTCTTGAGGCCATAAGCTCCCATCGAGGCGGTCGCGCTCCGGCCGGAAACCATGAGGGAACAAAATGCAAGACATCAGTGTCCACGATCAAAGTTGGTATTCACATTGCCCCGTTTTGCTGGTGTTGCTCGCCTTCACATTGAGCTCGATTTGCTTTGCGCGAGAAAAGAAAGACGTTGTCCAGTTCGTTAACGGCGACCGCATGACTTGCGAGATCGTCAGGCTCGAGAAGGGCTACTTGTATGTCAAGCTGGCGGTCGGTGAAGGCACAGTTTCGCTGGATTGGTCCAAGATTAGCCACATAGAAAGTCCTCAGACTTTTGTGGTCGCGGATAAGACAGGAGCGCGCTACACAGGCAGCCTGCAGAGTACGGCTGAAGGAAAGGCTCCAGAAGAAGTGCAGTTGCAGGTGACGGAACCCTCCGCAAGCGAGGTGATCCCGGCCAAAGATGTTGTTGAGCTTCACACCACAGACCCAGGCTTCTGGCCGAATCTGCACGGCGGAATGGACGCCGGAGTCAATTACTCCAAACAACAAAACCGTACACAATACAACTTTCAAACGAATGCACTCTTTGAGCGGGCAAAGTGGTTGGCTTCAGGAAACTATGAATCCAGTTTCAGTGGCGGAGGGAATATCTCTGATCTTCGCAACGAGGTACGACTGAATATCACTAGACAGTTGCTATCGCCGCGAAACTTCTATGGGGGACTCGCAGATTTCTTACAGAGTGACGAGCAACAACTCGACTTACGTACGACTCTTGGAGGCGCGGTGGGGCATATGTTCAACTACACGAACAATAGTTTCATTGCCGCTTTTGTCGGCGCGGACTGGAACGGGGAACGCTACTCCGCCGCGGCCACGGTCGGCCGTACAGGAAATAGTGCCGAAGCAATCTTGGGAACTCAGGTGAATTTTTTCCGCTTCAAGACTACCAACATTCTAGCGGACGCTCGCCTTTATCCGAGTCTGACCGATCCTGGACGTGTCCGTTTTGACCTTAATGCTTCACTGAAATTGAGACTGGCAAAAGATTTGTACTGGAGGCTTGGCTACTATCTCAATTTCGACAGCCGCCCGCCAAATAATCTGCCCAAGAGTGACTACGGGTCCACTTCCAGCCTGGGATGGGTGTTTTAGTGCGTAAGTTCTCTAGTCAGTTTGTCAAAACTGACAGTTGCTGGGCGCGGGTCCTTGACCGAGCATAGTACCCGGGCAATTGCTCCAGCCACACTCGAAAATGTGGTTTGTCCGGGCGGGAGAAAACGCATGATTACGAATTTGGTGAAACAGGTTCTGTGCGCGACGTTATGGGTGCCGCTGATCCTTATTACGCCGTTTGAAGTGGGAGCTCAGCAATCGGCGCCCCCTGCGTCCGCCGGTTACTCTGGACAAGGCGCGCCGCTATCCCCGGACGAATTGCAGCAACTGGTTGCGCCGATCGCGCTATACCCTGACGCTTTGGTCGCACAGGTTCTGGCAGCCGCGACCTTCCCCGATCAAGTTGCTTTCGCCGCCAGTTGGCTGCAGCAGAACGGTAATCTCACGGGAACGAATCTCATGCAGGCGGTCGACGCACAGCAGTGGGATCCAAGCGTGAAGGCCCTTACACAATTCCCGTCGGTGCTCGGCAATTTGGCGCAGAACCTCAGTTGGACCTCCGCATTAGGGGAGGCGTATCACACACAGGCCGGGGACGTCATGGCGGCGGTCCAGGTTTTGCGGGCCAAGGCGTTGGCTGCCGGAAACCTCAAGTCAGGATCACAACTCACGGTCGTGCAACAGTCGCCGCAAGTCATCGTGATTCAATCTGCGAATCCGCAGGTCGTGTATGTCCCTATGTACAACCCCGCGGTGGTTTACGGCTACCCGTATGTAACTCCTGGATACAGTGCCGCGACTGTGGCCGCCACCGGCATCCTTGCGTTTGGAGCCGGAATCGCTGTGGGCGCGATGATGAGCGGGGGATGTTGCGGGTGGGGATATAGCAGTTGGAACTGTGGTTGGCACGGCACTACGACGGTGGTGTATCGCGGTGGTGCGTACTACGGAAATGCTGCGTGGCACGGTGGCTACTATGGCTCCGGTGTGGCGCGCTACGGCACCAGCTACAACCCGTCTACCGGGACCTATGCCCGAGGCGGAACAGTCTCCAACGGATACGGGAGCGCGAGCGCTGGTAAAGCATACAACCCCTCCACCGGAACCTATGCCCGCGGAGCGTCAACCTCCAACGCTTACGGCACGCAGAGCGCTGCCCAAGCTTACAACCCAAGGACCGGGGCATACGGCCAGACTCAGCAAGGTTCCAATGCCAATGGAAGTTGGGGGAGCTCGACGGTCTCGAAGAATGGCAACACGGCGTACAGCCAGCATCAAACGACGTCTCAAGGAACGACTGGGTCGATACAAACCTCGAACGGAGGCTCCGCCTACGGCGCGTCGGGTAAGTACAACAGCGGTGCGGTTGGTCAGACCGCAAACGGCAACAAATACGCGTCCGCGAACGGCACCCAATACAAGAATACGGGCAGCGGCTGGCAGAGCGATAAGGGTGGAAGCTGGAACAACGTGCAGAAACCTACCAGCTCGCCGAGCGGCTGGGGACAACAGGAGAGAAGCGGCGGATCGTCGGCTTTCGGCGGTGGCGGCGGAGGGTGGGAAAACAAGACCGCTAGCGCTCGTGGTTCGGAGAGCCTGGGCGGTGGTGGTGGCTGGGGCGGCCGCTCCGGCGGCGGTGGTTTTCGGAGATGAGCCCGGGCCGGTCCCGAGCGCGACGAAACTCGGCGCTGGTGAGGTGCTTCACATTCGATGTTCTGGAGGATGAGTATGTCACGCGACATCGGGAGAATTGCAAACTGGGTACTTACTTTGGGGCTAATCGTTCTCCTTGCCGGCTGCAACAAGTCCGATACGCCTTCGTTGAAAACGTTTGCTTCCCCTGAGGACGCGGGCAACGCCCTGCTGGAGGCGGGAAAGGCGGGAGATCAAAACGCGCTTCTGGCAATTTTTGGTCCGGAATCGAAGGACCTTATCTCTTCCGGGGACGCCGTGCAAGACAAGGCCACCGTCGCTGCATTCATAGCGGGGTATGCGCAAATGCACCGCTGGCGCAAGATGCCCGATGCCAGCCAGATCCTACTGGTTGGAGCCGACAATTTTGCCTTCCCGATTCCGCTGAGGAAAAATGACGGCGGGCAGTGGTTCTTCGACACGGGTGCGGGAAGAGATGAAATCCTGGCGCGACGAATTGGCCGAAATGAACTGGCAGCCATCAATGTTTGTGGAGCGCTCGCCGACGCCCAAGCCAAATACTTCGTCGAGCGTGGCGACCTTGGGGGCACCAAGCAATATGCCTTGAAATTCATCAGCGATAATGGTCAGCAGAACGGCTTATATTGGGCAGCGCCAGACGATCAGCCTCAAAGCCCACTCGGTCCGCTGGTAGCGTTTGCGACTGATGAGGGGTATAGCGCAAAGCCAAATTCTCACATGCCTTTCCACGGCTACTTCTTTCATATGCTGACTAAGCAGGGCAGTCACGCCAATGGCGGCGCCAAGGACTACGTGGTCGACGGGAAGATGACCGGTGGATTCGCATTCGTGGCGTATCCAGCGCAATACCGTAATTCTGGAGTGATGACATTCATCATCGATCAGGATGACGTGCTGCTACAGAAGGACTTGGGAAAGACCACGGCGGAAACAGCCACTGCCATGACTGAGTTCGATCCCGATGACAGTTGGAGTGTGGTACAGGAGTGACTGAGGGATCTCGACGAATCTACTTGTCACGAACAAGACTGACAATCCGGCGGTAACACGTACAAGCCTCTATCGGATCTGGCACAATCAGCGGATCTGCTGCATCATAGCGAAGCCGGGCAATTGTGGCGTTGTCTCAAAGATAACGGTAGTGGCACCGTATGAAGAACGCGATGGATTTTCCATTCACCGTCTCTGTCTTGTGTTTCGTGGCACTGTGGCTCTCGGCCCGAATCGGTTTCTTCTTTGCTAAAAGGCGACCGTTGCAAACAGACCAGCGGGATGACTTCAACGTTGTCCAAGCCGGCGCTCTGACACTCCTGGGCCTGCTTATCGGATTCACGTTTTCGATGGCTATCGGCCGATACGATCAGCGCAAAAACTATGAAGAAGCAGAGGCCAACGCGATTGGCACAGAATACGTTCGCGTCGATGTGCTGCCTGCCGCGGATGCCGTGAAGGTGCGCGACCTGCTTAGACGATATCTTGACCTGCGCGTACTTTTCTACACCGCCACGAACGGGCAACAGCTTCAGCGGATCAATGCCGATACCGCCCAACTGCAGAACCAGCTGTGGTCCGCCGTGGAGGTTGACGCGCCAGTTCAGCCAACACCCTTAACGGCCCTGGCCCTCGCGGGGATGAACGACGTATTAAATTCGCAGGGTTACACCCAGGCCGCCTGGTGGAACCGCATTCCACTTGAGGCCTGGGTCCTGCTGCTATTGATCTCCGTCGGCTGCAACCTGTTAATCGGCTACGGCGCGCACCGAAAGAGCCGGTTGTTTATGGTGTTGCCGCTCGCCGTGTCCGTCTCATTTTTTCTCATAGCCGATATTGATAGCCCGCGCGGTGGGATCATTCGAGTCCAGCCGCAAAACCTGATAAGCCTCGCTCAGGGCCTGACTCCACAATAGCCGACCATCGCTGCACTGGCATTATTGACAGTCGTCCAATCCTCCTCTGCCCGATAGCGTGAATACGAAACGTGGCTAGTGTAGTTGTCTTCGGAACCCTTTGGTTCCGACGATCTAAAAATCGCAGCTGGCGTCACGCAATACAAATAAGGAGTGGATCTATGAGCAGGCAAGTGACGAGGACATCATTAATTTTGTCTGCCTTTCTGGCCGTTGCATGCTTGGCGTCGCCTCAGACTGTGCAGCAGAACGGAAAGCTCACAATAAGCGGTCAGCCCGGGGATGCGGCTGTGACTCAGATAAATGGCAGATCCTATGTCGACATCGAGGCGCTGGCGCGACTGACGAACGGCACGCTTCACTTCAACGGACCTCAGATTCTGTTGACCCTGCCTGCTTCCGCTGCAGTTACGCCGGCAACCACGCCATCCAGCAGCCAACCGGCAGATCCAGGATTTTCGAAAGAGTTCTTGAAGGCCGGCATCGAAGAAATGTCTGTGATTAGAGAATGGCGCAGCACACTTCTCAATGCAGTCCAGAACGGCTACCCGGTAACGGACGCCGTTGTTGCCGGTTTTCACGGCCAGGCGGCTACAAACCTTAGACTGGCATCCGTGGCAGCGTCGACGGATTCCGATCAACAAGCCTTTCAATTGCTCAGCAACGAGTTCGACAACATGCAAAAGTTAAGCAACAAGATTGTCACCAGCCGCGAGAACATGAATTACATCGCTCCAAACGCCCTGAAGAATGATCCCCTGTACCAGCAAATCCTGAACTGTGCTCGCTCGCTGGGCTCCATGGCCTCCAGCGGCCAGTTTCAAGATGATGGGTCGTGCCATTGAACCCCCGCCACGAACTCCCGAGAAGAATTTTGCTAAAGGTGTCCCCCGGGTTGTCGATTACAAATCCAGCGCGACTAATTTGCGTCGCTTGGGTTTTACGTTGTTGAGCGCGAGGTTGATGGCACCACGGAGGGACGTGCGCTTCTGAGTCTGGCGACGTGGTGCACGTAGTGTTGTGCTGGTCTGGCACCCCTCTCGATTTAGAGAGAGTAATGACAAAACTAAAGCTTTACTGCAACTTTCGGGCTATTGACGCCGCGGATGAACGAGATGATGATCGGTTGATGCCGGTTGCAACGTGTGCGGTTCCACCGAATGAAAGGCTGGTACCTGCATGTCATCCGTCCGCGTATTAGTGGTCGATGATTACGAACCATTCCGTCGATTCGTACGTACGACTCTGGAGAAAAGACCGGAGTTACAGATCGTGCGAGAGGCGTCAGACGGGCTGGAAGCGGTTCGTGCGTCGGAGGAACTGCGACCGGACCTAATTATTCTCGACATCGGACTGCCGACGCTGAATGGAATCGAAGCCGCTCGCCGAATCCGCAAGCTCTCCGCCGAATCCAAAATACTCTTTGTAAGTCAAGAATCTTCCTGGGACGTGGTGCAGGAGGCCCTCAGCTCCGGGGGGCTAGGTTACGTTGTTAAGGCCTATGCTGCACGCGAACTCGTAGCCGCTGTGGAGGCGCTTTGTCAGGGCGGACAATACATCGGTAGCGGAATCTCAGATCCCAATCGCACGGGCGTCACTCCGGCGCAAAATCCCAAGCGCTTGTTCGACCGGGAGCCTATTCCGACGCCTTCGCGCGGAAATGGCGCGGGCAGCCACGCAGTTCAATTCTATGCTGACGATGAGTCTCTCTTGGTTGGATTCACTCGTTTCATCGAAGCCGCGCTGAAGGTTGGGAATGCAGTCGTCGTGGTCGCGACCGGGTTACACCACAACCATCTTGTGCAGCGTTTGCAAGCACGAGGTTTGAATATCGGCGCTGCCATCGGACAGGGGACTTATATCCCGCTGAATGTTGCCGAGACCCTCTCGACGTTCATAGTCGACGATCTACCCGACCCAGTCCGATTCCACAAGGTTGCGAGCGATCTGCTGGCAACAGCGGCTAAGGCGGCCAAGGGAGAAAATCCTCGAATTGCAGCCTGTGGCGAATGTGCACCCACTTTATGGGCGCAGGGTAACGCGGACGCCGCGGTTCAGGTCGAACACCTCTGGGACGAAATAACTAAGATAACTAACATCGATATTCTCTGCGGTTACGTGTTGAGCACCTTTCAGCGCGAACAGGAAAGCCAGGTCTACGAAAGAATCTGTGCCGAACACTCGGTTGTTTACCCCAGTGAGCGGGACGAATAATCTCGGGGACATTCCGGCACATATGGGTCCCGAAGTAATTTCAACGGCCTTTCTCCTAACAGGCAAAACAGTTTCTTGCCTTTCCCATTCTCTCTAAATCGCTGAACGCACTGAGCGGTCGAACACTAGCTGGTCATGCCACCAGAGTCGTTCAAAGAACGAGCGGGCCATGTCGGCGTTACGATCTGCGGGGGGCAACGTCGTTTTCACGATGTCGCTGATGCTGCGAACCCCGTCAATCGAGTCGAACAAACGCTTTTCGGCGGGAGTGATTGGCAAGAACAGATCTCTGTAGGTGTGTGTCTGGTTGATGAGAACGGCCGAGGCCCCGCGAGGCAGTCGGTCTTGAACGCAGATTGTGTCGGACATTCGAATGGGTACGAAGCGCAGCCAGTCATCACCAGAAAAACTGAGTTGCTGTACATTGCTGGAGTTGTCGCTTCGGTGAACAATTATGCTATGGCGAGCCATCGTACCCCGAAACAGTTCGATCGCGGCATACTGCTCTGCCACGGAAAGGCGCGCCAGTTGGCTCGCCTGAGGGATCCTGGCGATGGCGCCGCAGTAAACGGAGTAAGGCGCTTGTCTCACCCAACGGCCGAATTTCAGTCCAGCCTTCTCGATAAAGTCGAACAATTGCGGAACGGAGTAGGCGCGGTCTTGTGGATGCAATAGTGCATCAGCGAGCGCCGCCTCATGCCGAAAATCCGGTGCCTGGCTCAACAGGCTTTCAAGGGGGTGCCCGGGAGGCAATGCACTCAGCGCGCTCTTCAGATCGCGAATGTCTGCATCTGTTGCACGAATACCGATTCGTCTGCAGAAATCCTGCAGCATATAAATGCCGGCCCGTCCGTAAGGCGCGTACACCATCAGGTGCATCGCTCCGTTTGGTTCAAGTACGTTGCGCAGAGCCTTGAGGCCTGCGTCCGGGTCGGCGAGATGGTGAAGAACCCCGGTGCACACAATCTGATCGAAGCTCATCCCCAAATCGCTCACTCGCTCAAGGGGGAACCTGTGGACCTCGAGATTTTTCAGGTCGTATTTTTGTTTAAGCTGCTCGGTGCGGAGCACACTCGTGGCGCTACAGTCGATGCCGGTAACTTTCGCCGCCGGCCAGCGCAGTGCGTGCTTAGCTGCCTGAGATGTTCCGCAGCCAGCAACGAGAATGGTTTGGTCTTCGCGATAAGACTGACTGGGCCAGAACAGATGATAGTCGGCGCGGCGTCTCTGCGGGTCTTGCCAAAGCTGCTTATATTTTTCCAGGTTATCGACCGGCGGAGGGTAGGGATAACGGTCGTAAAAGTCACGAACTTCCTCGGCTACATCAGGTAACGGCGAAAGATGTTCAGCTAGTTGGTTCATAGCAACCCGCAATCATGCCGATTTTGCAACCAATTTCTTATAGCCAGTGAACTCCTCGCCTGGCTTGACGTTCGGGTATTGGGCGACACTCTTCATCGCACTGTCCAAGGTAGGGCAAGATAAGTTCGAACATCCACCCGTTGTCCATTTGGGCGACGCGACGATCGGCTTTTCGATGCTCTCGCTATAACGAAGCGATATCTTGATATTGTGCCACTTGACAGACATCAGCGATCCGTCAGACCCGAGAAACAGAAAGTCTCGCGACCACTTTCTTTGCCTTCGCCAGCATGAGGCATCGACTCCGTCCATTGGCCGGTCGGTGGGTAGCTTATCCCAAGCTCCCGCAAGAGTCGCGAATGTCCTATACCAGTCGTGTGCGGAGAGCACCTCCTCGGCGATCACTCCGGCTGGAGGAATCGACCAATTCTCAAAGAGTGTACTCTCGCCCGTGGCTATTGAAAAACCCCTCTTTCACTTTCTGACTGTCACTTCTACCAGTAGCCAACGCAAGGAAGCACGCCTAGTGTGCGGATAGCCGTTTCTTTGTCGTCCGCCATTTAACTGAGGACGTAGGTTCGCTCTCCTCTTCACCACGGGATGCAAGAAGGTCCAAAGAGAGGAATGAGCATGAGTAATCCCAAGCGAAACATCATTGATGTCCGCAACCGGCCATCGCTCAAGGCCTACAAGGGCTTGTTCGACCCCAAGATTAATGTACTCATGAAGAGCCACGTGATCGTCAAGAATTGCGGGGCAAACACGAGTTCGCCCGCCATAGAAATGGGTGTAGACAAGCCCGCTGCAATGGAGCGGTAGCGGAAATGGATCGACGAGGCGAGCGCGATTGCCGTAAGGCGGTGCACTGCAATCTCTCAGGCGGGGTCAGCTTGTCTAGTGCGACTATGCGTCTCTTAAAGGAATCAAATGTCGAAGAAGAACGGCCACAAACACAAGAAGGACATACAGGACAAGGGCGACAAGAAGTCCAAGCAGCGAGATTCGCCAATGGCAGCCTCGGGATCAGCTTATGCCGACGGCGCGCCTCTAGACCGCGTGCAGTATCTGGAAGCCAAGCTCATATTGAAGCCCGATCGCTTCACTTCGGTGCAGAGTTTCCGCGACTTCGGAAAGATTGTGAAAGGTACGGCGAAGAGGCTTGATGTTGGTTTCATCGAAGACCGTGAGGCTGGGCTAAGACCAGAAGTCCGGGAGATCCTGTTCGGCGACACTCCTGATTTCCGGCTGTACAACAACGCGTTCATCCTGCGACGGCGCATCTGCTACGTGGATGGTTTTCCCGTGGGCGATCCAGAGATCGTCTTCAAGTTTCGCCACCCAGATGAGCAAAAAGCGACAGCCATGGACGTGCGGCCCAAGATCGCCGGTAAGTACCGAATCAAGTTCAAGGCCGAGGCGCTTCCTCTGAAGGATGAGGTCGGGGGATATCGCATCCTGTACTCACACAACTGCCAGTTCGGATTGAGCCAGATGCACGACGCGGATCGGACCTCGATGGCCACTCTATGCAGAGTGTTCCCGGCTCTCGCCGCGATCAAGAGGGACGATGGCGAGAAGATAAGCCTGGTGAACGAAGGCATTGTGGAAGAGGTGCTGCTGCCGCTGGGTCAGCTGGATTTCGGAAAAGGCGTCCTTGCCAAGTGCGACATCGGATTGTGGCGCACACGCGGCGAGCATAAGTCTCTGGTAGGAGAGTTTGCGTTCCAGGTAAAGTTCGATCACAAAGAGGACGTAGCTGAAAAGCAGAAGAAACTGGCCGCGCAGTTCTACGTGACTCTGCAAGAGGACGTCCGGGATTGGCTTGCGCTCGGCGTGACCAAGACGGGCATGGTCTACCGCCTCAAGGGGAATGAGCCCCAAAGCCATGAGTGAGACGGCCGCGAAACTCGTTTTGCAACGGGGAGCCGAGTCTGCCATAGCGTCGGCTGAAGTCTCAATTGGCCAAATCTTCCTCGAGTTCCTGATCATCGGAGCCACCAGCTTTGGCGGTGTCGTGCCGTACCTTCGCGGCAGCCTCGTGACCAAACGGCATTGGGTCGACGACAAAGAATTCGTGGAGATGCTGTCCATCAGCCAGAGTCTTCCCGGCCTGAACGCCACGAATATGGCGATCCTGGTGGGCGACAAGCTGCGTGGTGCGCTCGGCTCTATCGCGGCGATCATCGGCATCTGCCTGCCGGGCGGTGTGCTCATGTACGTCGTCGGTATGTTCTACCGCATTCACGGAGACCACGACTTTGTCACGGCCGCGTTGAAAGGTGTGGCGGCGGCGGCGGTTGGGCTGATCCTGTTCACGGTTGTGGGGCTCAGTAAGAAATCGCTCGCAGGAAAATTTGATTTCGTTTTCATGGCACTGACTGTGATTTCCGTGAACCGGTTGCACCTGTCGGTTCCACGCACACTGGTAGCCGTTGGCCTGTTGGCGATACTCTTCCATCGGCCTCGCAAAAAACAGAAAGAGAGTGCGACTTTATGAACCAGATTCCGGCACTCGTTCGCGTGTTCGCGTATCTGTCGATCCTTACCGTCGGCGGGGGCATGGCGGCATTCCCCGAAATGAAGATTCTGACTGTCGAGGTCCACAAGTGGCTTACCTTCCCACAGTTGATCCATCTGTACAGCGTGGGGCAGATGGCCCCAGGCCCCAACATGATGATGATCTTGGTCATCGGACAATGGGCTGGCGGAATCCTCGGCGCGATCGCCGTCCTGGCTGCTTTTTTCGGGCCGACTGCTGTGCTCGCATTTGTGGTCGCCCGGTTATGGAAGAAGCTTGAGAGATGGCCGTGGAGAACGTCGATTCAGCAGGGGCTTGCGCCAGTATCGATTGGGCTGCTGCTGGCCGGCTGTTTCACCATGGCAAAAGGCGCAATCTCCGGCGTGGAAACAGCAGCGATTGCGGTTGGTGTCCTGTTGATTCTGCAACAGTACAAAATCAATCCGGCGCTGCTGGTGGTCGGCGGTGCGGTGCTTGGTGTGTTCTCATTCATGCCCAAGTGATGGCAGAGAAGGGAAGCACTGGATTAGCGGGTTGCGCCACTGAATTCGGAGTTGTGATCAGGAGCGCCAGAAAAGACTCCCGCGCCGAGATCGGCAATCAAGTGCGCGCGTCTGCTGGAGATACTGCCGTCAGGTCCATAGCTGTCGCGTGCTGGCAGACCGCTCTATGCTCGGGGCAGCGTGAGGACGTGGTAAACCGGAAAGCACAGCAGGAAGGCAGCGATCACTAGCAGCCCTAATCGGACAGCATGAGTCTTGAAACGCTGGCTGATCGCCATCAGCAGCAGCACGGTTGCTAGCGTCACCGTTATTCGCACATATTGGTCGGAGAGTTGCCGGCCTCGCGTGCCTTGCTCGAATACTTCTGTGGCTTGGTCGTTCAACTTGGCCGCCTCTTCCGTCTTGGAGCTTCGGTATTCCTCCATCAACTGGGGGCCCGGCGGAGCATTGGGGTTGTTGAGTGGGTCAGTCTTCTTCCAGGCTTCAAACGCGGGACGAAACTCGGGGAGGAAACGCCGTTCAAAAAGGTCGGCGAGCTTCTTGTCGCCGTGAGCTTCGGCTTTCAGCCATTCAACCACCGTCGAAGCGTTATACAAACGCTCCTGATTCGCGTAGGTGGCAGCTCCCTCGGCTTGAACTCGCAGTTTGCTTGCTTGGCCGTACAGTTCTGACTGATGCCCCGTCCAAAGCGCTGCCTGATAGCCGCTCCAGGCAGTGCTGATAGCGACTACCGCGAGCACCAAGGCCTCGACGATCTCCAATATTTCGTGTCTCAAAGACTGCGACGATTCTTTATGCGCGCTTAGGTGGTGAGCGATTTCAATGTTCGCACCTCCAGCTTCGGGCATTGAATAGACCTCCTGGAAAACGCCTTCGGCCAATTAAATCAAGATTCGAACTTCAATGCATACTGGCAATAGTGTCAGTCGTGTCCGGTAATCGGAGCCGGGGACTCATTTCTGCCGCCATTCCGATAGGAAGCGATAATGTTCGTGTGGCTTGGGTATCCCCACCTTCACTGGAAACCTTGTCTGAGCGGTCTCTTTTTGACGATTTCTGGATTTTGCTCGTACCTCATCTCCTAACTCTCATGCGACACGTGGCTCTTCGGAGACGGCCGTTAATGAGCGGTCGGTGACCACTTTCGATAAGTCGTATTCCTTCTCGCAGTCGCCGATCTCCATCTGGGGAAGTCCCAGGGCGTGTAACTCTCGGACGACGTCATCGTGGTAACGCAATCCGGCACGTCTTCCTTACGCATTCACGCTTCGACCATACCGCGACCCTGCCCATTTTCGCCGAAAATGCGTGGACGCCGATGGCGGATGTCGGTTCGGAACCCCGTAGAGCTTTTGTGTGTTCGTTTCGTTGTCCGTGAAGATTGGCTGGCCGTCTGGCTCCGCGTACAAGATGCGCTTCCCGAGCCGGTAATCGAACATCAGGTTCTTGAGTGCCTCGTCGCCGGAGTCGTCCGCAACCAGGCTGATCGCCCCTTCGGCGGCAGGGCCTTCGCAAATGGTTGGCTCCGGACCTGGAGGATCCGTCCAAGCCCACGTATTCCGGAACCATAGATGGGGAAGGATGTGCAACGGTGCGGGCTCCGGACCACGATTAAAGGCTTCGATGCGGATACAAAGGTCCTCGCCCGAGGCCTTCGCATACTCGACAAAAACGTCGAAGTAGCGGTTCTCGTCGAACACGCCTGTTTCCAGAAGCTCAAACTCAAATCCACGGCCGCCCCGTTTTCGATTCTCATCTAGAAGCCACTCGTAGGGGAACGTAGCCTGTGGGTATTTATAGAGGTACTTCATGTAGGAGTGGGTGGGAGTGCTGTCGACGTAGAAGTAGTACTCCTTCACATCCTCGCCGTGGTTGCCCTCGCCGGGAGTGAGGCCGAAGGCGCGCTCTTTCAAGATGGGATCCTGCCCGTTCCAGAGAGCAAGACTGAACACTAGGAGCTGATACCGGTCGCAAATCGCAGCCAACCCGTCTTCACCCCAGCGGTAAGCCTTGCTGCGAGCCATGTCGTGAGAAAGGAAATCCCACGCCGCTCCATTCGGGCTGTAGTCCTCGCGAACAGTGCCCCAGGAGCGTTCACTGACGTAGGGGCCCCACCGGCGCCATCGGAGAGGCTTGCCTTGCGTTTCGAGAAGTCGACGGCCTTCTTCCGTCAGGCCCACTGGACTCTGTGCAGGTGCGGTCTGCTCTATTGGCTTTATCAGTGTGGGGGCACTCATGGCATTTTCCTTTTCGCTTCGGCCGATACCGTCACTCGGAGTTAGCCGAAAATGTAGCGACCTGGGGATATCCCTGCTTCTAATGCGTTCTGGAGAGGGGATTGCATACTCTGAGGAACACCACAATTATCGTGCGTGGCTCTTCACTTCAACACAACTGGCAAAATGTACAGTGGCGTGATGAGAGGCGTTTCGATTTCTACGTCTAGGGTTTCAATTCCGGCCAAGCGACCGGCGACTGCTGTAATAAGTCATTTGAAGATCCTCTCTTTCTCTTTAGACCTGCTGCCGTTCGCTGGCATTGGCTTCCTATGGTTCATTGCCGGTGGTGCGCGACCGTCAAGCCTGAAGCTGCGCGTAGGAGTATGATCTGGCGATTCTGGACGGGAGTGGCCAGCCAACTCGGAAACGCGGAACCGACGCATCGCGTCCGCTTTATCCGAGAGCAAACAAATTCATGTCACACGCGGTCTCTGACATGGTTTGGAGATTTTGGAAAGGCTTGCCAACGATGCGGATTTCGTTGTCCTGGTGAAGTATCTGCCGATCGGTTCCTCAGTCGTCGCCATTGAACTGTTATTTTTACTAGTTCCGCACCCTGTTGCTGACCAATATTCTCATCCATAAATCATCGAAGCTCTGTTGACGAGCAATCGGACGCAGGAGTTTCTTCGAGCGAAATGCCGTTATGGACCACGCGCGGTTCGTACAGGCGGATGACCAACTCTGCATGCTCTTAAATTTCGGAGCGGCGCAGAGAATTCGCAGTAGCAACATCGGATCTACGGCGCGGACGGAGCGTGCAGAACGATGACGACTTCGAAACAAATGACTGCGTTCCTTCTGATCTGGACTCTGGCCATCGCGACCTGTCCGCTAGAGGCCAATGCCTACCAGACGACGCCAGCTGCCCAAGCTCAAGCCGGGCAGTCGGCTGAGCAATTGGAGCAGCTGGTTGCACCCATTGCCCTTTACCCGGACGCTCTCGTGGCCCAGATTCTGGCTGGCTCGACTTATCCGACGCAAATCGTCGAAGCGGACCGCTGGATGCAGAAAAACGGCAACCTGAAGGGCGAAGACCTGGCCAAGGCAGTCGACCAGCAACCGTGGGACGAGAGCGTGAAAGCACTGACGCAATTTCCGGCCGTGCTCGACAACATGAGCAACAATCTATCCTGGACTTCTGCTCTGGGCGACGCATATTTCAACCAGCAGGCGGACGTGATGAAGGCAGTACAGGAATTACGCAGAAAGGCAAAAGACGCGGGCAATTTGAAGACTACTCCGCAACAGACGGTCACCACGCAGGGCGCGGGGAGTCAAACTACTATTATCGTCCAGCCTGCCAATCCCCAAGTCGTCTACGTTCCCACTTACAACCCTACCGTCGTCTATGGCGCACCCGTGCCTGTCTATCCCGGTTACAGCGGGGCGGATGTAGCGGCCGCAGCCGTTATCTCGTTTGGCGTAGGAATGATGATCGGGGCTGCCATCAACGGTGGAGGATGCTGCGGGTGGGGATGGAATTCCTGGAACTGCAACTGGCGCGGCGGGACTGTCATTTACAACCGCAACGTATACGTATCCAGGAGCAATGTGTTTGTGAATCGGAATTCCTACTATCGCAACCCCAACAACTATCCGAGACCGACGCCGTATGGCGGGAACACCAACGTTAACCGCAGCGGAAACTCCAACGTAAATCGCAGTGGGAATACGGTGAATCGCGGCGGCAACATGAGCGGGAACACAGTTAACCGTGGGGGCAATACCATAAATGTCAATCCGGGCGGGAACACCAATACGAACAGGCCAACCCAATTGCCCGCGAACACCAATAAGCCAACTCAATTGCCTGCGAATCGCGGCAACATGCAAAACAACCAGGCGCAGGTCGAAAATCGGGCGCAGAACAATGCCGCCCGAGGATATGGCGAGAACCGCGACGCTGGGACGAAGTCCGGTGCTTTCAGCGGGTACGGCGCAGGGGGCAGCACAGCTGCGACGCAATCACGAGGGCGATCGAGTTATACCGGCGGGGGTGGGACGGCGCGCACCGGTCGGAGCAGATAACTAAGGATGGCCCATCCCTGAGGCATACAACGATCCGACGCGCGCGAATGGAGGAGTTGCCAATGTCGCAGCTGTCGTCTAGCCCGGAAAGCAGGACAAATCGTATGGCAAATGCGGGCTTTGTCGTGCCCATGTTAGTTCTCATTTTGACAGGCCTTGGGTTCGCCCAGCAGGCCGGTCAGAAAACCTTTCCGTCTGCTGAGGACGCAAGCCAGGCTCTATTCGCTGCCGCTCAAAGCGGCGACAAGGAGGTGTTGCTCGATATTCTCGGACCGGCCGGAGCTTCGATCGTCTCCTCCAGCGACGACGTACAAGACAAGAATAGTAGAGATGAGTTCGTCGCCAGGTACCAGCAGATGCATCGATTCGCAAAGGAACCAGATGGGACCACAACCCTTTATGTTGGAGCTGAGAATTGGCCAGTCCCCTTACCACTGCTTAACAAAAGTGGAGTTTGGTACTTTGACACCGAAGAAGCATCGAAAGAAATTTTGTTCCGCCGGATTGGCAAGAACGAGTTTGCCGCAATGGAGGTCCTGGATGCTCTCATAGATGCCGAGAACGATTACTACAGCCAGTCGCGTGATGGCAAACCTCAGCAATACGCGCCGAAGTTTGCCAGCGACGAAGGCCAGCATAACGGACTGTACTGGAAGACATCCGAGGGTGAACAGGAGAGTCCCGCCGGCCCGCTGGTTGCTTATGCCGCTGGCGAAGGATACAGCAAAAACCAGGGCGAGGGACCTTCTCCTTTCCACGGCTACTACTATCGGATCCTGACCGCACAAGGAAAGAGTGCGCCCGGCGGTTCCAAGAGTTACATCGTGAACGGCGACATGACCGGCGGCTTCGCCCTCCTTGCCTATCCCGCTGACTACCGTTCCTCAGGGGTGATGACTTTCATCGTCAATCAGGATGGAGTCATTTACCAGAAAGACCTCGGTCCCAAGACAGCCGAACTGGCCAGCACTATAAAGGAATACGCGCCGGACAAAACCTGGCACAAGGCGGAGTGATCTTAGGTGCCCTTGCAGCAATTCCTGTAACTATTTTCATGCTTCGTTCCTGTCGATACGATTTGCAGTGCCAAGTCGACAGCGCGATGTGCTGGCGCCGAAGGCTGCGTTACACCGCATCTCTGTTCCAACAAGACTACTGTGCTGTGCGACCTACAACCGATTTGAGAACTGTACTCGTCTTCGAACTTTGGCTGGCGCTTACCGACAGGCCTTTGGTATTCACGAGCCGTCGCAACTCCCCGTATGTCGCCGGGCCTTTGCCCGGACCGACCTTGGTGGAAAGCTCCAGAATCGTGCCCGCGGGCCATTCCCAAAACTCCAGCGTGAGTTTGTCGAAGGGAGGCTGAGCCCTGGTGTCCCATCCGGTTGATCTGATGCTGGCGATTCTCCTCACCCGGCTCCAATCAATCGAGATCTGAGTTTCCCTTATCAATTTCTTTTGTCCGTCGCTGAGCAGGTTGGAAATATCGTGACCCGCGTCAGGTACCTGCGATGCGTCGTACTTCTTCCGAATCGAGTAGGACGTGGTCTCTTCGCCGCCTGTCAATTCGTTCTCGCACTTGAAGTCCTCGTGCCCGTGGGTGGGGTCCCGAAACTTCTTGGCTTCTGGTGGTCGCACCTTGACTGTGAGATCGTCATCGCCACCCTGCCGAACACGAATGATCAACCCCTTCGATAGCAGATCGAGGGCGTCCGTATCGAAGAAATAAACCTGACCGGTCGTTTCCTTCTCAAGCTTGAGCGATGCGATGGCTGCTGGTGCCTCCGCCGGCAAAAGCAGCAGCTTGACTTCAACCGCGCATATTTCCTGTCCATGCAGCGCGCAACTCACAAGCAGCACGGCGCATATCCAGACAGTGCGAGAGGCAGCACCGTGTTTTAGCACGCTTGCCATACAACCTGCGTGAAACCAGTCTTTCGACCCGGAGTAGATATTAATCTTAGAACACGATTGAGTAACAGTGCCTGGGCTAAGATGGAACACGAGACAGCCCTTACTGTTGTAAAACATCGTCTCCACGAACTGGGAAAATCTGGTTAGAGATTTCGCCGGTCCGCGTAGTCTTGCCTGATTGGCCCTGTAACTTTTAACAGTTTCGAATTCAACGAAGACCCTCCTACACTAGGATTTGTTCTCACGCGACAAACGGATTTTGGGAAGCGCCGCAGTGCAGGAAGGAAACCGTGTGGTGGATCAGCTACCGAGGTGAGGGCAAGGCGGGCGTTGAAAACATCGGCGTGTTCGAGGATGACGGCTCTCCCCGCAAGAAGCATCCCCTATTGCTTGATACGTCGTCCGATGCCTTCCCGTTGCACATTGCTCGCGGCTTCGCGCTGGTTGGCGATGATCTCTACATTGCCAACGCCTGGCGCAAGGACAGCCATATTGCCCGGTATCGCCGCCACGGCGACAGTTTCCACTTCGCCAACGTAGTGGTGACAACCAAGCACGTTTCGGCGATGGTCCACCCTTTCGACGTAGAGCTCGGCGACGACGGCCGCCTGTACGTATCGTGCCAGGATACCAACACCGTCCTGGCCATTTTGCCGAAGACACGCAAGCCCGCGCCAGTGGCGCTTGACCTCCGCAAGAGTTTTCCCAACGGAAACTTCCTTCCTGGCACCCTGGTCGCCTCCAGCCAGGGCCGGCTTCCGGAAGTGGGCGACCGCGCTCCGCTGGACGTGCCGTCACCGCGGGGCCTCGAGGTAGTGCTCGACGAGCACGGCAGACCCCGCCACTCGGTGCGCGGGATCATTGTGCACCGCCAGCTACTCTACGTGGCCGACGAGGCGGGGGACGTCCTCAAGATCTTCGAGATAAAGTCGGGGCGACTCGTGGCGCACATCAAGGGGAAGAAGCTCACGAAGCCCGTGCACCTCATTCTGCACGGCGAGACGCTGTACATCGGGTCCGCGGGGACCGGCAGCATCCTCGCCTACGACATCCCCAGAGTGGCCCCGCGCGGCAAGCTCAAGGCGCGCGTGGTAATCGACGGGAAGCTCAAGGCCCCGTCCGGCTTTGCGATCGGCCCGGACGGCGATCTCTACGTTGCCGAACGGTTCGATCAGAGGGTCCGGCGCTTCTCCGCCAAGGGAAAGAAAAAGGGGACGTTTATAGACGAGCTCCCGGACATACCGGAGTTCCTGATGTATGTGCCTGATCGGGCGTAAAACATCGTGTCGATGCTCACAGCGTCGAAAACATGCTGGTGGCTGGCGAAATATCTCTGTATCACTCATTGAAGTGTAGCGGTTTTTGAGCAGCCAATGTTTTGGAGTAAATCCGCTGGTCGGTCCCACTGGTGAACCGATGAAATGGGTCCGACTTGAAAGACCTGCCATTGAAATCTATTGCCATGGAGACCCTCCCTGGAATCATGTGCTTGATTCTCGTCTAGCAAGCGAGTATTTTTTTGATTTTCCTATCGATCTAGTTCGGTCTCCCCATCCAGCCATACTGCCAAGCGAACGACACACTCTGATAGTTCCCGCCAAACCGGACATACGCGCCATTGCCGTAGGAAAATTTCAGACTCTGATGCTGGCTTACCGGGATTGAGGCTGTCACTCCGAGGCGAGAGCTTGTCTGAAAAGTCTTATTGTTCGCTATGCCGTTCAAACTGGTGCGACCGCCGAACCAAAAATTGCCGTCTAGCGAGAGCCAGAGCCGAGGCTTTACGTCGTAACTCAGGTGCCCTTCGAAGGAGCCGATGGGTTCTTGCGAGCGAGACTGGGTCCCGGGAAAGAATTTGTTGTGTGAAAAGAAATCTGGGTTCGTTCCGTAGAACCACGCAGCCGCATATGCATCGAGCAGCCAAGATCCCCAGCGTTTGGAATAGCCAAATTCGGGTTTGAAGGCCCAGTGGTTGGTGCCCCAATTGATCAGTTTCGTCGGGTCGTATTGACCTGTGGGAGGCACTACCTTCAGACTTACGCCGAGCAGTGTCTTTTGCTTCCACTTCAAGTATTTTGCCACCGGCATGGCCGGACCACCCTTAAGATTCACCGAGAACCGAAAGGCTGAATCCAGAAGGCCAGAGCGGTAGATTTTTCCCTCCGCGCCCTGCACTGTTCCCTGGAAATTCCCCAACGCGTAGGGCAGCGCGGCGGTGATGTTGGCGGAGCGGCCAAAGACACTTAACGAGTGATAGTAGCTGAAGATTGCTACGTGGTACGCCCCGGTGGCGCCCGTAATTGGCGTACCGGCTAAGATAATGCTGCCGTCGTAGAACGAATAGGTCAAGGTAATCGCATTTGAGTGCAGGGGAGTGATGACATACGCCCGCGGAGACAGGTCCTGAGCGCAAAGCGATTCCAAAGAGGCTGCCACCATCGCGACCGACAAGACGAGTTTGACGAAAGGCTGCATTCTCACGATTTCCTGATAATGCGGTCAAGGGGGTCGGCGGCAGGGAAGATCATCGCTGATCGCCATCTCCCCGTCTCTCAGGTTTGCTCAAAGTCACGTCGCGGTTGTTTCGGCCTGCATCGTGAAGGACCGAGTTTGGAGAGAGCGGACAGCAACGCTCAAGCTCTCCGAGAAAAGATCGCGTTCGGTCGCTGCCGCCTCCCAGCCGCGACCGAGCCTGTCCTGAACGTTGCCCGGTAGGCAGGCGATTACCAGTTGGGGTTGATACGCTCCCCGGGCGGGAAATAGATTCCTGCGGTCCACGGATTTGATTGAGGAGCAGCTTCAAGTCAGCCGCTGGCGTCGCCGGCCGCTTCGCAGGGCTACCTTCCAGGCGGAAGCTTACGCGTGCTGTCATTTCCGAGGTGGTCGAGTTGGGAAAACGAAATCACACGGCGAATAGGAGTTCACGGTCGCAAGCCAGTTCAACACTACGGTAGCTCTTTTGGACCTGTCACTTTTGACAGGGAAGGGACAGGCGCTCCCCGGCTGTAATTGTAGAAATCGCCGTTACGCTCAAAATCTTCGTGCTGCGGTCAAAACGTGTGGTCGCTTGCTTACAACAGCGACCAATCCAACCATAACAGTCCATGAACCGGAACTTTCCCTTTGTGCTGCCATTCCTGGCGTCGACCCGCCCGACCAGAAACATTTTCTTCCGACTGTCACTATTGGCAGTTCTCACGGGCAGGGCACTGCGATAGTTTGCCCCCGAAGGCGGCCAACCGGGTTGATCGAGAAGCGGAACGAAAGGAAAAAGCCAATGCCGGCAGCTCAAGCGACGAGCAAGAAACCCAACATCATCATGATCATGAGCGACG
The DNA here is from genome assembly GCA_013288805.1 of Acidobacteriota bacterium. Classification (GTDB taxonomy): domain Bacteria; phylum Acidobacteriota; class Terriglobia; order Terriglobales; family Acidobacteriaceae; genus JABDBE01. Next base: position 63,948 of record JABDBE010000009.1, read on the forward strand.
ATGTCGGAACTTGGAACATCAGTGCGTATCATCGCGGAATGATGGGTGGGCGCACGCCCAATCTCGACCGGATTGCCAACGAAGGCGCACTGTTCACCGATTACTACGGCCAGCAGTCCTGCACGGCGGGGCGGGCCGCGTTCATCACCGGGCAAACGCCATTCCGCACGGGTCTGTTGAAGGTCGGTATGCCGGCTGCCAAACAGGGCTTGCAGGACAAAGATCCAACCATTGCCGAACTACTTAAACCCTTCGGCTATGCCACGGCGCAAATCGGCAAGAACCATCTGGGCGACCGCAATGAATACTTGCCGACGCTTCACGGCTTCGATGAATTCTATGGCATCCTCTACCATCTCAACGCCATGGAAGAGCCCTACCAGGGCGATTATCCAAAGGGCGCTGAGTTCCACCAACGTTTCGGCCCACGCAACATCGTGGATACCAAAGCCACCAACGTCGACGACCCGACTACGGATCCGCGCTGGGGTAGGGTCGGCAAGCAGACCATTGCCGATGCCGGGCCACTTCCTCCGCACCCGAACATGGACCCGACAGCAAAAGTCAGCATGGAGGATGTCGACCAGGAACTCGTGCGCCGCTCTCTCGACTTCATCGACCGTTCGGCGAAGGCTAACAAACCCTTCTTCCTCTGGCACAACTCCACTCGCTGTCACGTCTGGACTCACCTCTCTCCCAAATGGGCGGATAAAACCGGCTTCGGCCTGTTTGCGGACGCGATGATGGAACTGGATTGGGAGGTCGGCGAGATTCTCAAAAAATTGGACGACCTCGGGATCGCCGACAACACCATTGTGCTGTTCACCAGCGACAATGGTGCGGAGATCTTCAGTTGGCCGGACGGCGGGAACCACCCGTTTCGGGGCGAGAAAGGCACCGTCTTTGAAGGTGGATTCCGGGTGCCGATGCTTGTGAAGTGGCCAGGCGTAATCAAGCCGGGCGCCGTCGTCAACGAGATTATGTCGGCCGAGGATTGGCTGCCGACGCTGCTGGCAGCTGCGGGAGAACCCGCTGTCAAAGAGAAACTCCTCGCCGGATACAAAGCGGGCGATAAGACCTTCAAGAACCATCTCGACGGCTACAATTTCATGCCGTTCTTCAAGGGTGAAGCCGCCGAAGGGCCGCGCCACGAGTTCTTCTATTTCAGTGATAACGCCGATCTGATGGCGGTCCGGTACAACGCCTGGAAGCTCAGCTTCAAAACCATTGAGGGAAACCTCTTCACCGGCAAAGAAGATTCGACGAACGTTCCGCTGGTGACCAACCTGCGACAAGATCCGTGGGAGCGCTACCAGGACGAATCGATGATGTATGCCCGCTGGTGGGGCGACAAGCTGTGGACGATGGTTCCGGCCGTACAAATCGTGGGACAGTTCCTCGCGACGTTTAAGCAGTATCCGCCCAGCCAGGTATCGGGTTCGCTGAGCGTGACCCGGTTCCTGGAAGCCATCCAATCTGGAGCCGCGGGTAGTGGCAAGTGATTCCGCTGGCTGAAGAAAGTCCATGGTTCGCGCACGGCACTATCTTCCCTCGGAAGACTTAACAAATAAGTGCCTGTTGTAACATCGCGACGCTCATCGAGACTCAGCCGGGAGTTTGAGTGTGATCGCACTAATTTCGTCAGCTAATAGATGGAAAGGTGAGAGTGCGCCGATTTCAGGTCTGGTTGCCGGCCTTCGCTTCCGCGATGAGCTTCTTCAATTCCTGCTTCTGTTCTTTGCGCAGGTCCTGAAGCTTCGCCAACTGCGTTTGAGACAGGAACTGCTTTATCTTCTCGTCGGATGACTGCACGATCTTCTCCCACCGGTATAGCTTATCCTTCCGGGAAAGAACGGGGTTGCCGAGAATCTGTCCGACATCACCGGTTTCCTGTTCCAGAAACGGCTTGATTTTGGCCTGTTGATCTTCACTAAGATCGAGCGTCTCCGAGAGATGCTGTTGCTTCATGCTGAAGTATTGACTGGGCGCCTTTGACGGATCGAGGATGCTTTGTTCCGGGAGAGTTTTCCGGCTAAGAATCGGTACAACGGTCGTTCCTGAAAGCTTGCTATTGAAAGTCAAGGTGTCGCTTGTGACTGAAACCAACAGGTCGAAGCCCACAGAATATTCGACGCCGTTTGCGCCGTTGGGCGGCGTATACAACACCGTGTAGATCGTATTACCAACTTTGACTGAAACGTCATATCGAGCGCCGGCAGCGGCGGATTCTCCCGCCGCATTTTGATGAGCTGTTACGGCAGTGATCGTCCCTGGCTGAAACTTGGATGACGACGTCTGACCATAAGCTGGAAGAATCGCTGCACAGAACACAATCGTTCTCACCCATTGAGACATACAGCCTCCCCTGCTCGCTTAATCGAAGAAAGCAGTCTCTGCCGCGAGAGTTTCGCAGTCTCCGGCTTCTACATCAGCCTACGAGCGGTACGCGTTGGAGGACACTGTCAACAGTGACAGGGGGTAGCCCAGCGCCCGAAGGGTCAAATCTCAGGACCAAGGCTAGGAACGCCTGTTAACGAAGTTAGGAAATTCTCCCGCTGATGGCCAGCGGTTCGAACGCGCTTGCACTCGCCGAAAAAGACACCGCCGTCAATTCTTCGTGCGGGCGAGGGCGCATGGCGGCCGGCTCAACGGACATTTATATCCAAGCCGATTCACCGGGCAAAGCCAAGGAATCGAACTGGCTGCCGTCGCCAAAGGACGATTTCTTTTGAGTGGCCTTACGATTAATCGCCTTACTAGGCAGCAGACAACGACGGCTTCTGTTTCGGCACGTAATCTAACGGCGCGCCGACAGGAATCAGGGGCTCGCGACCCAGGCTTTTCTGATATTCCATCAGGAGTCTCGCCGTATGAGCGCCAACCCATGTGTGAATGTGAGGGTAGTCGTAAGGCTCGCGTTCCTTGGGATCGGTATCGAGGTTTATCAAATGTGGGGTTGTGAGATGAAGGGCTGGGTCAGTGAGTGTCCTCTGCATCACAAGAACCATTTTAAAGTTTCGCCACTTGACTCCGAACAATGTGTCGCCCATCCAATATAGGAACCCGTCACGGTTTGAGTTTGGTTGTTTTCCCTCGAAAAAGGCACGCTGGTCCACACCGTCAATCACACGGTCTTTCGGAACTTCCAGTCCTGCCCAAAGGACGAGCGTGGTGAAGAGGTCAGTGATGTGAACAATCTCATTGCTCTTCTGCCCCGCTGGCACGTGGCCGGGGTAACGCACGATTGCGGGCGTCCTCAGTGAACCCTCCATGCCAGTAAAATAAGACCCATCAAAGCAGCCACCCGTGCCGCGCCACGGAGCCATTTCTTCCGGGCCGTTGTCACCCGAAAAGACGACGATGGTGTTGCCGTCGACGCCGAGTGACTTGAGATAGTCGAGCAGGGTTCCAAAATCGGTGTCCATTTCCAGCAGCGAGTCAGCCCAGTCACCGTGACCTGTTTTGCCCTTGAACTCTGCGCGAGGTATTGTCGGCAGATGCAGCATAGAGTAGTTGAAATAGAGAAAAAAGGGCTTGCCCGCTTCGGTGCTGCGCTTGAGAAAGTCCTTTGCCCGTTTCATGTACTCGATGTCGATATCGCGCCGTACCTCAACCGTCAGCTGTTCAAGCTCCTGAACGGGTTGTCCCTTGCGGCTTTCGAGTACGTGCGTGACCGGATCGCGCTTCGGGTCATACCAGGGATCGTCTGCCCATAGACACTCGTCATAGGAGCGCGGGATGCCATACCACTCGTCGAAGCCGTGATCAGTGGGCCAGCGTCCCTCGGAGTCGCCAATGTGCCACTTGCCAACGATTGAAGTGGCGTAGCCCGCCTCGGAGAAAATGTCTCCTAGCGTCCGTTCCCACTGCACAAGCCCGCCGTGCGATCCGGCGAGCGCGACCGTCTGATTACCGGAGCGGATGGAATACCGTCCGGTCATCAACGCGGAGCGAGACGGCGTGCACTGTGTCTCCGGGGCGAAGTTAAAAAGCATCATGCCTTCTTGGGCGAAGGCGTCGATGCGTGTCGTTGTAGCCCCGCGCAGAGCACTGCCCGTGTAAGAACTCAGTTCGCCCATGCCGAGATTGTCAACCAGGAAGTAGACGACATTCGGTTTCTTGCTTTGTACCGTGGGAGTGTTCGGTACAACCTTGCTGGCGGTTCGCGGTGGTGTTTGCGTCATTCGCACCCTCTCCGAGGGTAGTCTGGAAGGCACGGGGCCGATGCGATACTGTCAAAATTGCCATTCCGATTGGAAAGCCTTGGGATATAAACGAGTCGTTACGCGGCTTCAGAAGATCAATCCTTGTGCCTGCTGAATTTTTTCTTTATGTCAGGTGCAAACTCCCCGATACTATTTATAAGGATCCCCACCCAGGCTTGCGTGAATACGCTCTGGTAGCCCTTGACCACGATCGTGGGATTATTCGGATTCCACGTCGCACCAATTGCTCCCGCTCCGAATGCGGCCGCAAAAGGCATGATATTTGGTCGAATAGATTGTTCATTGTTGTCATAAGTAATGAAGTTTCTGATGAAGGCGTGACGAAAGCGTGGTCCCGCCCCAGTGCACCGGCACCGATCGTAGCGCGGTTCCCATCCGACAATTCCTTGACCAAGTGAGGTGAGTGAATTTTGGATGATATTCGTGGCATGATCGGAAACGAATCGTTTGCCGAAGCCAGAGAAGCCATCTCCCCACGCCGACGGCGTGTCTTTCACTTGGTCGTGTAAAACAAAAAATGCTGTCTTTATATAAATGCCAGGCGTCGTATATGTTTGACGAACGTAAAGCTTGAAGCGTTCTCGACCGGTCAGCGCAACCATAGGGGCGTCTTTGGGGATGTACGCGCCATATAGCCAATTAACCGGAAGTTGGGTGTTTACGGAGGGTGGTTCCGGTTGAACTGAAGTCTGAGTTTTTTCTTGTGCGAAGGAACTCACAGCGAGTACTGCAAGGAAAACTCCGATCACATAGCTATTCGCTTTGCCGGGTCGTGTGAAACTGGGAATCACGGAGCTTCGAACCACCGGAATAATTTCGCGGCGCAACACCTGCGTGACCAAGCATAGAGTCCGCATTCAAAGCCTGCTTCCTAAGCGCAACTATCTTTCAAAAATATCGCTGAATCAGCGAATTGGCCGAACTGCGATCCTTTCACATACATGGATTGCTTATGTTGTTTGGCCTCCCATGCCTCTCTTGAAAATACGTGTAACTATTTTCATGCTTCGTGGTGACCGGATCTCCGACAGCAACGCCGCCGGGAATGAGATTGTGTAGTTCAGTAGCTGTAAGCCTCGCCGCTCATCCTTAGGTACGCCACTGTCAGAAGAACTAGTGATGACATGGAACCAGGAAAGCCAGCGCCTCATTGGACGCTCGCTGCGAGCGGTCACCGGCCTCGTCCGCTTAGGCGAGCGCACGATCTGGATCTACTGTGACGGTTAGTCGAAGCCGGAACCCAGACTTCCGCCCTGCTAGTGATTTTGTCGCCGCCGTTAGCGTGGGCATCGGTCTCGTCCGAGGCGCGCGACCAATGCGACTTGCGCGGACTGGCAGTTTTGCCAGTTTTTCCGCCGCTAACTGGGCTTATATTGGTGTGGGGAAATTATAAAAGCAGCGCTGATTAAGAAAGCGTTGCAAAATAATGCCAGAGGATCGATGAAAAACTACAAGCCTGTTCTCGGATTGTTGAGCAGTTTATGCCTCCTGATGTTCACCGCGCCAACCATGCACTCGCAAGACAAGAGTGCTCAAGCCGCCGTTCAAGCTCACCTGGTTGCCACCAACGAGGCCCAGCAGGGTGACGAAATTCCCAAGCTGCAGCAGGGCGACGTAAAAGTAAAACAAGGGAAGAATTTTCTCAAAGTCAACCAGTTGATCCCCGCCAAGGGCGACAATGCCGCTCTCCAGCTATTTATCCTGATCGACGATACGCTCGACACAGGGATAGGAAACAATCTCAACGACATTCGGGATTTCATCAAGGCTCAGCCTGCAACCACCGTGATTGCCGTCGGCTACATGTCGAATGCCGCCGTCCAAGTCAGCCAAAACTTCACGGCCGATCACGACCTCGCCGTCAAAGCGATTCGCCTGCCTTTCGCGAGGTTGTCGACGATGGACAGCCCTTACCTGTCTCTGATCAGTTTGGTGAAAGGATGGCCTCAGCAGAATGTCCGCCGTGAAGTTCTGATGGTTGCTGACGGCATTGATCGGCTTCGCGGAGCGCAGCCCGCGCGCCCGGTAGGCCAGCCCATGACCCCGCGTTCCGGACGGGTCCCAGTAGGATCTCCGCTCCTCGGCCCTGACTATGGAACGGTGTATCACAGCATGCCCACCATGAGTCCCGACGTGAACTCCGCCAGTGAAATCAGCCAGCGCTACAACGTGATTGTCTACACGTTGTACGCTGTCAGCGTCGGACGAGCGGCCCGAAGTTCCTGGGATCTGCAAATTGGCCTTTCAGGCCTGACCAAGCTCGCCGATGAAACCGGCGGCGACTGTTTTTCTCTGGGCACTTCTAACCTGGTCAGCTTCAAACCTTATCTCGACCGCCTGCAGCGGATGTTCGACAACCAATACTACGTAGTTTTCCAAGCCACGCCGGGAAAGAAAGATGGCTTGCAGCGCGTCAACCTAACCACGGAGGCGCCGAATTCCGAGTTAGCCGCTGCCGACAATGTCTGGGTTGCGGCAGCGAAATAAGCGCGCCCATCCTACGGCTCTTCTGGATTCGGGACTTCGCCGGATGCGCCGCCGCTCGCCCGTGACGAGCGGACCGTCTTGGTTTTGCGCGGGATCCTGAAAGCCAGCGAGATACCAAGAATTTCGTTCGTATCCCAGCCGCCGGGCAGGTTAACCGACTGTAATAAGTAGTAAGGCCGAACCGAAAACGAATCGCCGATAGGCAACCGTACTCCCACCTGGAAGCGGTTCTGAGTGAAGCTGCTGCCGCCGTTGGCGAAGGGATTGTTTCCAGGGACAACAAAGAACTCGTCGCTCGCGACCAGCACTGGCCGGCGCGTCATGCGGAACGGTAAAGTGTATTCGATTCCCGGGCGAAATCGAAGACGCGCAGAAGCAGGCCGGTTATCAGGGAAGCGTCCCTCGACGAGTGTCCGCAACATCGGCCGCCACGGGCCGCGGGACGTGCTCAGAGTGAGATTGAGCTGCAGCCGGCTTTCGTAAGCAATGGCGGGATTCGCGGGAAAGCGCTGGTAACGATAAACCGGTATCACCGTGAACCACGGCCGCAGACGGAAGGCAACGCCGCCTTGAACGAAGTACTCGAATAGATTGGACATTCCTTCGTCGAGCCGCTCGTGAAATTCGACATCCAGAGACTTATTCGCCGCAAGGCCAGTGGAAATTCCCTGATCCAGCCAGAGTCCTATCTTCTTCTCATCTTCCGGATCTTCGGGCTCGTTTTGTTGCTGCGCCCTGGCCGGAATGGCGAGGACGCAACTGCACAATGCCGCAATGAAGACGATGCGCCGCCAGTGATTCGGGCCCATCAAAGCATCGCGGTGCCTCGTGCGGTTGCTCATAGCGCGCCTGTGTTCCCCTTTCAAAAGGACAAGTCGCATTTTGAAATATACGACGGAATGAGTAAGGGGCGTCCAATTTCCTTTGCTGCGTACTAATTCCTGCTGGATCATTCTGCGCCATTGTGACCAAATCCAACGTGATCCCGCTAGCCCGTTCAAGCGAGCCCGCCCCCATTACAAGGCCGAATTTCTGCGGAGTTGATGGTCACTGAGCTGTCACTTTTACCAGTTGATACGGCAAGTGAATCTCCTCTAGCCTGTTCTCGCGCCAGGAATGGCCGCCAACAATTGAGAATGCCCTTTAAAAATTCGGAGGAAACAATAATGCGGAAGAAGAGTTTCAGTCCTGTCCTGGTTGTTGTCTACGTACTGTTAGTGTGCAATCTATCGATCTTCGCTCTGTCCCAGACGCCTGCGTCACCGAGCGTTTCGGCAGCTGGCACACCGTCGAACAACATTTCGGACAAAGACATCGAGATGCTGCGGGCGGACTTGCGCGCACAGCGGAAGCAGATCATGGCGCAAAACATGACCCTCACCGCCGACGAGGCCACCAAGTTTTGGCCTATCTTCGACCAGTACAGACAGGCAGCGATCAAAGCCAATGACGAACGTTGGGCGGTAATCAAGGACTATGCGGCGAACTACGCCACCATGACCGATGCGCAGGCGCAGGATTATATAAAGAGAGCGGAGGCCGTTGACGAGCAACTCCTGGCATTGCGTATGAGGTATGTTCCGCTATTCGAGAAGGTGATTTCGGCCAAAAAGACTGCA